>JAILRC010000064.1 GCA_024698485.1 Lachnospiraceae bacterium | reverse complement strand
TGAGATAACAGTTTTTCTCATTCTCTTCCCCACTGTCGTCCGCTATACCCACGATCTTATATTTCAAAACATAATGACCGCTTGAACCGCAAGCCACTTCCATTCCCAGAAGACTTTTTGCATACTCCCTGAGCTCATCTTCACTTTTTCCCACTATATCGAAGCAAACAGGATCGTTCCTTATGGTTCCCAGCTCCAGGACTATCTCGCCCTCTCTTTCCACATTACGTCCGCAGATCAGCTTTGATCCTTCCAACTCATTCGCTTTCTTACAGTTAAGGCTGCTAAACCCAATATTATAAGAACTTCCGTTAAACAGTTCGGGATGCTCGCTAAAAAAACGATCAGTAAACAAATACGTCTGATCGCGGAATTCGGAGTTTTTCAGAAGATCGGAAAGCAATGATATCATATCAATTGGGATATACGAGATTTCATGCCCCGAAACATCCTTACTGCGATTGATCCCCACAACCGTAACATCTTCATATACATCTCTGTACTGCAGCCTCACGGTCTTTCCCAAAATATTTTCGTCCTTTGTATCAGGAAACAACTGCTTCGCGCTATCATATGCCAAAACGATCTCTCTTGCGTTACAGGGATACGCTCCGTAAATATTCATTCTGTCCAGTTGCTTTCTGCAATAATCGCTGTTATCGATGAATTCGATATGAACATGCATCGCTCTATTTGCTCCGGACTCGATCCCTAAACCCGTGATATATTCATAACTTACATGCTCAAAGCGCGGATCGTTGAACAAATACCTGTAGTCTTCCGTCATGGAGTGCCGGAACACACTTGCGTTTTCATATACTCCCGCATTTATGTCAAATCCTTTTTGTATTTGGATCTTCCTGGATTGATCCAAGACAGCTGCTCTTATGATTATTATCCAATAAACTAAAAATCCTAAAAATGCACAGATCAAGACGATCAGCGGTATACTTATCCACAGTTTGATCTTTTTCGCCTGTTTGGTGCCACTTCCTTCAATGATCTCATCCGCCATATCAGATTCACCCATATTCAACCTTCTGATGTTTTCTTTCCTAAAAGAATACCCCTCCCGTAATGCTTACGGGAAGGGCATCTGTGTCTCATAATCTTATTTAAAAGGATTCTCTGTCTTGTAGAGCATTCCTTCGGGCTGGTTGAAGCCAATCTCTTCAACATCAACGCCGATCATCTTGAAGACCTCAAAGAGAGCCTTTCCGTAATGACCGAAAGCAACTGCTCCGTGATGAGGGAAACCCTTCTGGATGAGAACGTGACGATAGAAACGTCCCATTTCCTTAATGGCGAAAACGCCGATGCCACCGAAGGACATAGGATCTACAGGGAGAACCTCACCTTCTGCAACATATGCACGAAGAATGTTGTCGGATGTGGACTGCAGGCGGTAGAATGTGATCTCGCCGGGAGCAATGGCACCTTCAAGTGTTCCGTTGGTAACCTCGATGGGAAGTGCACGAGCCATGATCTTCTGGTACTTCATTTCGAAGTTTGCAAGCTTGGAGCTGCATGTGTTTCCGCAATGGAAGCCCATGAATGTGTCTGTATGCTTGTAAGAGTACTTGCCCTCGATGGACTGCTTGAACATATCCTTGGGAACGGAGTTGTTGATGTCAAGGAGTGTAACAATGTCATCGCTTACGCAGGTTCCGATGAACTCGGAAAGTGTTCCGTAAATATCAACTTCGCAGGATACGGGGATGCCCATACCTGTGAGACGGCTGTTCACATAGCAGGGAACGAAACCGAACTGTGTCTGGAATGCGGGCCAGCACTTACCTGCAACGGTAACGTACTTACGATAGCCCTTGTGAGCCTCGATCCAGTCAAGAAGTGTGAGCTCGTACTGAGCAAGCTTGTTGAGGATCTCGGGCTTCTTGTTGCCCTTGCCAAGCTCTGCCTCCATCTCCTTAACCTTTGCAGGGATCCTGGAGTCATTTGCATGCTTGTTAAATGCTTCGAAAAGATCCAGCTCTGAGTTCTCCTCGATCTCTACGCCAAGGTTGTAAAGCTGCTGGATAGGAGCGTTGCATGCAAGGAAGTTCAACGGTCTGGGACCGAAGGAAATGATCTTAAGATCTGAAAGAGCCACAACTGCACGAGCGATGGGAACGAACTCGTTGATCATCTTTGCGCAATCCTCAGCATCACCTACGGGATACTCGGGGATGTAAACCTTCTTTACGGAACGGAGTCTCAGGTTGTAGGATGCATTCAGCATACCGCAGTAAGCATCGCCTCTTCCGTCGGAAAGGTCGTTCTGTGACTCTTCTGCAGCAGCAACGAACATCTTGGGTCCGTCAAAGTGCTTTGCAAGAAGTGTTTCGGAGATCTCGGGACCGAAGTTTCCGAGATAAACGCAAAGTGCGTTACAGCCTGCCTTCTTGATGTCTTCAAGAGCCTGAACCATGTGGATCTCGCTCTCAACGATGCAGATAGGGCATTCATAGATGTCAGCTGCATCAAAGTTCTTTTTGTAAGCCTCAACAAGAGCCTTACGTCTGTTCACTGCAAGTGCTTCAGGGAAGCAGTCACGTGAAACTGCAACAATACCGATCTTTACCTGCGGGATGTTGTTCATTTTCATTGTTTGTTCTCTCCTTTAAAATAAATTTTCACATGCCGGTTGGTTGTTTGCGTGATAATTTATTAAGCTTTTCAAACCGCTATGGGAACATTCTATACCATAAACGAAAGAAAATCTATATTCTTTTTTATCATATAATTATCAAATTCTTGCTTTACCACTTCGGATGAACCGCAGGACATTCCCTGTCTTTTCCCGCTGCCCGCATTTCCACATAGCAGCCGCAGACCGTGCATGTGCCGCGCACCAGCCTGTCGCACTCACGGCACAGAGAAAGTCGCCTTTCGTATTCCTCTTGGGGCGCTTTGACACTTTCGTCCAGACTAGCCAGATATTCTTTTACTGACTCAAAAAGTGCCCCTTCGTCGAGATCACGAATAAGGCACTTTTTGCAAAACCGCCATTCTTCACCGGTCATATCTTTTCTCCGTTGATCATCTTAATATTCTTCTCAACCTGAAGACGGGGGAGCATCACCATGTGACCGCAGCCTCTGCACTTTAGGCGAAGGTCGGCTCCCACACGTAAAACTTCCCACTCCGCGTTTCCGCAGGGGTGGGATTTTTTAAGTGTTAAGATGTCATTCAGCTTTATGTTCATTGACTGTCACTTTCTCAAGTTTCCAAAGCTCTGTGGCATATTCTTCGATGGTCCTGTCGGAAGAGAACTTGCCGGACTTTGCAATGTTCACAAGGGTTGCCCTGGTCCATGCCTTGCGGTCCTTGTAGAACTCGTTCACACGCTTCTGGGCATCCGCATAGGCTGCAAAATCCTTAAGGATGAAGTACTCGTCCTTGTTAAGGAGCATGTCGTAAAGCTCACGGAAGATGTTAACGTCTTCCTCGGTATAGGTTCCGTCCACCAGCTGATCCACAACACGTCTCACTCTCTGATCGCTGTTGTAGATGTCTCTGGGATTATAGCCGCCGTTTCTTTCGAAATTGATGACTTCATCTGCGGAAAGGCCGAAGATCACCGCATTTTCACGCCCCACTTCTTCCACGATCTCAACGTTTGCTCCGTCCATGGTGCCCAGAGTGACAGCTCCGTTCAGCATGAACTTCATGTTGCCCGTTCCGGAAGCTTCCTTGGAGGCTGTAGAGATCTGCTCTGAAACATCGCTGGCGGCAAAGATCATCTCCGCATTGGACACTCTGTAGTTCTCGATGAAGACCACCTTCAGAAGTCCGTTGACCTGAGGATCGTTGTTTATGACATTGCCCACGTTGTTTATGAGTTTGATGATGGCCTTGGCTCTTCTGTAGCCTGCGGAAGCCTTTGCTCCGAAGATGAAGGTCCGAGGTTGCATGTCAAGCATATTTCCGCTCTTTATTTCATTGTAGAGGTACATCACATGGAGTATGTTAAGGAGCTGTCTCTTGTACTCATGAAGACGCTTAACCTGTACATCAAAGATGGATTCGGGATCCACCGTCACTCCGTTGTGTTCTTTTATATATCTTGCAAGGCGAACCTTGTTCTTTTGCTTTACTTCCGAAAGGGAGATGAGATCTTCGTCGCTGTTCACAAACTCCAGCAGCTTCTCCATTCTGGAAAGATCCGTGATCCATGCATCTCCGATCCTGTCTGTGACCCACTCCGCCAGAAGAGGATTTCCGTGGAGCAGGAATCTTCTCTGGGTGATTCCGTTGGTCTTGTTGTTGAACTTCTCGGGCCACAGCTCGTAGAAATCCTTAAGCTGTACGTTCTTAAGTATCTCGGTGTGAAGTCTTGCAACGCCGTTTACGGAATAGCCCGCAACGATGGCAAGATTTGCCATGCGCACCTGTCCGTCGTAGAGGATGGCCATGCTGCGGATCTTATCCTGGTTGTTGGGATACTTCGCATTCAGCAGGCATACGAAACGGCGGTTGATCTCTTCGATTATCTGATAAACTCTGGGCAAGAGCTTTGAGAAAAGGTCGATGGGCCATTTTTCCAGAGCCTCGCTCATGATGGTATGATTCGTGTAGGCACAGCTCTTGGTGACCACTTCCCAGGCCTCGTCCCAGGTGAGATAGTAATCGTCAAGAAGGATCCTCATAAGTTCCGCAATGGTAACCGTGGGATGGGTATCATTCAGCTGGAAGCACACTTTTTCGTGAAGTTTTCTCACGTCAGAATGATTTTCCATGTACTTCTTCACAGCCCTCTGAACAGAAGCGGAAACGAAGAAGTACTGCTGCTTCAGTCTCAGTTCCTTTCCTGCATAGTGATTGTCGTTGGGGTAAAGGACTTCTGTGATGGTACGGGCAAGATTTTCCTGCTCCACCGCACGCTGGTAATCACCCTTGTCGAAGGAATCCAGGTTGAAGTCGTTGATGGCTTCCGCATCCCAGATCCTCAAGGTGTTCACAATGCCGTTATTGTAGCCCACGATGGGGATGTCATAAGGCACTGCACGAACGGAGAGGCAGTTCTCCTGAACGAAGTGATCCCTTCCGTCTTCTCCGGGGATCATCTTCACATATCCGCCGAACTTGACTTCCTCGGTGTACTCAGCCCTCTTGATCTCAAAAGGATAACCGTCCTTAAGCCAGTTGTCGGGGCGTTCCACCTGATAGCCGTTTTCTATGGCCTGCTTGAACATTCCGTATTTGTAACGGATGCCGCAGCCATATGCCGGATAGCCGAGAGTCGAAAGAGAATCAAGGAAGCATGCGGCAAGACGGCCCAGACCGCCGTTACCCAGAGCGGGATCCGGCTCTTCCTCTTCGATGTTCTCAAGAGAAAAGCCAAGTTCCTCCAGTGCTTCCTTAACCACGGGAAGAGCCTTCATATTGATGATATTGTTCCCCAGCGCACGTCCCATAAGGAATTCCATGGAAAGATAGTAAACCGTTTTCGCATCTTTTTCCTCATAAGTCTTGTGGGTGTTCATCCACATGTCGATTATATAATCCTTAAGCGCATAGGACACTGCCTGGTACATCTGCTGGGGCGTTGCCTCATCGATGTCCTTTCTGTAAAGCATCCTCATGTTATATGCTATGGATTTCTGCAGCTCTTCCTTTAAAATCTCCATTCTCACACTCTTTCTACGCCAAGCGTTACATCCTCACCGTTAAGATTCCAATCTTTACCTGTGTTGTTCATGCTGCCTGTAACGATCTCGTCCGCAAGAACCACTCTTCTGATCTCGCTTTCGTTCTTCTTCGCGATCTCTGCGATCCTGTCGTTGCCGGAAATGTAAACCTTGATGCGGTCCATGACTTCGAAATCGGAGTCCTTACGCATGGTCTGGATCTTTGAAATTATCTCACGTACAAAACCTTCCTCGATGAGCTCGGGTGTAAGGTTTGTATCCATTACGACTGTAACGTCCTTGTCTGCCTGTGAAACATATCCGGGCATCTGAGCCATATCGATCAGGAGATCTTCCTTGGTCAGATCCTCGTCGGTACCTTCCACGTTGACGGTAAGGACACCCTTCTCGTTAAGGGAATCCATTGCTGCATTTCCGTCAAGGTTGTTCAGCACTTCCTTAAGAGCGTTGAGTCTTGAACCGAAACGACGTCCCAGAGTCTTCAACTGAGGCTTGAAGGTGTAGCTGGTAAAGGAACGAACATCGTCTGTAAAGATGACTTCCTTAACGTTCAGTTCGTCCTCGATGATCTCCCTGAAGAATTCGGGAAGTTCCTTCTCAGCCTTAACATACATCTTTGCCACAGGCTGGCGCTGTTTGATGAGGGATGCGTTTCTTACCGCACGGCCCAGAACAACGATGTCCAGAACCTCGTCCATATGGTTCTCCAGTTCCGTGTCGATCATGCTCTCATCCACAACGGGATAGTCGCAGAGATGGATGGACTCGGGAGCATTCTTGTCTACGGAAACCACAAGGTTCTGATAGATGCTCTCTGTCATGAAGGGGATCATGGGAGCTGCTGCCTTGGAAATGGTAACAAGAGCGGTGCACAGTGTCATGTAGGCATTGATCTTGTCCTGCTCCATGCCTTTTGCCCAGAAACGCTCACGTCCGCGACGCACATACCAGTTGCTCATTTCGTCAACAAAGACTTCAAGAGCACCTGCTGCTTCGGGGATAGCATATTTGTCAAGGCAGTTGTCTACCTTCTTAACCGTTGAGTTAAGCTTTGAGAGGAGCCACTTGTCCATTACGGGCAGCTTGTCATACTCCAGCTTGTACTGTGTGGGATCGAAGTTGTCGATGTTTGCGTACAGTACATAGAAAGCATATGTATTCCAGAGAGTTGAAAGGAACTTTCTCTGTCCTTCAACTACGATCTTGTCGGAAAATCTCTTGGGCAGCCAGGGAGCGGATGCTGTATAGAAGTACCATCTGATGGCATCTGCACCGAACTTCTCCAGTGCCTCGAAAGGATCTACGGCGTTGCCCTTGGACTTGCTCATCTTCTGACCGTTCTCATCCTGAACGTGTCCGAGAACGATGACGTTCTCATAAGGTGCCTTGTTGAAAAGGAGGGTTGATTCCGCCATAAGGGAATGGAACCATCCTCTTGTCTGGTCAACAGCCTCGGAAATGAACTGAGCCGGGAACTGCTGCTCGAAAAGTTCCTTGTTCTCGAAAGGGTAGTGGTGCTGTGCGAAGGGCATTGCTCCTGAATCGAACCAGCAGTCCAGAACCTCGGGAACTCTGTGCATGGGCTTTCCGCACTTGGGACACTTGATGGTGATCTCGTCGATGTAAGGACGATGAAGCTCAACTGTGAGGGCCGCCTCGTTTCCGCTAAGGTTCTTCAGTTCCTCACGGCTTCCCACGCATTCGAAGTTGCCGCATTCGCATTCCCAGATGTTGAGAGGTGTTCCCCAGTAACGGTTACGGGAGATCGCCCAGTCCTGAATGTTCTCAAGCCAGTTGCCGAAACGTCCCTTACCGATAGACTCGGGGATCCAGTTAACGGTGTTATTGTTTCTGATGAGGTCGTCACGAACGGCGGTCTCCTTGATGTACCATGATTCACGTGCATAGTAGATGAGAGGTGTGTCACATCTCCAGCAGTGAGGATACTCGTGCTCGAACTTGGGAGCGTCAAAGAGAAGTCCCGCAGCATCCAGATCCTTCAATACTTCAGGATCTGCCTTCTTTACGAAGAGTCCGGCATATTTTGTCTCTGCGGTCATGCAGCCTTTGCCGTCAACCAGCTGAACGAAAGGAAGGTCGTAATTCTTTCCCACCTTGGCATCATCCTCACCGAATGCGGGAGCGATGTGTACAACGCCTGTACCGTCGGTAAGTGTAACGTATCCGTCACATGTGATGTAGAACGCCTTCTTGTTCTGCTTCCTGCAAAGTTCCACAGCGCAGTCGAAGAGAGGCTCGTATTCTCTGTATTCAAGATCCTTGCCCTTGTATCTTTCAAGGATCTCGTAAGCGGGCTTGTTGTTCTCCTTGTCCGCAAACTTTCCGAGTACGGTGTCGCAAAGTGCTTCCGCAAGGTAGTAGGTGTAGCCGTCCGCGCACTTTACTTTTACGTAGGACTCAACGGGATTTACGCAAAGTGCCACGTTGGAAGGAAGAGTCCAGGGTGTGGTGGTCCATACGAGTACATATGCATCCTCGCCCTTAACCTTGAAACGTGCGATGGCGGAGCGCTCCTTTACCGTCTTATAGCCCTGGGAAACCTCGGCCGATGAAAGAGGTGTTCCACATCTGGGGCAGTAGGGAACGATCTTAAAGCCCTTGTAAAGAAGTCCCTTGTCCCAAAGGGTTTTGAGAGCCCACCATTCGGACTCGATGAAATTGTTGTCATAGGTGATGTAAGGATGCTCCATGTCGGCCCAGAAGCCTACGGTGTCGGAGAAATCCTCCCACATGCCCTTGTACTTCCAAACACTTTCACGGCATTTTTCAATGAAAGGTTCAAGGCCGTATGCTTCAATCTGATCCTTGCCGTCGATGTGGAGAAGCTTCTCTACTTCGATCTCAACGGGAAGTCCGTGGGTGTCCCAGCCTGCTTTTCTGGGAACGTTGTATCCCTTCATTGTGCGGTAACGGGGGATCATATCCTTGATCGTTCTTGTCTCAACGTGACCGATGTGAGGCTTTCCGTTGGCTGTGGGCGGTCCGTCATAGAAAGTATAGGTAGGGCACTTCTTTCGTGAATCGATGCTCTTTTCGAAGATCTTGTTCTCGTTCCAGAACTTTAAGACTTCTTTCTCCCTTTCCACAAAATTCATGTTGGTGTCAACTTTTTTGTACATAGCTTTTATACCTTTCATTTATATTATCCGAAGAATTTGAATTTTCTTCTGGCTTTTCTCTTTTCCAAAACCTCATTGACCTTGGCTTCTATCCTGCCTCTCACCATAGCTGCGATCTCGGGAGTCTTCATATCCTTGTACTCTTCGTAAGGAATGGGCGGCAGGAAATGTACCTGGGTGTTGATGAATCCGAAGGCAAAACCTTCATAGGCTCTGTAGGAATCCACAAGAGCAATGGGTACAATGGGTGTCTGTGACTTTAAGGAAGCCTTGAAACAACCGGGTTTGAACTCCTGAAGGGTGTTCTTGTTGTGGTTGTAACCGCCTTCGGGGAAGATCAGGAACTTTCTTCCCTGTTTTGCCTCTTCCGCCATTTCCATAATGGTCTTAAGACCGCTTCTGGGGTCGTTGAGTACCAGCGTCTTTCCGTCGCATAATGCCATGATCTGTCTGGTGAGCATCATATGAGATTTTTTCTCATCCATTACTACCGAGCAGGGTTTTTCGTGGGCATAGAATATGCCGAGAGCATCGTATTTTCCCTGGTGATTGGAATACATGATGTAACCCGTATCCTCGGGAAGATTTTCCACCCCGTAAACCCTTGTTTTGATGAAAGACGCCGCTTTAATGATATTAATGGTCCTTCTTACTTCCGCATGTCTTTCTTCAGCGCTGAACTTCTCCTTGTTTCTCACCATCTTGTTGAGACGGTGTAAGAGTCCCGGAACCCTCAGCATGTTGAAAAAGATCATCAGATAAAATCTGTACATGATTTCAGTCCTCTTCGTTCCTCTGTTTAATCCCAAACAGTGAAGATAAAACTCCACTGTAACTAATAATTTTATCACATGTCCCCTTATTTAGTAAATATATTTTTTGCCTCGGGTTCATTCCCCGCAGGTGCTTTACCCGCGGGCTGTCCTCGGGCGTCTTCCCGTCTTGCATTAAAAAATCAAACGTGTTATACTCTTGTCGATTGTGGGAAAAATTCCTTCCCAACACTTCATTAAAAAGCGAGATATCAAATGAACAATATGCTTAGAAAATCAAAAAACCTGATCTTTGTGGGAGCAGTGGCTCTCAGTGCCTTTTTGCTCGGCGGATGCGAACAGAACTTCTTTGTTTCGCCTTCGGAACTCCTTACACCCCCCGCACAGTCAAAGGTAACTCCCACCATGGAAACTATTGAAACCCCCGCCCCCACGGCCACACCCACTCCGTTGCCCACAGCTACATCCACTCCCACACCGGAGCCCACAGCAACACCCACTTCCAGGGTTTCACCCACTCCGGAAGTTACAAATACACCGACCCCCACCAACACTCCTTCACCCATTCCTACAGTGCCGGTACATTTTGAAACTCCCGTTACGGATCCCTCCGATGTCACGTTCATCGTAAACCGTGAATTCACTCTTGGAGAGAAGTACGTGCCTTCCGATCTGGTTTCCATAAAGCATTCACAGTATCCCAACAGCAGGGAAGACAAATACAAACTCAGATCCGTGGCTGCGGAAGCATTTGATGCGATGTGTGACGCCGCACTTGATGAAAAGCAGCTGGACATCGTCGGTATCTCCGGTTATCGTTCATATGAACGTCAGTACAACCTTTATGCCGGCTATCTTGTAAGAAACGGCATTTCCCACACGAATTACTACTCCGCACAGCCCGGCACCAGTGAACATCAGACAGGTCTTGCCATTGACATATCCTGCAAATCCTGCGGGTACGATCTAGTAAACAGCTTTGCAAAATCTCCGGAAGGAAGATGGGTGGCAGACAACTGCTGGCGCTTCGGATTCATCTTGAGATACTCCGAAGATGACGTGGACATCACAGGATATGCCTACGAGCCCTGGCACATCAGATATGTGGGTATCCCCCTTGCATATTACCTCTACAACAGCGGCCTGACTTTGGAAGAATACTACGGCTGTCCTTGCACCATAGACCGTGAGTACCTTGACAGTACACCTCTCATCGACACTTCCGCCGCCAAATTTGCGGAGATGTTCCTGAGCAACACTTCCAAACTTGGAAGCCTTGCATACATCGACGACAAAAAGACGCACGTGCTCATCAACGCAAACACCTATATGCCTTATCTCATTCCCGTTATCAAAGACATTAACGGCGCAGCGGGCACAGATGCTTTCGGTAAAAAGCGCACCTCCGAGCCTGTAAGGAACATCCACGGGGAATACTATCCTTCCGACGATCCTTCATACGTTCTCGGAAAGCCCGTTTGTTACATCAACGGATCCATCGCCTATGACAAGAACGGCGCTCCCATTTTCCTGGAACCTCTGGTAAGCTGGGACGGAGACTTTGTACATGACTCCGAGGGAAACATCATCTTCAAGGACTGCTTAAAGTCCCCCGACGGAACCGAGCTTGTGCTTGACGCCGACGGAAATCCCATACATCTGACTCCTGTCAGAGATTCCAACTACAATGTTGTTTTGGATGCCAACGGAGAGCCTACCTACTATAAGCCCATCCTCTACAGCCGTTACGAGTACAGACGCGATGCCGAAGGCAATCTTATCTGGCCTGCAGATTATGAATCCGCATGCTATCTCGAAATGCTGGTGGAACTCACAGAGGAAAGCCCTCTGTATTTAAGCTCCGATGACCTCGGAGAAGGCGAAGATCCCGATGAAGAATAACGGAGGCTTAAACATATGATACTCCTCATCACTACAATATTGACTCTGGTGCTGTATTTCATCATCACCTCTCCGTTGCTGATCGTCCTTGAACTCATGCGGCTCCGCAATCCTGTGTTGGTGTCAAAGATCGCTCAGCCCGTTGTAAAAGCCGGATTCTCGGCAGTCCTGTTCTGTGCAGGCACAAGGGTTGTAAAACTGGGGCTTGAAAACGTACCCAAAGACACTCCCGTAATGTTTGCCGCCAACCATCGCGGACTTTTGGATGCCGCGCTGGCATATGCCTCACTTCCCGTGGTTACGGGCATCGTTTCCAAGAAGGAACTGAGAAAGATCCCCTTCCTCTCCTGGTGGATGGACCTTTGCAACTGTTTTTTCCTTGACCGCAAAGATCCCCGTTCCGGACTCAAGATGATCTTAAAGAGCATCGACAACGTCAACGCAGGCGTGTCAATGTTCATCGCTCCCGAAGGCACCCGCAGCAAAACAAGGGATATGAACCCCTTCAAAGAAGGCAGTTTCAAGATCTCCACAAAATCAGGCTGTCCCATTGTTCCCGTGGCCATCTCCGGTTCCGATGATATATTTGAAAACTCAAAGCCTTTCGTAAAGCGCGCCACCGCCGTGATCGAGTACGGAAAGCCCATTTATCTTAAGGATCTTTCCGAAGAGGAACTTAAGTTCGTGGGTGCTTACACTCAGAAGATCGTGGGAACCATGCTTGAAGGACACGAGAAGTATCTCTTTAAAAATCCTTCCAGAAAAGCCGAAAGAAAAGCGGCCGCTCTTAAAGAAACTATTGAAAAATAAAAGATTTTACTATATTATTTTAGCCACTATACACATTTAGGGAGGTTCGCTCAGTTCATGTTATCATTGTTTACACTTTATCCTGTTGTTCTTCTGGCAACATGGTCCATTGTTCTTATAGTTGTAGCCGCAGTTCTTCTTGCCGCTCTCATCGCTCTCGTCATCATAGGCAACAGGATGCAGAAGAAGCAGGAAGCCGCAGAAGCCAACATTATGAATGGAGCCCAGACGGTTTCCATGCTCATCATAGACAAGAAAAAGATGAAGATCACCGAGGCAGGTTTCCCCGACATCGTAGTACAGCAGACGCCCTGGTATCTGAAGCATTCCAAGGTTCCCGTTGTTAAAGCCAAGGTGGGTCCTCAGGTTCACAGCCTCATGTGCGATGCCAAGATCTTCGACAACGTTCCCGTTAAAAAGGAAGTCAAGGCCGTAGTCAACGGAATGTACATCATCAAGGTCATGGGTCTTCGCGGACCTCTTGAAGCACCTCAGGAAAAGAAAGGTTTCTTCAAGCGTCTTTTGAACAAGGCACAGAAAGAGACCGAAGCAGCAAAAAAGAAAAAATGATCGCAAATAAAGAGCCTTTTTCACAACACCGTGGAAAAGGCTCTTTTTCTATATATTGTGTCTACCCGTTTCAAAAACCACTATTTTTACTTGACAAACTATTGAACACATGATATAGTAGTTTTCGGAAAATTCAACACCTAATTCTTGTGTTTTTAGGCGAAAACACAAGAAAAATACGTGAGTGTGGTCTATCGGCCGCGAAAGGAGAACGTTATGAAGCAGCAGGGCGACATGGGTGCCGTAGTTAGAAGCATCCGGGGTAATGTAGGTAATCACGTAAAAGTCACAAAGAACATGGGACGCAACAGGTACGATGTGGTTGAGGGGACGATCACAGAGACTTATCCCTGTATCTTTACCATTAAGCTTGACGAAGCAGCTGACACTATCAAGACGGCTTCTTACAGCTACGTAGATGTTTATACGAAAGACATCCAGTTACAGTTTGGTTGATGCATATTTCTGACAAAACGAGCCGCGGAAACAGATCCGCGGCTCTATTATTTTCTCTATTCTCTTACTATCTCCTGCACCAGCACATTCAGCGTGCAGTTTGACGCAAACTCTCCGTTGATGCTGAGCATATAATCCAGAGTCAGGTCCACCATGGCTTCCGGGTTGTCCCCGAATTCCATCTTTTCCGTAACGATCTCCGCATCCAGCTGACCGTAAGGCGTACTGATGACGGAGGCATAGGGTTCCCCCAAAATGTAGTACAGCTCGGTGGTCATTATCCCCGACTTGGAATAGACCACTTCCCCGGGACAGATGCGGATCCTGCATTTGTGTTCTTCCCCGTCGGAATCCGTCTCATCGTAGCTCAGATAGATCTTTTCCCCGTTTTCCATGTAGGTTCCGTTCACTATGAGCTGCATATCCCCGTCTTCATTGCCGCCTGCATGCAATCCTGAAATTTTGATCAAAACATCCTTTTTCATTCTTTAAAACTTTGCGCCTTTCGCTCCCTTGCTGCCGGAGAACGCGTTATCGGAGAGCAGGTTCGTATCGAAGGAGAAAGTGAGTTTCTCATCCTCTCTGGCACGTTTCAGAGCAAGATCCACCATCCTGTCAAGGAGTTCACCGTAGGGGATCCCCATGGGCTCCCAGAGATAAAAAGCAAGGGAACCCGGAATGGTGTTTATCTCGTTGAAATAAAGTTCATTGTTGTCTGTATCCAGCATGAAGTCCAGTCTGGAAACGCCGCTGCATCCCAGAAGCTTAAAGCTTTTGACCGCCAATTCTCTGATCCTGTCACGCATCTCTGCGGGAACATTTGCGGGGATCTGTCTGGAAACGCTCGCCATTCCCTTAGAACCGCTCTTTCCGCCCGACTGGTACTTATCTTTGTAGCTCAGGATCTCCTTGCTGTGGAAAGGCTCCTCGATCTCGGACGCAATGGCCTCGTTCTCATCACCCAGCACCGAACAGTTGATCTCTCTGAGGTTGGTGATGGCATGCTCCACAAGGACCTTTCTGGCATATCTGAAGGAATCGTCAATGGCGGAATACAGGCCGTTCCTGTCTTTTGCCACGGTGATACCCACGGAAGACCCGAGATTTTCGGCCTTTACGATCACGGGATAGCCGAATCTCTTCTCGATCCTTTCCACCATGCTCTCCACATCCTTGTAATCGGAAAGAGTGAAGATCAGGGAATCCAGCACAGGAATGCCGTTTTCTTTAAGAATGACCTTCTGGGCATATTTTTCCATTCCGATGGCCGATGATGCCACATCACAGCCCACAAAAGGAACACCCAGATGTCTCAGATATCCCTGGAAGGTTCCGTCCTCCACATTTGTTCCGTGAACGATGGGGAAAGCCACGTCGACACGTATGCGCTTCTTTCCGAAGAGTTTTGAAGGATAGGTGGTGAGCACCACATCCTTACCGTCATTTATCATGATGACTCTTTCGGATTTCTTCAACAATCCGGGAATGTCCTTATATTCCTGTATGTTTCCCACTGCCTCTCCGATATACATCTCGTTCTGCTTTGTGATGTATACGGGGATCACATTGTAACGGCTTCTGTCAAGGCTTGCGGTAGCCTGTAATGCCGAGATGACCGAAACCTCATGCTCTACGGAACGTCCTCCGAAGAATACAGCTAAATTTATCATCAGTTTCCTCCTAATGTCTGCTTGATCTTTTATACCGATACGGTCCTAGAAATTATCCGGAAGATCGTTCTCCAATAATATGAACCGGTGTCTGTCGTCCTTTATGCGGGTACATGCAAAATCCATGGCCTCTGTAAACTTGTCAAATTCAAAAAGCCTGTCTTCCGGAAATCCGCTTTCCAGCGCTCCGCGCTTTATCTCCTTCGTACGATATCTGTTTACCAGAAGGATGTAATCACAACAGGGAGCGGCATAGGTTCCGAACTTGTAATGCAGCTCGTCTTCCTTTTCTCCCAGTTCTACCATTCCGGGAGTGATCAGGATCCTGACTCCGTCAAAATCCTTAAGGGTCTCCACCGCTGCTTTGGAACCCACGGGATTGGAATTATATGCATCATCGATAATGGTAAAGTTTCCGTGCTCTCTGAGTTCCAGCCTGTGACTCACGGGGATCAGCCTTCTTACAGGCACCTTGAGTTCCTCCAGCGGAATTCCGAAGGAATGGGCCACAGTGATGGCTCCAAGAACATTCAGAACATTCACGTAACCTATGAGACGCATATGGAATCTTTCTTCTTCTCCGTCGGGAGTAACAACGGTGAAATCCGTTCCCAGAGGTGAAAGGGAAATGTCTTTTGCGTAGCAGCCCGTCCGGTCCTCAATGCCATAGACGATGCGGTTGTAGTTTCCCTCCTGCTTTCTTGCTTCTTCTGAGTCGAAGTTCACAAAAAGTTTGCCTCCTGCCGGAAGCGCTTCTGCCAGTTCGAACTTCGTTTTTCTCACGTTTTCAATGGTCTTAAAGGTCTCAAGATGCTGAGGCCCCACAGATGTAATAACCCCGTGAGCGGGATGCACGATATCACAGATCTCTTTTATATCTCCCACATGTTTCGCGCCCATCTCGCAGATGAAAATGTCGTCCGTCTGCCTAAGGCTCTCTCGTATGGTCTTCACAACTCCCATGGGAGTGTTGAAGCTCTCGGGTGTGGCAAGAACATTGAACTTTACCGACAAAAGTTCCTTAAGGAAGAACTTGAGACTTGTCTTTCCGTAACTTCCCGTAACGCCGATCACGATGAGATCTTTGTTTTCCTTAAGTATCTTTTTCGCATCCTTTATGAATCCATTGTTTATATGCTTTTCTACAGGTTTCATAAGGATGTTGCAAAGTACGAGGCAAAGGGGTTCAAGAAGGTTCAAAAGAACCAACGCAGTTGTTCCCGCCCTGAGAGCAGCTTTCCCGCCGTCGGCCAAAAAAAAGACAACCGCAGGGATCGCCGTCAAGATCCCGTTAACTACCAGGTCGCATACTATAAGCCTTTTAACCCGGTTTGTAAATACCAGTTTTTTCTTTGTATTGTTCCTCTTCTGTGCAACATATCCCACCGCCACCAAAACACCGAACGCCGCTGAGATTATCACCGCAACCCCATGGTCTCCCAAAACCGCCGTAAGAACGAGAGGAACTGTGCCTATAAGCAGAAAACGCTGTCTGGAGAAGTTCTCCTTAAGCCATTTCATATGCCCTTTGTTCTTGTAGCTGTTCTGCTGGAGCATATGAACATTGTACCGCATCCCGTACCAAAAAACGAAGCACTGCAGCAGTACAAGAACTAAATATGATGTTATAAAAAAGATTTTTTCAAACATGGGTCCTCATGTCCCAACCTTCCGATGATCTATAAAAATGCGTTGATTATCCGTTCAAAGAGCAGGGGATTTTCAAGAAAAGAGTAATGTCCCGCTCCGGGGATCACTGCCAGTCCCGCTCCGGGGATCAGTTTTTCCATGAGTTTTCCGTCCGAAAGAGGCGTAGCCGTATCTTTGTCTCCCCAGATCAGCAAAGTCTCTCTGTCCACCTGCGGAAGAAGATCCCTCAGATCTTCATTTACTGCCTTTACCATGCATGCCCGCATAATGGGGCTTGAATTTCTGTAATCTTCAGAACCCTGCTTCTTTTTCCATTCTTCAATGGTGTTTCCGAAGAAGAATTTAGCAATGCCAAGCCCTGAAAGTCTCTTCAGGAACTTGTATCTGAAGATCTTCATTCTTGTCTTGAAACTCTTGGGATTCACTATGCCTGCGCTGTCCACCAGCACCAGTTTTTCGATGTTCAGATCGCTCTGTTTCCGGGATGCAAGTTTTATGATGATCCTGCCTCCGTAGGAATGTCCCAGAAGTGTGGCGGAAGAGATCCCCAGTTCCTTCACGAACTTTAAGAAGAAATCCGCATAATCATCCACGCTCCAGGGTTCGCGGGGTTCCGTACTGTCTCCGAAACCGGGAAGATCAAAGGTGACGACTTTATATCTGTCACAGAGCGAGTTTGCTATGCTCTCATATATGCCGGATCTTGTACCCCATCCTTGGAGAACGATCACGTACTTTTCTCCGTCGCCTTTTATGTTATAATCTATCTTGTATCCATCAACCGAAACTTGCATTTCATCACCATTTTCACAAACTTTATCCCGAGTATGATAGCATTTTTCACATACCTTTTCAAGACTTGGGTCCCTTGTTTCTCCGCGGTCCTTTTGGTAAAATTACTGTTCACACCGCCCTCACGCTGTTGTCAAGCGAATGATGACGGTTCACACACCAAACCCATATGGGTATCATCCAATAACGAAATCAAATTTGGTAAAATATTTACGTTGTAAAAATTGCCAGATAATTTTATAATTAATCTATTAATTATGGCAACGATCTGTTAAAAAGGGGAAGGGGGAGTAAAATGAATCTGTCTCAAGTCAATGTAATACTGGATCTGGGCGCTCTTCTGGTTCTCACGGTCATCTGGTTCACCAACAGCAACGGCAATGTGGAAATGCAGGACAGATACCTTTTCCGCAGCATGATGGTCTCCACAAGTACTGTTCTCGGAGCCAATGCCGCCATGTATATGACCTCCGACTTTTCTATTCAGTTTGCATGGTATTTCTGCCTCTTTGCATGCTCCATCCATTACATCGCCCAGACAGTTTTCTGCTGGCAGTGGTTCCTGCTGGCTAAGGCAAGGTTTTTAAAATCCCCGCCTTCACTCTACACCTGGAGGCAGTACTTTTTTGCCATTCCACTGATCGCAGAATTTATAATTCTTTCGGTGATAAACCCCTTTAACGGTATAGTGTTTTCCATTTCAGAAACCAACAGGATCGTCCGCGGTCCCTTCTTCTACTGGAACATCCTTTTTAACTACATATATATACTGGCTTCCGTTGTCCTCATCATCCTCACCATCGTGAGGAATAAAAACCGTGCGGTGCGGAAAAAGAACGAAATGCTCCTTTTCATCATGGTGGCCCCTATCATCACGTCCTTCGTTCAGGTCGCCGCTCAGGACGTTTCCGTTCTGTGGCCGGCCATAGCCATTTCGGTCTTCATGCTCTACGAGATCGAGGCCCAGCACTACCTTGAATTCAAGGCCACAAAACAGGCTGAGCTGGAAGCGGAACTCACGAAGAACAAGATTGCCATCATGATGTCTCAGATCCAGCCCCACTTCCTGTACAACACCCTGACCACCATCAAGGCTCTCATAGGACAGAATCCCACTCAGGCCCAGACGGTCATCACGGAATTTTCCAATTACCTCCGCACCAACATGGATTCCATCGACCAGACAACTCCCGTGGATTTCATAAAAGAGCTGGAGCATACAAAGACTTACACCACCATCGAGCAGTTGCGTTTCCCGGATCTGGTGGTGGAATATGACATCAGGGACAAGAATTTCTTGCTCCCTTCCCTTTCCATCCAGCCCATGGTTGAAAATGCCATAAAACACGGCATAAGGCAGAGAAAAGAGCCCGGAGGAAAGGTTATCGTAAAGACCTTCAGAAGAGACGGTTGCCACGTGGTCCAGATCATAGACAACGGCGCCGGTTTCTCCACCCTTTCCGATCAAAGCAAAGACAGCACCCGCAGCCACATAGGACTGGCAAACACCAGACAACGTATCGAGGAGATGATGCACGGACAGTTCGTCATAGAAAGTACTCCCGGAGAAGGAACCACCGTTTCTTTCATCATCCCTGACGCTTAAAAAGACACAGCCTTCTGCCTCGCCGGCAGGACTGTGTCTTTTTTATTCGTATATAAGTTTGATCAGCACAAACCCTCCAAAGAAGGAAAGCACATTAAGTTGGAGAGAATAGATCAGACATCTTCTGAAACTGTATCTTCTGAGTTTTCTCCTGTCTTTTTTCCCCCTGTATTGGTAGAAAAGATAGGTTTCCGCCCATACCACCGCTGTTTCGATGGCAATTATCAATAAAACGTTTCCGACCTCGCTCATTAAAGGCTTCAATCCGTTGTACAGCACATTTGCTATGGGATTCGTCACCATGTTCACCAAAAGAACATAGGTGATCCACTCCTTCTTGGGAGATCTGACCGCAACCACCGCTCCTTCGATAGCAAGTGTCAGGACCAGTGAAACTACATACTTAAACATCTTTATTCACCAAATTTTCCTTTTCCGAATAACATTTTAGCCCCACAAGCAGACATATGCAGGCAGACATGTTTAAAATGATAAGCAACAAAGATGCGGTCTCCGGGGTCGGAGTAAAAACAAGAGTGGGAAGCATACCGATGAATAGCATCAAAGTTGTCAACCCCAATGAAAAACCGGGGTTCTTGGGCAAAATGCAAAAAATCTCATAAAGCGTTACCGGCATTACCGAATTCAACAAAAAGCTTCCCAGAACGGAACAAACCGGGATATGCCCGAGGGCATATGATAAGACTGTTCCTGCCAGGAGTGCTGATATTCCGTATATATAATTCATCTTTCTCAGGCTTTTGACTTTGAAAAGCATCAGAAAAGAAACAACGAGAATACCACCGAAAGCTTTTCCTAAAAAGCAGATGATACCGGGAAACATAGATGCAAAAAGTCCGTGACTTGCTGCCGTCTCTGAGGATATGAATTCCTGAAAGGAATCGGTAAGAAAGAAGCCCGTAAAGGACCTTGCCCCCACCACAAAGAGACACATGCCCAGACAGATCACACTTTTAGGGCTTATTGTAACCCTTGTGTCAATAACTTTCAAGCCCTCCTTGGAGGAATTTGCACGTTTTATTTCCGTAACAGCATAAACAAGCATGGGAAGAAGCGCTATACAAATGAGTATCGTCATCGTTCCGGCGATCTCCGGACGCTTGAGTCCGTAATAATCCCCCATGCCGACGCCCAACGCTCCAAAAGCCACGAAAACACCGCCCCCCACAATTCCGCGCCGGGATCTTTCCAATACCATACGACTTCCGACCACATGCATAAAAGCATTTCCGAAGGCGCAAAAGATCAGCCCCGGTATGGGAGCACCCAGAAGGAATCCGAAACCGTAGCCCAGATAAAGCATCGTTGTCCCGACCCCGAAACCAAGCCCTTTAAAAAGCCTTTGATCCGCCATATCCATAAGATAACCTATGGGGCATTGCAGAACGAATGCTATAAAATTATAGATCAGGAACAGTTCAAACTGCTTTTGAGGGTACATGGGTGCCAGCAGGGCAAAAGCATAAAAGTGGCACGCCAGATCCGTAAAAAGATGAACCATACTCGTCAATAAAAGTAAAAGTGTATATTTTTTGTTCATTTCTGTGATCTTTCCTCGAAAAATAAAGTATTTTTACTAAAAATATGAAAATAATTCGGTTGAAAATTGGGGTGGGGGGAAATATAATCTGTTAAAAATGGTATCGTATTTACACGGTACAGTCAAATGGTCATACGGCCAAATGGCCATACGGTCGCAGACCGTTTAAATGGGCATACGATCTCCGATCGTATGTTTATAATACACAATAGATCGCTTCGGCAAGCATCACTTGCCAGACGATCTGTTGTGTATTATGAACTGCGGCGTTGCCGCAGCAAACCCATTTATGACGGTCGCCACCTTAGTCCATTTGACCGTTATAACTTTCACTTTTCCCCCATTATACTATAAAGGAGCAAAAAATGGAAATGACAATGCGCTGGTTCGGGTCGAAATTCGACACCGTAACCCTGAAACAGATCAGACAGGTTCCCGGAGTTACGGGAGTCATCACTACCCTCTATGACACTACTCCCGGCGAGGTTTGGTCAAGAGAGAGGATCAAAGCCCTTAAAGACGAAGTGGAAGCTTCAGGTCTTCACATCTCGGGCATCGAAAGCGTCAACATTCATGATGCCATCAAAGTCGGAACTCCCGACCGCGACCTTTATATCGATAATTACATTCAGACCCTCGAAAACCTCGGTCTTGAAGGCATACATATGGTATGCTACAACTTTATGCCCGTTTTCGACTGGACAAGAACAGAGCTGGCCCGCCGTCTTCCCGACGGTTCCACAGGTCTTGCCTACTCTCAGGAAGCCATCGACAAGATCACTCCCGAGAACATGTTCGAATCCATCTCCAAGGACTCCAACGGAGCGGTACTTCCCGGCTGGGAGCCTGAAAGAATGGCAAAGATCAAGGAACTTTTCGAGATGTATTCCTCAATAGATTCCGAAAAACTCTTCGCAAACCTCAAATACTTCCTTGAAAGGATCATGCCCGTTTGCGACAAATATGACATCAACATGGCCATCCATCCCGACGATCCCGCCTGGAGCGTTTTCGGACTTCCCAGGATCATCATCAACAAGGCAAACATCCTTCGTATGATGAAGATGGTGGACAACCCGCACAACGGCGTCACCTTCTGCTCCGGCTCCTACGGAACAAACCTTGAGAACGACCTTCCCGACATGATCCGTTCTCTCAAGGGACGCATACATTTTGCCCACGTAAGAAACCTGAAGTTCAACTGCACAGAGCCCGGACACCTTGATTTTGAGGAGGCTCCTCACCTTTCGAGAACAGGCTCTTTCGATATGTACGAGATCATGAAAGCACTCTATGACATCGGATTCGACGGTCCCATCCGCCCCGATCACGGAAGAATGATCTGGGACGAAATAGCTATGCCCGGCTACGGACTCTATGACCGCGCTCTGGGAGCCACCTACCTTAACGGCCTTTGGGAAGCCATTGAAAAAGCAAACAAATAGGAGAAACTAAAAGAAGATGAAAATCAGTGATGAAGGTATAAAAAATAAAAGCGAATGGGAAGCATTGGGATACTCCCTTCCGAAATTCAACCGTGAAGATATGATCGCCCGCACAAAGAAGTCTCCCGTGTGGATCCACTTCGGTGCCGGAAACATCTTCCGCGCATTCCAGGCAAATGTGGTCCAGAACCTCCTGAACGAGGGGGTCATGGATCGCGGCCTTACGGTGTGCGAGGGATATGACTACGAGATCATCGACAAGATGTACACTCCCCACGACAATCTCAGCATCCTTGCCACCTTCATGGCAAACGGGACCATCCAAAAGACGGTTGTGGGAAGCATTGCGGAAAGCCTTACCCTGGATTCCGAAAATCAGACTTCCTATGACAGACTCAAAGAGATCTTTGAAAGCGACAGTCTCCAGATGGCCAGCTTTACCATTACCGAGAAGGGCTACAGCCTTGTAAACGGCAAAGGAGAAATGCTCCCCAGCGTAGCTGCGGATCTTGCCAAGGGTCCCGAAAAGCCCGAGAGCTACCTCGGAAAAGTGGTTTCTCTTCTCTACACCCGTTTCCTTGCAGGACAGAAGCCTATAGCCTTCGTTTCCATGGACAACTGCTCCCACAACGGAGACAAGCTCTTTGCAGCTGTAAAGGCTTTCGCAAAAGAATGGGAGAACAAGGGACTCATTAAGAAAGGCTTCCTTGCCTACATCAACAATGAAGAAAGAGTCTCCTTCCCCTGGTCCATGATCGACAAGATCACTCCCCGTCCCGACAAGAGTGTTGAAGAGATGCTTAAAAAGGACGGTATTGAAGACGCAGAGCCCGTAGTCACCTCCAAGAACACCTACGTCGCTCCCTTTGTAAACGCAGAGGAATGCGAATATCTGGTCATCGAGGACAAGTTCCCCAACGGACGTCCCGCGCTTGAAAAGGGCGGCATCATGTTCACCGACAAACAGACCGTTGACAAGGTTGAGAAAATGAAGGTCTGCACCTGCTTAAATCCTCTCCACACAAGCCTTGCCGTTTTCGGATGCCTCCTGGGCTACACTCTCATTTCCAAGGAAATGCAGAATCCTGTCCTCAACAAGATGGTCCGCACCATCGGTTACACCGAAGGTCTTCCCGTGGTTGTAAACCCCGGCATCATGAGCCCCAAGCAGTTCATCGACGACGTTGTGGAAAAGAGGATCCCCAACCCCTTCATGCCCGACGCTCCTCAGCGCATCGCCACGGACACTTCTCAGAAGCTGCCCATCCGCTTCGGCGAGACTATCAAGGCCTATGCCCGCAGCAGCGAACTTTCTGTTTCTTCCCTGAAACTGATCCCTCTGGTTTATGCCGGCTGGATCCGCTACATCATGGCTGTGGACGACAACGGCAAGAAGTTCGAACTTAGCTCCGACCCCATGCTCCCCGAGGTTTGCCCTCTGGTGGCAGACATCAAACTGGGTGACGGCAAGGAAGTGCTGGGCAAGATCGAGCCCATCCTCAGAAACTCCAAGATCTGGGGCGTAGACCTCTACGAAGTCGGCCTTGCGGACACTGTTGCAAACTACTTTCTGGAACTCATCGAAGGCGTAGGCGCAGTGGAAAGAACCCTTGAAAAATACGTAATGTAACATAAAAAGCCTCTATACAAAAACCCGGGCCTGTCGCAAAGACAGTCCCGGGAATTTTTATGCAGGTTGCTGAATTTTTGCCGGTTTTTACCTAAAACAGTGAAAAACTAGTGTTTTAGGTAATAAAATCCCCCGAAAATCACCCTACGGATCATCGCAAGCAGCAAGAAAGAAGCGTTTAATTCATTCTTGTACAGAAATGTTGTCTTCGTTTTTTTCAAAACGGTAAAAAAATGCCAATTTTATTACCTAAATCGTCGCTTTTTACCTGTTTTAGGTAAAAAAGTCAAAAATCTTTTGCAGCGCAGTAAAAAGTGCTAATATAAAAAGAGTGAAAAGATGTAGCTTCCGAGAATTACGGCCGGTATCAACTTCGAACATTACCGGCAAGCTTCGGACAGGACATTATAAACAAAGTATACTGAGAGGGAAACATGAGCACAGAGATAAGAGCAGTAAAAACAGAAAATTTCACCATGGACTACTGCACATTCGGAAGCGGCAGGAAGATACTCGTCATCCTTCCGGGGCTCAGTGTGCAGAGCGTAATGCTTTCTGCCGACGCAGTGGCGCAGCTGTACGCTTCCATGACGGATGACTATACCATCTACCTTTTTGACCGCAGAAAAGAGCTGCCCGATCGCTACCCCGTAAAAGAAATGGCAAAGGACACTCTTACCGCCATTCACACGCTGGGTTTAAAGAAAGTCAGCATCTTCGGAGCTTCTCAGGGCGGAATGATGGCCATGGAGATAGCTTCACTTGAGCCCGAATCTGTGAAAAAACTCATCCTCGGTTCCACCTCTGCCCATGTGGAAAAAGCTCGCTTTACCCTCTTCAATCAATGGATAGATCTTGCAAGATCCCAAGACGCAGCAGGTTTATATACTGCTTTCGGGAAAGCAATCTATCCACCTCAGGTTTTTGAAAGCGCCAAAGAACAGTTTCTCACCGCCGCCAAAACCGTAACAAAAGAAGACCTGGAACGTTTCGTGATCCTGGCGGAAGGCATAAGAGATCTGGACTTTTCCGAAGACATAAAAAAGATCATCTGCCCCACCCTCGTTCTCGGCTCCAAGGATGACAATGTTCTTGGAGGAGAAGCTTCCGAGCGTATTGCAGATGTCATTAAGAAAAACGCAAAATGCGAGATGTTCATGTATGAAGGATATGGTCATGCGGTTTATGATCTTGCTCCTGATTACCTTGAACGCATGAAGGCTTTTCTTGCGGACTGATCCGAAAAGCAGATTCAGCTTAACGCTTTAAGTACCGCTTCCGCTGAAAGTTCTTCCACCAGAAGGGTGTTTACCGCCTGATTTATATGTTTAACATAATGTGCATCCGAACTTGTGATGATCTTACAATTCTCAAGGTACGGATGCTCTTTTCTTAATCTGTGGAGATTTGCCATGTTTTTAAGTTCCGCGGTCCTGAATTTTGATTCCGGCGGAATGAAGCCAAGCTGCGACAGCAGGGAGGTGGATGTTTTGTCCAGATGGGCAGGGATCATAATCCCGTTGTAGGAGGCCACAAGGTCAAAAACCTTGTCAAAATCGATGTCCGTCGCATTGATCAGCAGTTTTGAAAGTCTGCCGATCTCTTCGTCATCTTCATTCATGATCTGCTGTTTCCCAAAGATCTTCTCATTGTTCTCCACATTCATGAGATGTTCATACACATAGGCATCGAACTTCAAAGCATCCGCAAGATCGGAAAACAGGCAGACCACATGGATCTCTTCGGATGTTGTGAGTTCCATCCCGGGGATACCCAGGATCCCGTAAAACTCACATGCTTTCAAAAAAGGCTCGCAATTTCTGCAGGAATTGTGGTCCGTAAGGGCAATGACCTGCAAACCGTTGAGAGCCGCCATGCCCGCAATGGTCGCGGGCGTCATTTCGTCATCCCCGCAGGGGGAAAGACAGGAATGGAGGTGCAGATCGTAGAATACTTCTTTTAATTCCATGATTTACACCTCCCGTCATTTTCAATTATTTAAACGTCTCATTTCCCGATGGCTTTTCCCACCATCATTGCGGCTTCAAACACCGGAAGCTCAGTGGAGAACAGGGCGATCTCCTGCTCCTTGGCCTTTGCCAGCATGCCTTCATCCACAGCCACGCCTTCCGCAAGGATCACACAGGAAACGTCCGTGAGACTGGCCACCGCCAGAGTGTTCATGTTGCTCATTACCGTGACCCAAGCAGCTTCTTCGCTCATTTTCGACATGGCAATGCTCAAAAGGTCGCAACAATAAACCGATCCGATCTTCTTCGCGTTTGTGCTTTCCGCTTCGTTCAATATCTTGAATCCAAGGCTGTCCGCCATTTCTTTTACTGTCATATAACTTCGTCTTCCTCTTTCTTTGCCGCATTATTCTCAAGGAATTTTATGAAAGACTCTCCGTTCTGAGGCTTTGCGTAGAAATAACCCTGGAAGAAATCACAGCCGTAATATGCAAGAAGCTGAGCCTGTTCCTCGGTCTCTACGCCCTCGGCAATGAGTTCCAGCGACAACTGTTTCATCATTCTTATGGTCTGTCTGAGAACCGTCATGGCCTTGTCGTTCTTCATGGCGGTCCAGAGCATCTTCTTGTCCAGCTTAACGATGGAGAACGGATACTCAACGACCGTCGTCAGATTTGCAAACCCTGTTCCGTAGTCATCCAATGAGAATCTGACCCCGGCCTCCGTCATCCTTTGCATATTCTGTCTCAGGATCTTTCCGGAAAGCAGGCTGGCTGTTTCGGTGATCTCGAGGCTGATACGGGAGTAATCCAGTTTATATTCATCCATTATCATGGTGAGTCTCTCAAAAAGATCGTCCTGGAGACACTGCATGGGAGAAAGGTTGACATCAATATATTCTATGCCCTTTTCCCAGATCTTGTTAGTGGAGATAAACTTGCTGACTTCCCTGAAAACATATTCGTCGATCTTAATGATCAGACCGTTCTTTTCCGCAATGGGAACAAATTCTTCGGGGCTGATGAAACCAAAATCATCGTCATACAGTCGGAGCAGCGCTTCGGCAGATGTAAAATGACGGGTTTCAACGGAATAAATGGGCTGATAATAAACGCTGAAACGGTTTTCTGCCAAGGCTCTTTTAAGTATCCTGAGAACCTGAGTGGAACGTCTCTTTTCCTCGAGCAGGGCAGCGTCCGCAACCACAACCGTTTCCTTGCCCATTTCCGCGGATTTTGTAAGGGAGTACTCCAGAAGGTTCATTACATTTTCCGTGGACTGAACATCTCTCGGGAAAGCGAACCGGCACATAGAGCATGAAAGCCTGATGCCTTCCTCATTGGCTTCAAAAGGATTTTCAAAACGACGGCGTATCTTCTTTATCAGCATTTCCACTTCGGATTCTCCGCCGTCGACTATAATGGCAAATCTGGATTCGGTGAAAGAGAAAACATTCTTTCTTCCCGCTACGGAAACAAGGAACTTGGCGATCTCTTTACGTAACTGCGCCACGCTTCCTATTCCCACGATCTGTCTGAAATCCGCAAGTCCTTCCGCCTTGACACCCACCACAGCAAACTGTTTTCCGTTGGCGATGAGGTTGGCGCTGACGGTCTGGAATGCCAGGCGATTGTATATGCCCAATTCCTGTTCTTCGTAGTAAGCCGGACTTTCCATGGTAAACGCCATGATAAGGATCGAAAGCATTACGCCGAAATTGATGACCAGAAGATTTGGATTAAGGATCTGAACAATAATGCCGATCACCAGGATCACAGTGTAGATCGCCATATTGATGATCTGCCTGTAATGAATGGTCTTTCGCCTTTTCAGGAAATATCCCGCTGCCATGCCGATGTACAGGAAGGTAAGGGCATAGCTTATATAGGACCCGTAGCCGGAATGATAGACCAGCTGATCGTCGATATAGTAAACGTAATGGTGCAAGCCGTTGGTGGCCGTCAGGATGAGATCCAGAGTGTATGGAACAATAATGGCAAAGGTTTCCAGAGGAGTGTAACGTTCCTCATCCGACTTGGAAGACACGATCATGTAGTAAAGATACTGAGGCGGCAAAGCATGATATGTCACAAAAAAGCCTATCAGCAGCACATGATTGAACCAGAGGGGGAGCACATCGATGTATCTCAGCGCAAAACTGCTTCCCAGGTCAAAAGCCGTCGCCACGGTAGCAATGCTCAGGATTGCAAGAAAAGCATCCGTTTTGCGGGATTTGATGGTGCTTCTCATCACATATTCGATTATAATGACCACAGCAAGAAGTATCGCCGCTATGTCAAAGTAAATTATATAATTCATAACTTGCCCCTTCCGGATCTGATACCAGCATCTGTTTTCTGTCTGGGATATAAATTCTGAAATCTGTAAAACAAACCGTTACAGAAAAATGCGCAACAACTTCCGCTTCATTCTATCATATATTCCCATGTTTTAAAAGAAATTGTATGTAAACTTTAACATTTGTCACATATCGATCTTGCTGATCTCCCCCGAAAGCTTGTGAACATATTCTCTGAGGAGATGTATACAATCCAGTTCCTTGGCCTGTCCCTTCACGATGTCTTCGGCAAGCGCCAGACAGGTGGGTGCTCCGCACGCCCCGCAGTCAAGGCCCGGGAGCCTCTTTTCGATCTCGGAGACCTTGTTCATCTTTTGGATGCTCTCCTTCATGCTTTCGCCCAGCATGAAAACAGGCTCGTACTCGATCTCCTTTGTCCACATGGCGTCTTCGGGACGGATCGCATCTCCCGATTCAAGTCTCTTCAGCGCAACAGGCATATACTTTTTCAGCCTGTTCATCTTGACCTTGGCTATGAAAGGGTTCTCCACCGTCAGGACGCCGCCCACGCAGCCTCCGTTGCAGGCATTGAGCTCAATGAATTCAAGATTTTCAAATTTCTGATCCTCCAGATCTTCAAGGATCTTGTTCACGTTTTCTATGCCGTCCGCAGCCAGATAGTTGTCGGTGATGAGACCTCCCGCTTCACCTCCGGAGATCCCCCAGCCCACGCCGATCTTTCCTGCTATGGCCAGGTCTTCGGGTTCATCGATCTGTTTCATCAAAGGAAGCAGCTTAACATATACATCCTTGATGGCACAGACTGCGTCAATGTTGCTCTTTTCCATGCCAAGAGGCGATTTCATGGCAGTCACCTTGGACGGGCAGGGAGAGATAAAGATCACCCCGATCTTGTCCTCGGGCAGACCGCTCTTTTCCACCGCTCTCTTCCGTGCTTCCTTTGCAGCTATTTCCACAGGAGGTGCGATGGGCAAAAGATGCTCTATAAGGTTGGGAAATTTCACGCGTATAAGGCGCACTACCGACGGACAGGCCGTGCTTATGAAGGGCCATTGCTCCTTGTGTTCTTTAATGTAGGCTCTTGAAAGCTGGGAGACCACCTCCGCGGAAGCCCCCACTTCATACACATCGTCGAAGCCCATTCTCTTCAGCGCGGTAAGAACTATGTTTACATCGTCGAGATTGTTGAACTGCCCGTAAAGAGACGGAGCGGGCAGCGCCACTGTGTACTCATAATCGTTGATAACGTCCAAAGGGTCGTAGGACGGAAGCTTTGCATGATTTTCGCAGATCCTGATGCATTCTCCGCAATCTATGCAGCGCTCTTTGCTTATAATGGCTTTATGATTTCTCACCCGGATGGCCTGGGTCGGACAACGCTTGATGCAGTTGATGCATCCCTTGCACAGATCCGGATCCAGTTTCACCGAGTTGGTAAATATGTTTTCGTTGTTCAAAGCATCACCCCATAACTGATAAGGATGGCGAAAAATTGAATCGGTCCTTCGCTCATCCCGCATTTTATTGCTGATAAACCTTCATGGTGACTGTGGTTCCCACTCCCACAACAGTATCTATATGCATTTCGTCGGAGTACTTCTTCATGTTCGGTAATCCCATTCCCGCACCGAAGCCCAGCGCACGAACATTATCAGGTGCAGTGGAGTACCCTGCCTGCATTGCTTTTTCAATGTCGGGGATACCCGGGCCCTTGTCTTTAAGAACCATGAGTATCTCTTCGGGAGAGATCTCCACATCGATCTCGCCGCCGTCGGCATGAATGACCATATTGATCTCACCCTCATACATGGCGATGGCCACTTTTCTGATGACCTCGGGAGAACATCCCATCTGCCGAAGTCTCTTCTTCACATCTCCCGAAGCTTCCCCCGCTCTTGTGAAATCCTCGTCGGTGATCTTATAATTCAGCTTAATTGAGTCGCTCATAATCGGCACCTCCGCGTAATCCTTTTTCATAGAGTAGGCCGCATGCCGAAAACATTCTGTGCCCCGTGCAAAGAAGGGGGATCTCTCTTTCGTTGGCCAGTTCGATCATGGTCTCATCCGGCTTTTTGCTGCGTACAAAAACGATGGCGACCACGTCCATCATCTCCGCCGTTCTGATAACCTGAGGGTTGCAAAGCCCCGTAAGGAGAACCGCCCTGTCCTTGACAAAAGCAAGAACATCGCTCATCATGTCGGAGCCGCAGGCCATATGCACTTCCCTGTCAGCCCATTCTTCTCCGCTGGCAAACCTGGCTCCCAATGTTTCCTGTACATCTCTGACTGTCATATAAACCTCCGAATACGATCTTATGTTAAATCATCTGTCTATTTACCAAATTTTCAGTTCTTTTATTTTACCAAAAAAAAGCACTGTTTTCAATCCGACAACATAAATATTATGTGGCATAGGGTGGGATTTTGGGTCAAAAAACGGCAAATATTTTTTTGTGGTATTTTTAACAGACTTATGGTAGAATAATTGTTACGAACGGTCTGTCCTATTGTTATTTTTTTAACGAATACGATCGGACGGCCTTTTGACGACAAACCAACAACATATATTTAGGAGGTTTCCATTATGAGCTCTAAGAAAAGTTCAGTTCCTTTCACAGGAACCAAAGAGCAGGAAGCCCAGCTCAAGGAAGTGATCCGTGAATTACGCGGCGAGAAAGGTTGCCTTATGCCCATAATGCAGCACGCTCAGGAAATTTACGGCTATCTCCCCATCGAAGTTCAGACAATGATCGCTGACGAGCTCGGCATCCCGCTTGAGAAGGTTTACGGTGTATCCACCTTCTATGCACAGTTTGCTCTTTTCCCGAAGGGACAGTACAGAATTTCTGTATGTCTCGGTACCGCTTGCTACGTTAAGGGTTCAGGCCCTGTATACGAGAAGCTTGAGGAAAAGCTTGGCATTAAGGGTGGTGAGTGCACTCCCGACAGGAAGTTCTCACTTGACGCATGCCGTTGCATCGGTGCCTGCGGTCTTGCTCCCGTAATGATGATCAATGATGACGTTTACGGCAAGCTTACTGTTGATTCTCTTGACGAGATCTTAGCTAAGTACAACTAAGTAAAAGCCTATGATGACTGAAATTTCACTTAATGTGTTGGACATCACCGAGAACTCGGTAAAAGCGAAGGCCACGCTGATCAAGATCACCGTGGAAGCGGACACCGCAAAAGACCGTCTCACCGTCACCATCGACGACAACGGTTGCGGAATGACTCCCGAACAGCTTTCGAAAGTTACCGATCCCTTCTTTACCACACGGACCACCAGAAAAGTGGGACTTGGCGTTCCGTTTTTCAAACAGTCCGCGGAAATGACCGGAGGAACTTTTGACATCCGCTCCGAAGTCGGAGTGGGAACCGTCATAAGCGCTTCCTATGTTCTCTCAAGCATCGACAGGATGCCTTTGGGTGACATGGTGTCTACAATGCATCAATTGATAGTCATGCATCAACAGTGCGATTTTCTCTACAGCTACTCCTACAATGACAGGCGTTTTACACTGGACACCAGAGAATTTCGCGAAACACTCGGAGACGTCCCTTTCGACGTTCCGGAAGTGTCCCGTTTCATAAAAGATTTTCTTAAGGAAAACACCGAAGAAGTCAATGCGGGACAAATGATTATTTAATCATCATCCACAGAATTTCGTCTGTGGCGACATCATTACCGAAGAAAATTAGGAGGAACAAACATGAAATCTCTTGCAGAATTACAGGCAATTCGTGATAAGATGCAGGGACAGGTCGGACTTCGCGCTGAATCCGAAGCAGGCACACGTGTTATCGTCGGTATGGCTACCTGCGGTATCGCAAGCGGTGCAAGCCCCGTCCTCAATGCTCTTTCCGAAGCCGTTATGACCAAGAATTTAAAAGACATTTCTGTCGTTCAGACAGGATGTATCGGTCTTTGCCAGTATGAGCCCATCGTTGAGGTTCTTGAGCCCGGCAAGGAAAAAGTTACATATATCAAGATGAACCCCGAGAAGGCTATGGAAGTAGTCGAGAAGCATCTCATCGGCGGAACCCCCATCTATGATTACACTTTACAGAAGGCAATGAAATAAGGAGGAAAGCACACTATGTATCGTTCACATGTCTTAGTTTGTGGCGGAACCGGATGTACTTCTTCCGGAAGCCAGCAGATCCAGTC
>JAILRC010000077.1 GCA_024698485.1 Lachnospiraceae bacterium | reverse complement strand
TCAGACATAATCTCAGCAAAATAAACAGCCAAAGCTGGCGCGTTATCGCAAAATCTCACGATGAACTGCCAACTTTGGCTTTTTAAATTTACGGGTATTTATTTCGTTTTACTTCAAGAATCCGTTTATGATCTGCTCTTCCGCTTCTTCTTCAGAAAGACCCAGAGTCATGAGCTTCATGATCTGCTCGCCAGCGATCTTTCCGATGGCTGCTTCGTGGATGAGCTCGGAATCAAGGCAGTTGGCGGTGAGTTCGGGGATGGCGGAGACGGAAGCCTTGTCCATGATGATGGCATCGCACTCCGAATGGCCTGTGCACTTTTCGTTGCCCACGATCTCCGAACGGAAGATCTGGCGGGAAGTGTCACGGGCTACCGAACGGGAGATGAGGTTCACGTGGGAATCCTCGCCGTTCATCTCGATGCGGAAGTTGGATTCTGCGGTCTGTTTGCCGTGGGTCATAAGGCTTTCCTTGATGGTGAGGCTTGCTCCGGCCTTAAGGTCGCCGGTGGTTTCGCGGACGGTGGAATCCACGCCCTTGATCTGGACTGTTTCCATTTCCATGGTGGCGCCTTCTTCCAAGTGGACAACAGTGGTGGGGTTCATGATCCTTTCTCCGTTTCCGTCGCCGGAGCCGTAGTGCTTCTCAACGTAGCGGACTTTTGAATTCTTTCCTACGAAGAAAGAGTGGATGCCGGAATGCTCGGAAGCCGCATCGCCGCCGTTGTGAATGCCGCATCCTGCGATGATGGTCACATCGCAATCCTCGCCAACGTGAAAATCATTGTATACTGTCTCCTTGAGACCACTCTGGGAAAGCAGGACGGGAATGTGAAGGCTTTCTTTTTTTGTGCCAGGCTTAATGTAAATGTCTATGCCGGAAACATCCGTCTTTGAGACGATGTCGATGTTTGCGGTTGTGGAACGGGAGTCTGTCTGACCGTTCACTCTGATGTTGTAAGCACCCTGAGGAACCTCATGGAGTCCTGCGATCTCCTCAAGGAGTGTGCGTTGAATCTGATCCATATGCATTCCTCCTACATCTTGTCTGTTAATGCGGAGCATGCGGCTCCTGTGCCCAAAAGTCCGGGAAGGATCTTTTCTCTGGGACCCATCTCACGGATCTCGCCGTTGGCCACAACTATGATGGAGTCGGCGATGTTGAGGATCCTTTCCTGATGAGAGATGATGAGGATCTGGCCGTTGTTCTTTTCGTGCATCTTTTCGAACACGCGGATGAGGCTCTGGAAGCTCCAGAGATCGATGCCTGCTTCGGGCTCGTCAAAGATGGAGAATTTTGTTCCTCTGGCCAGGATCATGGCAATCTCGATCCTCTTTAATTCTCCGCCGGAGAGGGAGGCGTTCACCTCACGGTTGATGTAATCCTTTGCGCAAAGGCCCACTTCGGAAAGGATACCGCATATGTCGGGAGTTGCTTCCTTTGAGGCCAGTTTGATGAGGTCCTTCACCGTAAGGCCCTTGAAACGTACGGGCTGCTGGAAAGCATAGCTAATACCGAGATTTGCTCTCTCGGTGATGCTCATGTTTGTGATGTCCGTACCGTCCAGAAGGATCTTTCCGGAGGTGGGCTTCATGATACCTGCAATGATCTTTGCAAGTGTGGATTTTCCGCCGCCGTTGGGGCCCGTGATGGCGACAAAGCCGTCCTCGGCCTTGAAGGAGACGTTCTTTAAGATCTCTTTTTCACTGTTCTCGTCATCGACGATACAGGAAATGTTTTGTAGTTCAAGCATTTATATAAATCCTTTCATAAAATCAAGGACAGTCGGCCTGTCCTTGGGTGAAATTTGTATGGTGTTAAAACTATAACAAGCACATTAATTTTACTATGACAAGGGCAAAAAAACAAGATGCAATTGCTCCGTGGTCAGGCGGAACAACTGCATCCCATCGTTATAGTATCAAAGCATATCTTTCGTGGTCTCTCCACACGCCGTTCACTATGTGGCTGCTCTTGGCAACTCCCTCGTATTCGAATCCCAGCCTCTTTACAACCGCCACCGACCTCTCGTTTCCGGGAAGGATGTCTGCCTCGATCCTGTGGAGCTTCATCTCGTCCGCTGCGTGCCAAAGGAGGCAGGAGATCGCTTCGTTCATATATCCGTTGCCGCAGTAGGCTCTGTCCTGCTTGTAGAAGAGCTTTGCGCTCCTGTCGCTCAGGAGATGTATGTCCGAAAGCCCTGCGCAGCCTATGATGACATTGGGGTTTTCCTTAAGGAAAACAAAGTATCTTACTGCCTTTTCCTCCAGAAACTGCTGCATATAACCTTTCAGCAGCAGGGTCTGATACTCCTTGGTAAAGTAGTTGTCCGGATAGTCCTGTTCGTAATTCATGAAGATCTCGGCGTTCTCCTGGCAAAAGGCCAGCAGCTTGTCCGCCTGTGTCTCGTCAAGAACCTGTAAGATCACTCTGTCCGCTTCGTAAGCAAAATCCATAACTTCCTTTCTCTTTGGGCTGTGCCCAAGATGATCCCGTCAGTTTTCTTCGCCCCTTATGTGTGCATTGGGGACATATCTTCTCACAGCGCCCAAAAGACGCTGCATTTCTATCTCGGTATAGCAGGAAAAGGGCTCGTGGCTGTCCTCGAATTTGTAGATCACGTCATCCGCCTCTTTATAGGCCTGAAGGAAATAGGGGGAATCTCCTGCGATCCACTCTGCGATCTTTTCCATATCGGAAAGTTCGTGAAGTTCCCTTACCACCGTCGTCCGGAACTCATGCTTTATGCCCGTGGATTTAAGCATCTGTATGCTGCGGTCGATCTCGTCAACGTCAAAAGCATCGTTGGCTATGCCTATGGTCATGGCATATTTTTCTTTGCAGTTTTTCACATCCATGGCGATCATATCCACCGCCTCGGAACGGATGAGATCCCACAGGATGTCGGGCTTGTAGCCGTTGGAGTCCAGCTTGACCTTAAAATCCAGATGTCGGATCTTTTCTATGAATTCGGGGAGATCCTTCTGGAGTGTGGGTTCACCTCCGGTGATGCAGACACCCTCCAGTTTCCCTTTTCTGCTTTTCAGAAACTCGAAGAACTCATCTTCCGAAATGATGGGGCATTTGTGGGGCTCAAGTACAAGAGAGGCGTTGTGGCAATAGGGACAGCGAAAATTACACGCACCGGTAAAAACAGTGCATGCCAGGTGCTCGGGATAGTCCAGCAGTGTAAGCTTTGAAAGTCCGTGTATTACCATCTTTCCCTCCGTTTTGATCACATGGATCAGTATATTATATTATATACTAAAATTGCAGGGGGAAAAACTAATATTTTTCTTAAGATAAGCGGAATACAACCACTTATTTCGCGTATTTTTATGTTTAAAGCGGAACAATGATATGGTATCATGGAGTCACCAAGAAAAGTTTGAGCCTGGGGTTCTGGCTCTAAAGGGAATAAGGAGGAAGGTAAAATGCCTGAAACAGCAATCACATTAATTGCGATCATCGCAGTACTACTCATCATCATCCTGGCAGCAGGATACGTAAAAGCTCCCCCGGATATCGCATATATCATTTCCGGTCTCAAGAAAGAGCCTAAAGTGCTCATCGGACGTGCGGGTATCAAGATCCCGTTCCTTGAAAGAAAAGACGCACTGCTTGTAAAGCAGATCACAGTGGACATTAAAACCAGCGGATACATTCCTACACAGGACTTCATCGGAGTTGACATCGATGCGGTTGCAAAGGTGAGGATCATGACGGACCGCGAAGGTATCAAACTTGCCATGAAGAACTTCCTCAATATGAATGAGGAAAGGATCTGTCAGGCCCTCACCGATTCTTTACAGGGTAATATGCGTGAGATCATCGGTACGGTTGATCTTCGTGAACTCTGCACAGACAGAAAGAAGTTCGGTGACGAGGTTCAGACCAAGGCACAGCTTGATATGAACGCTCTCGGTATCGAGATCATATCCTGCAACATCCAGAAGATCGAAGATGAAAACGGATTGATCGTAGCACTCGGTCAGGACAATATGTCCAAGATCAAGAAAGACGCTTCCATTGCAAAGGCAAACGCAGACAAGGAAGTTGCAATTGCGGAAGCAGAAGCAAAGAAACTTGCAAACGATGCAAAGGTAGCATCCGATACGGCCATCGCCGAGAGACAGAACGAACTTGCCATCAAGCAGGCAGAACTCAAGAAGGCAGCAGATATCAAGCAGGCCGAGGCAGACGCAGCTTACGAGATCCAGAAGGAAGAGCAGCGTAAGACCATTGAGATCACCACAGCAAATGCGAACATCGCCCGTCAGGAAAGAGAGATCGAACTCAAGCAGAAGGAAGTAGCCGTTACCGAACAGCAGCTGGAAGCCGAGATCAAGAAGAAGGCTGAAGCTGAGAAGTTTGCAAGACAGCAGAGAGCTGAGGCTGAGCTTTTCGAAAGAATGAAGAAGGCGGAAGCCGAGAAGTTCGAGAGAGAAAAGGAAGCAGACGCACGCAAGGCTATGGCTGAGGCCGAGATGTATGCAAGAATGAGAGAAGCCGAAGGTATCAAGGCTGTGGGTGAAGCAGAAGCAGCAGCTATCGCAGCAAAGGGTATCGCAGAAGCAGAAGCCATCGACAAGAAGGCAGAAGCTATGAAGAAGTACGGTCAGGCAGCTATGACAGAGATGATCGTAAACAAGCTTCCCGAAATGGCAAAGGCAGTTGCAGAACCTCTTGCTGCTATCGACAAGGTTACCATCATCGACGGAAACGGCGGCGAAGGCACAGGGGTCGGCAGCATGGGCGGATATGTTCCTTCCGTACTTGCAAAGACCATTGAGACAATCAAAGAGACCACAGGCTTTGACATCACCGAGATCATGAAGGCTGAGACCTATGATGCAAAGGTTAACAAGAACATCAATGTGAAGGGCCTTGAAAAGGCAACAAACGTTACCATCAATACAAACGACACAAAGTAAGACAACAAAGTAAGGCACAAAAAGAGCAGTCGGTTCGAAAGAGCCGGCTGCTCAAAGTTTATCATCTTAAAAATTTTCCACCCAGGAAATCGGAGATGGGGGAAAGATCTATAAAGGGCATGGTGTAGACTAAGAGGCTCGTGGCCAGCGAGATCACTGTTCCGATGATGCCCGTCACAAAGCCCGCTTTTGCGGTGTCCATGAGAAGATGATCTCTCTTGATGGAAATGGCACCCAGAACAATGGCAACGATGCCGCACACAAAACCCACGGGAGACAATGCTCCGCCAAAAACACCTATGCATATGGAAACTGTACCTAAGATAAGGGAAGTGGTAGTCATGGTTTTCTCCTTTGTTGTCGTGGATTTGTGGGAATTATACCACGAGGCTGACCTTTTGTCGAATATTATTCTGACCTTATTATCAAAAGGAGAGAGTCCCACGTCAAACGTGAAAAAGGAATTAAAAAAAGGCACACCCCGCAGCCACGGTATCAAGCCGGCGCTTTTGCAGTGTCCTTTTCTTATAAAAGTTCCCTCCCACGTCCCTAATAGACGCGCTTCTCTCTCTGGAAAATACCTTCTCCGTATCAACCTTGATAATCTTAACAAAATCTGTAGAATTTGTCAATAATATTTAATTTTTTCTTTAAAA
>JAILRC010000061.1 GCA_024698485.1 Lachnospiraceae bacterium | reverse complement strand
GCATCCTCCATGAGTATATTTAAACACATTCAATCACTAATGTCTATATATATAATTACTTAATTTTTCCTCCTTAAACAACCAAAGGGCAACCAAAACAGAAACATCCCCTTTAGCTGTAACTTTCCCTTTTGTTTATTTTCTCCAGACCATTTTATCCACAACGCCCGTGTAGCTCTGGATGATGCGCACCACCTTGTCGCTGACGTTTTCGTCGGTGTAGGCGGGTGTGGGAATGCCGTAAAGACCGGCGCGGTTCATTTCAACCGCTGTTTCCACAGCCTGTAAAAGGCTCTTTTCGTCTATGCCCGCCAGAATGAAGTCGCCTTTGTCAAGGGCTTCGGGACGCTCGGTGGAAGTGCGGATGCAGACTGCGGGGAAGGGATGACCTTCGCTGATGTAGAAGGAGCTCTCCTCGGGCAGGGTGCCGCTGTCGGAAACCACGCAGAAAGCGTTCATCTGCAGGCAGTTGTAGTCGTTAAAGCCAAGGGGCTCATGGGCCACAACGCGGCGGTCGAGTTTGAAGCCGCTGGCCTCCAGTCTCTTCCTGGATCTGGGATGGCAGGAGTAAAGCACAGGCATATCATACTTCTCTGCCATGGCATTGATGGCGGTGAAAAGTGAATTAAAATTCTTTTCAGTATCTATGTTCTCTTCCCTGTGTGCGGAAAGAAGGATGTATTTTCCTTTTTCAAGACCCAGACGCTTGTGGACGTCGCTTGACTCTATGTCCGAAAGATTTGCCCTCAGGACCTCCGCCATGGGAGAACCCGTCACATAGGTGCGTTCCTTGGGAAGACCGCACTCCGCAAGATAGCGGCGGGCGTGCTCGGAATAGGCCATGTTCACATCGGAGATGATGTCAACGATACGGCGATTGGTCTCCTCCGGGAGGCACTCGTCCTTGCAGCGGTTGCCGGCTTCCATGTGGAAGATGGGGATGTGGAGACGCTTTGCGGGAATGGCCGAAAGACAGCTGTTGGTGTCTCCCAGGATCAGCAACGCGTCGGGAGCTGTGCTCGCCATGAGCTTGTAGGAACAGTCAATGATGTTACCGATGGTCTCTCCCAGATCCGCTCCCACGGCATCCATGTAGACTTCAGGCTCAGAAAGCTTCAGGTCCTTAAAGAACACGCCGTTCAGATTGTAATCGTAGTTTTGACCCGTGTGGGCGAGAATGCAGTCAAAAAAGGTCCTGCATTTCTTGATGACCGCCGAAAGTCTTATTATCTCGGGTCTTGTGCCCACGATGATAAGAAGTTTAAGTTTCCCGTTGTCTTTAAAATGTATGTCGGAATAATCGATCTTCTTTGAAGATCCGTCCAGAAGCTTCTCCATGTTTTTCCGCGACGATGTCGCCTCTCCTTTTGATCTTGATCATTTATTATAACGCTTTCCGCGGGAAAAACCAAATATTTTCTCCCGTCAGAGTAATGCTGCCTCAGCCAACTGCCAGCACATGTAGCAGATCAGTTTGTTTTCTATCTTTATACGCATATGCAGAGCTGTGGCTCCACTCGGTTTACATAATTTACTGAAAACCACATTTTCCGTTTCCTCGTAATCAATCGTAAACCCGCATACCTGCCTGTTGATCAGCTTATCGGAATGCATCCATTCAAATTCCGCTTCCGCTTTTAAAAGCAGCCGGTCATTCGGTTGTTGCTTGTACTTTCTTGTGTAGTATATTTTGTTTGCTGTTTTCGAAAAAACGACTGCAGCTTTATCTTCAAAATAATTGCACCGGGTAACGTACAATCCGTTGTGTTCGTAACAATCGGGACGCACCTCGATCATATTTTGATATTTCGAATAGGCCTTGGGGGCATTTTTCCTCAAAAGATTAAGCAGGGTCATTCTTTCAATGTCATTTCTGCAAACAATCTTTCTCAAAGCTTCATCTATGGGAAACTGATCCGGATAGATGATCTCCGCGTGCCGATACTTTTTCTCCAGTTCGGCATCCTCCATGAAACCGCTCTTGTAAATCTGCGAAAAGTTCAAGTTTGCAAATTCTTCCGGTCCCCGGTGCAACTCACTTCCTCCTCCCGCAAGGGACTGTTCGGAGAAGCGGGTCTCTTTCATACTTAATACTGTTTCCAGATCAAAAAGAAAGAAAACCGGCACAGGAACATTCGCATTATCATCGCTGCAATATCTGAGTCCCGTGTGCTTGTATCCTTCATTGTGAAACTGCGTCGGAGTCAAAGGTCTGAAATAGAATCTGACGTATGAAGCAGTTCCCGAAAACGTCATATCTATTACCTGCCTACTGGCATTGTCATTACTCATCAGTCTTCTATTGGTTGCATCAAACCTGCTGTAAAGCATACCCTCTTTAAGGATCCCGATGGCATTTGTAACATCCGTATAATGAAATGCAAATCTTGGCCACCATTTCCCATACGTCACCATCCGGCAATTGTTTTCGATCACTTCCGTATAGTTCATGCTACTCCCCCTTTACAATATACGCCTGACCTTTCCCGCGTTCCAATTGATAGCCTTCCTTCAGCTCTTCATTTTCATCGCTTACCCTTACTTGTTGCAAATACCCCATTCTGTTCAGCAAACAATATATAATAGCCTTGTCATCAGCCTTGTCTACCGAAAACAATCGCTGTGTTGTAATCTCGTCCCATACCCGGTGAACCGTTTCAGTATCAAAAGCAATACTGTCCGAACCGTTTTCAAACGAGAGTTTTCCATCTTTTTCCCATGAGGCTCTCCAAACTTCTCCTGCAAATTCGATTTCAACCGGCGCCATCATAGTGCGATAGCCGATCATATCCTTAACCCCTGTGAATGAAAGGTCTATGGCATTTTCCGTCAAAAACTCCTCCATTTCCTTCCGACACTTGTGCTCCGGTTTTTGGGTTTCACCCAAACCCAGGTAAATAAATACATCTATCGGCAGATCCTTCAGGTACTTTTCCATTAATGGCTTTACGTCATTCCAATCAAGTTCTCCGTTTCCGCATCCCAATTTGGGAAACGCTATCGAAGAAATGTTGTAATCCGCATATTTTCTTGTGAATGCCATTAATCCTTTTTCGATATACTCAAGTTTAGAGGGATTACGCCAATGCTCCTTTGTAGGAAACAGCAACAGCCAATGATCCGGTTCATACCAAAGCATAAGTTTGCCGACAACCAATCTGTGTTTGTCACACTGTTCCTTGTATTCATTGAACATCTCAGGGTATCTTTTTTTGAATTCCAATGCAATCCCTTTTCCCATTACCCCTACCGTATTCACGGTGTTCACCAGGACCTGGGCAGGACTGCCGAACAGATTACCTTCAACATATTTCAACATATGCCAATCCTCCTAAACCAACTTGATCTTTTCTCCGTTAGGCAATTCAAAGTAGCATATAACTTTTGTGCCGGTAGCTCGTGCTATTTCTTCCAGTTCATCCAGCGTATAATTACCTCTTTTCATCTTTTGGGAAAATGCCTGAGGGGATTTATCAATCCTCTTTCCTATTTCCGAAAAGGTCATATCAGTCTTGACCGACAAAATCTTCATTTGTTCATCTATTCTCATCTCGTTGCACCTCTAAAACATTATAAACGGATATGTTGATTTTGTCAACATATCCGTTTAATTTGAGTCACTATCATTCTTTTCAAATAAGCTGCAAGGATTTATTGGGCAAGAGCCTTCACAATGAGCTCATACTGTTTTTCCACATTAAAATGCTCTTTCACGTACTGCATGCCGTTTAAGCCTTTTTCTTTTAAGGTCTCATCCTGCAGAGCGCACATTTCCGCAACCAGCTGTCTGAAGCGGTCGGAATCGTTGCTTTCGCACCAGCATCCGAAATCACCGTCTTCGATGACTTTTCCCACGTCCGTGTTGGGGTCCGTGGCCGCAATGACCGGGATCCCCGCCTGGGTGTAGCTTGTGAGGCGGCTGGGAAAATTGGGGATGGTGAAGCGGTGATCAAGGAAGATGAGGCCCACATCGCAAGCAGCCACCATCCTGTCGTAGTCTTCTTTTGGCAGGCGTCTCATCACTTTGAGGTTCTTCTGCCCCGCATTCCGGGCATATTCATCCAGAACAGGATACTCCGTTCCGTCTCCCACGATCAAAAAGAAAACATCTTCAAGATCCGCGCATTTCTTAAGGCATTCCGTAATGAAGGGGATGCCCTGGGGTTTCCCGAGATTTCCTCCGTAAACAAAAACCTTTTTATCAAGAGGAATGCCGTACTTTTCCCTTAAAGCCTTCCGAGTCTCTGTGTCCACACGCCTGTCTTCGACCGCGCTGCAGTTTCCGCCCACATATATGATTTCCGGATCCACTTCCGGATTGTTCTTTAAAATATAGTCCCGATTGGCTTCCGACATGCAGTCGATGAAGTCGGAGACAGCATACAACTTCTTTTCCCTCTTTCTGAAATAACTGTACAGCAGCCCCTTTAGGCCTGTTGTGGTCATCATTCCGATGTCCACGGCATTCTGAGGGAATATGTCCTTAAGAAGCAGACAGGTCTTGGCATTGTCACGCTTCTTTACGAAGCCCACAGTCCCAAGAAAGGTTATGGGGGGTGTACAATAAAGCACCAGGTCGAACCTGACACCCTTAAGATGCTTCTTCAGTGCCCTCGCCAAAATCCCGCCAATGGTCAGGGTGCTGATGCCCTTTTCGATCACATTGGTCTTCTGGATGTTCCCGATCCTGGGCTTCAGGATCACAGCCTCACCCTCTTTGATGACACGGGTGGGAAGCCCTTTCTTCCTCTCGCTGGGGGAAACCACAAAAACCCTGTGACCATGCTTCTCAAATTCACGCAAAAGATCCGTGTTTATGCTCCGCCAGGTCACAAGGCTTTCAAAATCTTCAAGTGTAAAATATAAAATGTTCAAGGTTAAATGCTCCGCCACCAAGGAAGCAGACAGATCTCTCATCAATCCGGCCGGTTTGATCTGTTCTCTCGGTGTTTTTATCGTTTCTTCAGTTTTTCTCCCAAAATCGAGTAGGAGGCGGTGACTAGCCGCCGTCCTCTCACAGCACCGTACGTACCGTTCGGTATACGGCGCTTTCAATAGTTGATGTGCACAGACT
>JAILRC010000053.1 GCA_024698485.1 Lachnospiraceae bacterium | reverse complement strand
CTCAGAAAAGCGTGTTTTGAGGTTATGCAGGCTCTCAAACTGACAAAACCTCAAGACGATCCTGTATACCTTTTTCTGCTCAAAAAGGAACAGGAAGGGAAACCCTACAACGTAGCCAAGATGGCTGCCGTCAATAAGTTCCTGCGGATCTACTACGCTCGTGCAATGGAGTTATATAAGTAAATCCGTCTGCTTTCATTATAACCGTAAACTGCCGGCCTGCAACAACAGGTCTAGTTAAAGTTACTCTTTTTTTCTGTTCCAAAAGTACTTTAAATCTTCAAAAATCTTCTTGACAAACATTAGCAAGATTTGTCTAGTACTCACCCGGTATTATTAACCACATTAGTGATTGGTATATCACAGTAATCCCTTATCGCACTCTCCCCATACCCATTCACTAAGTTCGGGGATATAAAACGAGATATATACATCTGGTTCCGATGAAGATGTTTTTGCCACAAAATCATGGCTTTCCCAAACAGCACAGGGTTCGATGGCATATCCTTCGCATATGCAGCAATAAGCCAAATGTGATGATTCATGTATGTAAGTCTAACATAACGAAAAAACCCCGTCAACCGCATTGTTGGTGCGGATTCAAACCATTTTTATTCCTCGTCTTCTCCGACAGCCAAAACCATCTCAACACGTTGAATAAACTTTGCAAAAGTAGCCATTTGTGAGATAATATAGGCCGGCTGAGGTCAATAGCCAAACAATTTTTTAAGGAGAAGGAAATGAAGATTCAAAACGAACAGCGAAAACAAAAAGAACTGGAGAGGCTCACAAAACTCTCCCAACTCAAGAAGCCTGCGGGGTACATGCTTCTTGTCATGATCGTCCTCACGGTGGTTTACATAGTGGACGAAATCACATCGAATATGAACTCGACAATGCAGCCATATGCCTTGTTTGACCTTTTCAAGATCGCATCCAGAAACGTCAATTCCGACGAGTATAAGAACGCCATAAATACAGTGGCACCCATTTCTGTAGCTTCAAATTTTCTGCTGATCATCACCCCTTTTTACAAGGCTCTGTCGGACAAATACGGCAGAAAGCTTTTCCTCATGATCAACACCGTGGGTATGGGCCTCGGTATGCTGGTGGTCATGACTTCCGCAAACGTGGCAATGTACATCATCGGTATGCTGCTCATGATGTTCTTTACGCCCAATGATATGCAGGTTTTGTACATCATGGAGACCGCTCCCAAGGAAAAGCGTGCCACCTACTGCTTCATCGCCAAAGGCGTGGCTCTGGTCAGTGTTTCCCTTATAGGCATCTTTTCCAAGATGTTCCTTAGGGCTGATGTGCCTTCAAGCTGGAGAATGGTCTATTCCATCCCGGTTGTCATGGCTGTGGTCATCGGTTTCCTTTCATTTTTCCTGCTCCGTGAGACTCCTGTTTTCACAGAGGAGCGCATAAAGGTGCTCAAAGGGTTTGAGAAAAAAGACGTTCCCGAAGAAAAGAAGGACGTTCAGAAATCCGGTGTCATCAACGCCGTCAAGTTCATTTTCAAGAGCAAACAGTTGAGATGGATCTTTATTGCAGGCTTCGTGTTCTACGCCACCACCTTCTACACATCCTACTATGCATCCGTACTTGAAGGCGCAATGGCTACGGAAATGGTTGCCACCGCCCTTCTCGTTTATCCTTTCTGCAACGGTCTGATCACCGTCCTTGCAGGCATATTCTCCGACAGGATCGGCCGAAAGAAAGTTTGCCTCCTGCTGGGTTCTCTGGCTCTCCTGGGCATCCTCGCATTTGTGCTTTCATGTCGTCTGGGCTGGGGTCCCGTAGCCGCAGGCATCGCATATGGCTGCTCCATCGGAGGTCTCTGGTCAATGTCTGACACGCTGATCCTCACAATGCCCGCAGAATCATCGCCTTCCGGCATCCGTTCCTCAGTTATGGGTACCATCTCGGTAATGATCGGAGCCGGCATGTTCATCGGTCAGGCAGCTTTCATAGTGCTGCAGAACTTCGTTCCCATGGATGTGCTGTTTATGGTTCTCTGCTTGCCCTTTATGGCACTGTCTCTCCTGATCCTGCTGACCAAGGTCAAAGAGACCAAGGATGTGGATCTTGACAATATAACCGAAGAAACATTTAAGTAGAACTCAAGCACTCAAGGGTGTGTTTTGGACCATATGTTTCAAAACACGCCCTATTTTATTTTTATTTTTTGTGCTATCATTATCGAAAAATAAAACCAAAAAAGGAAACATTTTATGATAAAGAATACTGCAGAGATTAAAATCTTGGGCGATACATATGCAGGCTTTTACTCCTGCGGTCTCACGATGCTGGGGAGCGACACCATGTTCCGTTTCGAGGACAGACAGGAAACGGAAGACACAAATGAACTCCGTTCCAAGGACGGTCTGGTCATTCTGGCAAAAACAAAGAAGAGCCCCCACAGCGACGCCTATGAACTCACCACGAGTTTCACCAACGGTTCCGAAGCAGACGTCACACTTGAGATGATGACGTCCTTCCTGCTTCCCAACATCAAGGCCGACAAGATCCACAGGATCCTCTCCTTCTGGAGTGCGGAAGGCCGCGTAAAGACAGACGTTCTGGCAGACCTCAATATGGAACACGCATGGAACAACAACGCTTACCGTGTTGAAAAATTCGGAAACGTGGGTTCTATGCCCGTCCGCAAGTACTTTCCTTTCATCGCTCTGGAAGACAGCGAAAGCGGTACTTTCACGGCAGTACAGCTCTACTCTCCCGCTTCATGGCAGATAGAACTGGTGGTGCGCCGCGGAGATGTGGTGACTCTGGCAGGCGGAATAGCGGATCGCGATTTCGGTCAGTGGACCAAGAAGATCCTGCCCGGCGAGACTTTTACCGCTCCCAAAGCAGTTCTGGCTACAGGAAATTCCCTTGAAGAAGTCTGCGACGAACTGGTAAAGGCCCAGCATCCCGACATCAGCCCGGTAGACGATTCCATGGGCATCGTATTTAACGAGTACTGCGCTACCTGGGGCAATCCTACCATCGACAACCTCAAAAAGGTAGCAGACAAGATCGCAGGCAAAGGTATACAGTATCTTGTAATGGATTCCGGCTGGTATTCCGATTGCGGCGACTGGTGGGATTACAGAGGGGACTGGAGCATCAACAAAAAGCGTTTCCCCAACGGTCTAAAGGAACTCACTGATTACATCCGTTCCAAGGGTATGATCCCGGGCATATGGTTCGAGCCCGAAGTCGCCTCTCCCAAGGCCGCTGAATTCAACGAGACGGAACACTTTGTAAAGAAAGACGGGAAGCCTCTCACCGTGGGCTGCGTCCGTTTCTGGGACACAGAAGACCCTTGGGTAAAGGACTTCCTGTACAACAATGTCATAAAACTTTTAAAAGACAACAATTTCGGATATGTCAAGATCGATTACAACGACACCATGGGCGTGGGCTGTGACGGCCCGGACGGTCCCGGCGAAAACCTCCGCAAGAAGGTTCTGGGAACCCAGGAATTCTTACAGCGCATGAAGAAGGAGATCCCGGGTCTCGTCATCGAAAACTGTTCCAGCGGAGGCCACAGACTGGAACCCAGCTTTATGGAGATCGTTTCCCAGTCCAGTTTCTCGGACGCTCATGAGATCAAGTCCCTGCCCATTATAGCAGCCAATCTCCATCGTGTGATCCGTCCCGAACAGAGCCAGATCTGGGCAGTGCTCCGAGCCAAGGATGACGACGCCCGCCTCTTCTATTCCATGTGCGGTACGTTCTTCGGCCGTATGGGTATGAGCGGCGACATATATGACCTCTCGGATCATCAGTGGCAGCTGGTGGACGAAGGCATGGCTTTCTACCACGAGATAGCCCCCATCATCAAGGACGGCTACACATCCCGCATCCTCTGCACCGCAAGATACTACAACGAGCCCAAGGGCTGCCAGCTTGTGGAAAGAACCCTTGCCGGCAAGACCCTCTTCGTGTTCCACAGATTTGCTGATTCCTGCACTTTTGAGGATTTTGCGAAGGAACAGGGGGTAGACATCTCCAAATATAAGATCCTTAAAACCTACGGTAAAGCAGATCGGGATTTCTCGGCTTGCGCTATCTTGGCGGAATAAGTTTCAAAAACACAATGTTGAAAAAAAAGCATCGGAATATGCAAAAATCTTCATTTCCGATGCTTTTTTGTTTCACTGTGTCTTCAGCACTCTCACACCCATATTTCCGATCCAGATCTCTTCATTGGCTCTGAATTCCTCGCCGGTGAGGAGGTCTGTGGCGTCGCTCCAGATCTTGAAGCATTTGTTCTCGAAACTGTGGTTCAGGGCAAAGATCACATTGTTGCTGCCCTTGCTCCTGAAGGTGAGTTCCACATCCTTGGGAGCTTCGCCCAGAGACGGGATGTTGAGTTCCACTGCCAATCTCTCAAAGAAAATGTAGTAGAAGTCGGAGTCGGAACTTGTGGCAATGTAGTAGGCTTTGCCGTCGCCGTAATCATTGACGGTAAGAGCAGGCATGCCTGCGTAGAAATCGTCGTTGTATGTGGCAAGAACTTCCGCACTCTCCGTATGTAAAAGATCGCAGAGAGTCTTGGCAGGGTAGCTCCAGCCTTCCCATGTAAAGTGATTCTCTTTTTCCGCCGGCAATGCGTCGATCTCTTCCACCCAGATGCCAAGGATGTCGCGGAGTTTTCCGGGATAGCCTCCTGTGGTCACAAGATCGTTCTCGTTCACGTAACCGCTGAAGAAAGTAGTCACAAAATGACCTCCGCGCTTTACAAAATCACTGATCTTCGCATCATAATTTCCCTTTACCATGTACAGCACGGGAGCGATCACCAGATCATATTTGCTGAGGTCGTCATCGCAGCCTATGATGTCCACAGGAATGTGCAATTCATAGAATGCACGGTAAAACTTTTTAACTTCGTCGGGATACTTAAGTTCCGTGGTGGGACCCGCGGAATAAGAGATGGCCCACCAGTTCTCCCAGTCAAAGAGAATAGCAACTCTGGAATTGGTCCTTGCGGCCAGAGTGACTGTCTTCAGTTCCTTAAGTTCATTTCCCAGTTCCGCACATTCACGGAACACTCTTGTATCTTCCGTTCCCACGTGATCTATGATGGCTCCGTGGTACTTTTCACAGGCACCGATGCTCCTTCTCATCTGGAAGAACATCACAGTGTCGGCACCGTGTGCCACTGCCTGATAACTGAGTTCTCTCATCTCTCCGGGCCGCTTCAGGGCACAGTATCTGTTCCAGTTTGAAACGCTGGGGGTCTGCTCCATAAGCCAGAAAGAACGTCCGCCCTTCAGGCCTCTCGTAACGTCATGCCACATGGCCACGGACCATTCGGGGCTGTCGCAGGCAGGGTAATTGTCCCAGGCCGCAAAGTCAAGATAGGGTGCCCAGGCCCTCTGGTCGATCTGAAAATGATAGGCCATGAAATTTGTGGTAACGGGGATGTTGGGTGTGTACTTTTTAATGGCCGCATACTCAGCCTTGTAGTTGTTCAAAGTCATATCCGATTGGAAACGGCGATAATCCAGCGAAATTCCCTGGAAGCATGTTCTGGTGTATCCGAAATGCTCCGAAAGGTTGTTGGGCACCACTATCTCGTTCCAGTGATAGAAAGTATGTCCCCAGAACGCAGTGTTCCAGGCTCTGTTCAGAGAATCGATGTTTTTGTATTTTCTCTTCAGCCACTTTCTGAAGTTCTTTTCACAATTCTCGCAATAGCAGTCGGCACTGTATTCGTTGCTCACATGCCATGCCACGATATTGTCCGATTTCCTGTATCTTTTGGCAAGTTTTCCCGCCAGCCTCGCGGAATACCTCCTGTAAGTGGGGCTGCAGGGACAGGAATTGTGTCTTGCGCCGAATTTGCGTTTGTGGCCGTCAAAATCCACCTGCAGGATGTCCGGATGTCTCTTTGCCATCCATGCGGGATGTGCCGCTGTGGAGGTGGCAAGGCAGACTTTCATTCCCGCCTCTGTGACACACTGCATGATCTTGTCCAGTTTTTTGAAATTATATATATGTTCCGAAGGCTGCAGAGTTGCCCATGAAAAAACATTGAGAGTCACAACATCGACTCCCGCGTCCTTAAGCATCCTCATATCCTCTTCCCAGACATCTTCGGGCCATTGTTCGGGATTGTAGTCTCCTCCGTATAAGATCTTATCCATTTTTTCCTCCCAATATCCTACCTCTCTCCAATGCCGTTCCTATTTCCAGAATATACCGGACAAAACGCCGATGGTGATTCCCAGTATTGCGCCTACTATAACCTGTAAAGGAGTGTGTCCCACAAGTTCCTTCAGGTTTTCATCGGAAAAGTCGGGCTTTGCCATGCCCTTCTTTTCACCGCCGTATAGAAGATAATCTCTGATCTGATTCAAAAGCACAGCCTGCTTTCCGGTCTCACGGCGAACACCTCTGGCATCATACATTACGATAATGGCCAGGATAGCGGTAACGGCAAATTCAAAAGAACCGGGGCCATAGAAAAATGTGGTTACGGTAAACAGTGCACTCACCGTTGCCGAGTGACAGCTGGGCATACCTCCGGATCCCACCATTCTCTCCCAGTCTATTTTCCTTGTAAAATGGAAGTTTATCATTGTTTTGATGATCTGCGCCACCAGCCATGAAAAAGCGGCCGTGATCAATATGTGATTGTTGATCAGTTCTGTTAAATACTTAATCATTCTTCTATCTCTAAATTTATTGATTTTCTGTATTCTGCCGGACTCTGGCCGACATATTTTCTGAATTTCTTGTGGAAGTAATCCACATTCTTGTATCCCACTTTCTCGGCTATCTCATAGACCTTCATATCCCGTCTGGACAGCAACTCCCGGGCATAAGCAAAATCAGAGTAACCCGAAAGAATGATAAACCTGCCCAGGTACCCCGCTTCTCTGGCCTCCTCGCCGCTTCCCGCTTCACCTCAAATCTCTATACCGATCTTTTCCCAATCCAGGATGTATTTCAATCCGTCCCTTATTATTTTTTCATCATCGGCAATATAAAGAGTTTCCATTGATATCCTTTAGTCAGTTTCAACTTTTACAACCACGGGAAGGTTTGTATCCATGACAGGTCCCTCGACATAGAGCGCATCGTTCTTCTGTTCGAACTTCACATCACCGTATCCGGGGACAGAAACACGTTTAACGATGCCCTGGAAATCAAGGCTGTTGAATTCCGCAACTCCCAGAGAGTTGATCTTCAACTTTCCGTCGGTAGGGTAATGGAGGTTGATGGCATAAACAGCTCCGTTACCGCAGGTGAAACGATAATCTTCGGAAGTGTATTCCTTGCCCTTTACATCCGAGAATTTTCCCTCCGCTTCCTTGGTGGGACCTTCCGCAGCTTTCTTCCAGGGCTTTGAATCATAGATGGCCTCTCCGTATCTTGCAAGCCAGTCTCCTATGGTGAAGAGGATCTTCTTGTCTTCTTCGGGGATGGTTCCGTCTGATTTGGGACCAACGTTCAAAAGCAGGTTTCCGTTCTTTGAAACAACATCCACAAGATAGCACAGGATCTCATCAGCCTTCTTGTAGTCGAGGTTGTTTGTATAGCACCATGAGTTGTATGCAATGGCGGTGTCTGTCTGCCAATGGTAGGGCTGTGAAAGAGCAAATTTGCCTCTCTCAACATCCGGAACGCCTGATCCGAAGGGAACGGGATCATGCTTGTATATGATGGCACCTTCTCTTCCTCTTTCTCTGCAGCGGTTGTAATAATAAGCCATAAACTTCTTGAGGTGTTCTTTATAGCTTTCATGCATGATCCACCAGTCAAAATAGAAAATGGCGGGATTGTACTTATCAACGATCTCGCAGCATCTCAAAAGCCAGTCATCAAGGAATTCCTTGCTTGAAGCCACGGGTGAATGCACATCTCCCATGTCAGGCTGTTCCTTTACGGAAGGCCAGTAAATGCTGTCTCTGTCCACTGTTTCGTCGTTTATATCACTTTCGATGGAACGGCCCACGCCCTGGAACCAGTAATGCTCGGCTCTGTGAGAAGAAGTGGCGAAGGTCACACCCTTTTCGTCGCAGGACTTTTTAAGCTCTCCCAGAACGTCTCTGTGAGGTCCCATTTCCGCAGCATTCCAATGAGACAGTTCGCTCTTGTACATCTGAAAACCGTCGTGATGTTCGGCAACGGGAACGATGTACTTTGCTCCCGCTCTCTTAAAGATCTCCACCCATTCGTCGGCATTGAACTTTTCGGCCTTGAACATGGGAATGAAATCCTTGTAGCCGAAATCCTTCTGAGGTCCGTAGGTTTCCACATGGTGCTTAAACTCTCTTGTTTCGGGTTCATACATGCTTCTGGAGTACCACTCGTTTCCGAAGGCGGGAACGCTGAAAACGCCCCAGTGAATGAAGATACCGAACTTCTGTCTCTCAAACCAGTCGGGAGTCCTCCAGTCCGTAAGGCTTGCCCATTCGGCGTGATAATGGCCCTTTGCGTTGACTTCGTCGATCTGTTTTAAATATTCTTCTCTGTTCATCCTATTCTCCTAGATCAGTAAACTTAATTTCTGTTTATCCTGTCGGCAGTTTCCGTTTTATATCTTTCCGCCGCATTTTTCCTTGCCCACTCGAGACAGTTTTCATACCCGTAGGCATATCCTCTCTCGATCATTGCTCCGATGTTGTTTTCAAACTCTTCTTCCGTTTCCGAATAGACGGCATTTCGGGAATAATTCACGATACATTGAGAAACCTGCGCGATAATTATATCATATTCGTCGTCTTTCGCAATATTTGAGAATGTAGAAGCAGGGATCAGACTGTAATATCTGTGTTTGAGATAATCCCCCACGCTCTTTGCAGAGTAGTGTTTTCTCCGGTTTTCCTCCGCTTCGCACCCGGGGACCGATCTGTCTTCGTCCCAGTTGGACCAGTTTCGCCGAAGCTTTCAGAGGCAAATCCGGTCCGGTAGGTGCCTTTCTTTTCATTGAGATTACCTTTTGCAAAAATAGGGCGGCACATTGCAGCGCCGCCCATAGATTAACACTTTAATCGCCAATTAGCAACTGTTTACTTTTTCTTCCTGATCACAACAAATGCCGTGATACCCAGTGCTGCAACACCGAGGATGATCGCTATGACGATCACTGCAGTCTTGGCGCAGGAACCTTTTTCGGTCTTGGTTTCGTTGTTACCTGCATCTGTCTTTTCATTACCTGTGGTTGTTTCCGAAGCAGTCGTCTTTGTCTCCCCCACCGCAAAAAGGGACACCGTCATAAGAAAGGCTGTGGCAAGTGCAACAAGTTTCTTCGTCACTTTTTAGACAAAAAAAGACCATAGGAAAGGTCTGAATCCTTCCTATGGTCTTGATCTTTATAAAGCCGTATCCTTTTTTGTGAGTCTTGCAAGGGTTATGGTCAGATTGCCGTTTCTGGTCCTTATCTCGTCCAAAAACTTCTTTTCATCCGCATCCTTCTTGAATTTTACGTTGTAAGACAACTCATAGAGAGTGCCCATGTTGGTGGTCTTCACTTTCTCCAGTTCGTTGGAAATGGTGAATGTGGCAAAAATATCATCAAAAGCACCGTTGTAGTCCATATCTTCCGGGATCACTATCTTCAGAGCCTTAACTTCATTGGAGAAAAGCCCTGCACTGAGTTTTGTGACCAGGATGATGATGACACATGCGATGATGATGGAGATCGCAGCAAGGGAAAAATAATTCATTCCCGCTGCCAGTCCCGCTGCCATGGTGAGAAGGATGAACACCAGATCCTTGCCTTCTCCGGGCTGGGATCTGAAACGAACCAGTGTGAAAACTCCCGCTATGGAAAGGGCCTTAGCCGCATCTCCGCTGACAAGGACGATGATGAGGCTCACCACCGTGGGAAGGATCACCAGTGTAAGGAAAAAACTGAGAGAAATGCTCTCTTTTCTTGATGTAAAAGCATAGGTTGCGGCTATGATAAATCCGAAGATCAGAGCCACAGTCAGGCAAATGAGTGTTTCGCCTGTTGTGATTGTTCCGTCGTTTGTAACTTTGAATAATTCCTCGAGCATAATGCTTCCTCCGAATCGGGTAAAATATTGTTTTCACCTGCCCTCTGACGGGCGATGAAGGTCTTGTATTCAGTTCCGTATTTTGAAAAACTTGTCTTATAGATCTTTTTTTCCGAGAGGATCTGCGTCATCCACAGGGGCATCGCCTTGTCGATCTTGATCTCCATGATCCACTCGTCTTCACCTATAAGCTTGTCTCCGTAGACTCCGTAGTGAAGTCCCAGGTCGTAACGTCTTGCCGTGATGTTCTTATCGAAGGTAACTCTGAAGTCTCTGTTCTCTCTGTCAAACATTGCGCATCTGTCATAGGAGAGAAATACCTTGGGAACCAGTCCCAGTCTGTTTTTCATGTGATCGATCTCGTTTAAGACCTGTCCGTTCATGAAAGGCTGTACTTCAGGCTTTATCCCGTTTTCAAAGTACTCATATGCGTCCCTTAAGACCATCTTCGTTCTTCTCTTGTTGACCAGTCCGTCATATTTCTTCTTGATCTCAAGAAAGACCTTTTGGTCAGGGTCCACTGTACCGTAGCTTCTTAGTCTCATCTTCTCTTTGTATATACCGCCGTCAATGGAACGTCTGATGAGATCGTTGTGCTCCGTATCATAATAGATGTTGCATATGGTGTAAAACTCGCCGTTTCTGCTGTGCTCGTCGGACTCCATATGCTCGGAGAGCCTTTCCCGAAGCTCGATATATTGTTCATTTGTGATGCGGTACTTCATCTCGTACCTGTTGAAAACTTCGATCGCCATTAGGTTACCTCTCTGTCATTGTTGTGTTTGTCAATGACTATGAGTGTATGATACGGTGAAAATATGTGCAGTCTGTGATCAAATACTCACAATTTTGTGACCGTTATATGCAGAATTTGTGTTCCGGGTCACTGACCTACAATGTGAAATCCGGATCAAAAGGAACATTGAAATGCTCTGACAGGTATTTTCCAAGGATCCTTGCCGCATCTATGTGGGCAAAGAAACCGGGATGGGAATGGGCTCCCTGCTTTTCCTTTACAGTGTCCGGAAGAGCAATGTAAATGACGTTGTCATCTCCCGTCTCGTCTGTATACTTCTTCACCGCTTCCCTAAACACAGGTTCCAGATTGTTTCCCATCATTCCGTATGCCCAGATGAGATGAGCCTTGGGATTTCTCTGTCTTAGCATCTTAAGGAAATCCACCGCAGCGTCACGGATGTGATCAAGATCTTCCCTGTTTCTCGTGCCGTCTGGATTTGTCCTGCTCTTGCAGAAGCCATAGCCCTCCACTTCCATTCCGGGAGAGTTGAAGGACGAGTCATCGTTGGTGCCCAGGTTCACAATGACCGCATCGGGCTGCCAGCTTGCAAAATCATGCTCCGCAAAAGCGCCGTTCTCCTCATTCTTTCCAAGACCCGGCACGCGGCAGACGCCTTCGTATATGCTCGGTATATTGTTTCTTCTGTTGTTGTCCCAGCCGATATAGACGCCCCAGCCTCCCTGGGAGAGAACACGGGTTTCAACATCCATCATACGCTCGATGATGTTGGAATAGCTCCTCCCCGAGCACATGAACATTGAAAGCCACTCGGTCTCTTTGGGATTTCCGTAAGCCCCTTCACCGGAAGTGATGGAATCACCCACGAACTCTACCTTGAGCCTGCCGTCCTTTACGGGCAGGAATTCTCCGTCAGTCCGTAACCCCAAAATGTTCAGATGCATGTCAGGTGCCTCGTTCATGGCCTGGAGATCTCTGTAAAACCTTACATTCTTCACAGTCCCCGCTGCCATATTCCTGTAGAGACATATACTGCTCTTGCCGGGATAGATCATCTGCCTTGCCATGAGAGCACGGTTCACTTCACTTGCTACCCAGATCTCATAGAAATCATAGTCGCACTCGATGTCCACCCACAACTCCGTTCCCGTGCAGTTCACTTCGATGCCGGAATGATTCCAGTAGATGGGAAGAGGCGAAGCCTTGGGAAATGTCCTTCCCAGCACTTTAAGATTGGGAACCTTTTGAATATCATATTCTTTTAACATAGTAACCCCCTGATAATTTTTTAACCTCATTCTGTGATTATATGCCTATGCGGGATTCTTTGCAAGTTTAATAAAACCGTTGCGAAAAATAAAAACTGCAAGCCGTGCATATGCCTGCAGTTTATTTTTTTCCTTATCACAGCCCCACATCTTCCTCCACTTCCGAGGTGACCACCAGCGCATGGAGTTTCCCTTCCGTGTACTCCGAAAGGATCATGTCGGATCTGTACTCATTCCCGTACAAGTCCGTAACGATCGCATAGAACTGGTAATATCCTTCGGGAAGCGGCGCTACAACGATTTCGGATGCTTCAGAAAAGATCACGGTTTCCGATCTTTTTAGAGTTCTGTCAAAATTTGTGTCAAGGACCTCGTTGATCAATGTTAAGCTGTCCCCCGCCTCTATGTCGAGCATACGTCCCTGAGTCCCGTTCTCTTCCATGGGAACAAAGCCCAAAAGCCTGATCTCCCCACTGTCGGAATCAAAACAGAACCTGATGTTTCCCTTTTCTCCGTTCAGTTCGGCTGCGGAGGAATAAACCGTAAGGCTGCTCACACAGTCTATGGCCTCGCATTGCAGAAAATTTCCCTCCAGCATTACCCATTTTCCTTCAAACGAAGTGGTGAAACCGTTTTCCCCGTCGGGGATCACATCCGTATCCACTCCGAGGCATCTTGCTTCCTCACTGTCATTTTCCCCGGGAACAATACGATAAAGTTTATAGGCAATGCTCTTAATGTTTTCCTTTGACCCGGCACTCAGTTCAAAATGCAGTTCCCCCTCACGTGCGGACCCTCTGTCCGTAAAGACGATACTGTCACCCGGATCTTGTTCTCTTTGATAATATCTTTCCAGAAAGGAGCCATAGTTTCCCTTTCCGTTCCACGCAAGGTAAGAAGAGATTTCGTCATCATTTGCCAGGGGATAGTAAAAACTGATGCCTGAAGCCCCTTTCCTGTCCTCGCCGCACACCAGCGTCACCATATTCTTCACCGAATCGGCCACATCTTTGTTACCGTTATTCTCCGCGAACATTGCAAGATCGATAAGATCGGAATAGCATTCCGAACTGCCGTTTCCACCAAAACACATGGTTTCATCCGCATATTGCACAACATTTCGAAGGCTCACCGCCGCATTCCGAGAAAGTTCGTTTTCACAAAAATCTTCAAACGCTTCTTCCAGTTCTCCGAAAAGAGAAAGATCTATGTGAGCCAATGTGTAATAGTTCTTTTTTGCCTTAAGGCACTTCTTCTCATATGCATCCAGCATATCTTCGTAAAAGTTCTCGGAGCCGTATTCCGTGCACACCGTCCCATAATCCCAGCCCCCGCCGGGTTCCAGTTCTTCGCTGGCGATCATATGATCCGCATATTTTGACATTACCGCCACTGTTTCATAATTTGCCATAAGACAGGCGTCAAAACCCACCATGTCAAGTTTTATCCCTTTTTCATACAAAAAAGACAAGGCCTCGTCAAGTTCACTTATCGAAAGGTGATCATAGTCAAACAAGGTGTCAAAGCAAACCCCTCCGTTGCTTCCGCTGCCATGATCCCAGAAGATCAGCCCTGCTTTTTCCGCAGGATAGTTTATAAGACAATACTCAAGAAAGTCCTTCAGGGTAGAAGCCTCTCCCATACTTGCACTTTCAAGTTCTTCCAGCAGTTTCAGTTTTCCATCCTTTATCCTGTATCTTGAAATGTTTTTCTTGGATATATCGTAATTTCGCCAGGTCCTGCAGCCTCCCGTCTCTATGATCACACAGGTGTCCTTGGGGATCTTGGTACCCAGCATTTCTTCTATGTTTTTTGTTGCCCAGCCTTTATTGGCTTCAAGAGTACTCCCGCACATGTAAACATACAACGCCTGTTTGCTGTGTACGTGAGCCTTTTCACAACTTGTAAAACTGCCAAAAATTAGCATCAACAACAAAAAACCGAACCATTTGTTGTATTTCATGTTATTGGTTTATGCCTTCTATTTTCCATTTATTCTTCTATTGTACTCGTCATCCAGTTCTTTGATCCTTTCTCTCTGCTTAGGATCATTTTTGTCCAAAAGTTCAGACATAGGAACAAGCTGATTTGCTCCGATCAACGCACTGTTTTCCTTCGTAATGGAATTGTACCAGATTTTCTCCTTCTCGGGGTATTCTTCAGGGGATTTGATATTGCAGGGAACTCCTCCGCAAACCTTGACAGTGGTCTTGGTATAGGTATTCTTCATTGCTTCAGCCAGTTTTTCTTCGGTACCGTATTCTGCCTCGCCGCTTAATTTGACCCCGGAGATCTTGGCATTTAATTGTCCGGAGATCTTCAACAATTCAGATGAAGACAACTGATCATTGGTGGAAGTCATCATGTAATCGATCTCCAGTCGTCCGCCAAGTAAAGCCCCCACTATCATATGTGTTCCGTATGCCTCAAAAAACTCCGCTGCGGTAGATCCGTCTTCTCCCGTCAAAGCCTTCCATGCAGTGGGATTCTTTGTTTTGATCTCATTTGCAATTTGGACCTTATCTAAAGCAAGGGAATATGAAAGTCTCTGGGTGCACATCATTATGGTGTTAAAAGCATTGTTCTTTTCGCTGGTTTTTTTCTTTGCTTCTTCATATTTACCCGAAACTCCGACACCAACTATCCCCTTAAGATCCACCTCCAAAAGCCCTTTGATCTGCCTGTTGTAGTCTTCCTCATAGGACTCAGCACTGTCACCCTGGATCTGTATAAATTGGTCTATTATCGAGGATGATGCGGTGATGGTATATTTGTTTTTTTCGATCATACTTCCTGTTATCATCTGGCGTGATGTAATAACATTTGCCTCAGTAAGAAGTCCTGTGGCATTAAATGCATTGTATCCCGCTCCGAGATAAGCATATGTATCCATGACTTCCTTGACATTGTCACCCGAAAGTACTCTGTCATCTTCACCGCTCTCTACCGAAACATCATAGGTCTTCACATTTTCACCCATTTTTACGGTGATCCTGGTTTTTCCCGGCTCCCTGGCCACGATGTCCTGTCCGATGACCTCTGCAATCTTTGTATCCTCCGAAACAAAATCCCAATCAAGGTCAAACTCATAAAAAGGTATCTCCGTGAAACGATAGGTCTGTCCCACCGTAAGGTTCACCGTCTCATCTGCCTTTTTTCCGCATGCGTTCATTCCCAAAACTAACATCAGGCAGATGGCCAAAGCTGCTGTTCTTCTCATAACTGTCTTCATAAAATCTCCTTTCAATGTGATAATTGTTTTAACCTCATTTGAAAATCATATTCTCTTTTTAAGGCTTCCCGTCTTTCCTTATATATTTCTTCATCCAGAAGTTCCCACATGGGGATCAGTTCCCCCGCTCCTATAAAAGCCATATTTTCATCCGTGATGCTGTCATACCAGGTTTTGTATCGTTCGTTAAATTTTTCCAAGGACAATATGGTAACAAAACGACCTCCGTACATCTTCACGTTTGTTGTTTCTTTTGCATGATACTGCCGTATAACGCTTTGGAAAGTCTTTGTATCATCGACACGTCCCTCGACCTTGAGTCCCATAAGTCTGCCGCTTATCAAGCCTGATAATACGGTAAGCTCATCTTCCGCATCTTCTTTTCTGTCCGAAACAAGAAGATAATTAAGATCCAGTCTTCCTCCCAGATGAACTTTCGTAACTATATGTGTACCATATTTTTCTATAAACTGTGAAGGTGTGGTCCCATCTGTGCCCGTAAGCGCCTTCCACCCTTCCGCATTCTGCTTTGCAATGTTCGCAAGTTCCTCTTTACTGAGCTGTACCCAATACGAGTTTCTCTTGCTGATTCCCATGACGGTACTGTACAAAACAGACTTGTCTTTGTTCTGTTCCCGGGCTTTCTTGATGGCTCCGCCTACAGTTGCTCCGCATATCCCGTAAAGATCCACTCCGAAAGATCCTTTAATGCTTTCACCGTAACTTCTCGAGTAACTTTCCGCGTCCGTTCCTTCCATACAAATGAACTCATCTCTCAGGGTTTTATCCCGGTAAATGGGGTAGAACATATTCTCAACCATCTTACTCGTGATCAGCTGATTTGTGGTGATCAGATCCGCGGCCGTCAAAAACTGTGAGGCCTTGGATGCGTTATAGCCTGCTCCCAGATAAACATATGAATCCCTGACCTCTTTGCCTATGATCTTATATTCTCTGTCCTGTTCATCATCTTCTACGGAGACTTTATATTTTACGGTCTCCCCTCCCATTTTTGCAGTGACGGTGACCAGCCCCACATTGTGAGCAACTATTTCCCTGCCTATGACCTCTGCTATATGAGGATCCTCGCTTGCAAAACTCCACTCGGGATCCATTTCATAGAATTGTGTTTCCGTGATTCTGTAAGTTTCCCCCGGAGCCAATGTTATGATCTGTCCGGCATCCTTTTTTTCACATGATGCCAAGGAAAGAAAAAGCAGAAACACCATGACAGAACAGCCCAATCTCATCAAGCATCTGTTTATCATCCGCTGTCTTCACCTCCTCTATTCTATTTCATCCCTATGAGCCCCACCCCGTATTTCCTCAAGGTATTTTCTGAATTCAGCTTTTCTTTTTCCCATATCCGCCGGAAGAAGGTCACAGATCGGTAACAGAGAAAGTTCGTCCTTGGGCGATATCAGACAGCTGTAACTCGGGTCTTCAAAAAAGTAATGCATATATCTAAGTTCAAACTCAACGATATAGCCATCCACAAAATAGCGTATCTTAGGATAATCGGGCGCCTTCACCTCCGGATTGGAAAAGCCTTTTGCTTTGGAAATGATCTGCAGATAACTGTCTCCGCCCGCTGTCCATTCGCTTTCCCCTGTAGCCCTGTATTTCATGTTGTAAACTTCAAACTCGTAGTCCATCTCCTGGAAATCGGCAGCACTCTTCAACGACCCGTAGTACATCGAATAAAGGTCTTTGTAGTCACCATAGCCTTCTTCAAGATACTCATGCATACATTCTCTGATGGTCTCCGGCGAACCGCCCCCGCTCTGCATACTGAAAAAAGCATCATTATACATGCCGTCTTCATCCAAAAAATAGGCGAATTCTATGCTCTGCCCGAAGGTTGTCCCCACAGCCACATGGGTTCCGTATTTCTTTATTATTTCTCCGAATGATAATGTCTCCAGATCTTTTGCAACTTCGGGTTTAAGATACTTGTAGTAACCCCCTCCGTCATCCGCAAGGAAATATCTGCAGTTTATGGCCGCAATATACTCCAGATCCGAGCCGCTGCTGTTACGTCCGTTTGTTCTTTTGCTGTGTTTTGCCCCGCTCATTTTTTTCTGATAGAGACTCCGCGAGCCAAACTTTACTGCGATGGACCCCGAGGTTATTTCCCCCATAGCCTGCTCGAATTCATAAAAATCCTTCTTGCTTATGGAGATACACTCGGTTTCATGGGATTCGTCCTTGTAAAGATTGTTAGAGTTATAAACTGTTTTCCAATCAAACAGTTCATGCATGGAATCCACGTTCGTATGATCAAACGTTTTTCCCGAAAACACATTATAAGAATAACCTATATAGATATTGTTTTTCATATCATCTTCGCTCGGAGCCAACCACCACGGAGCCCGGTCATCGTCATCATCAAAATGTACCCAGCTGTCTTTTGCCGGAAGGACTGTGACTTCATACACCTTTTCCGTCTTTCCGTCATTGACAGTCACAGTAGTCTTCCCTTCTCCGACGCCATAGATATACTTTCCTCTTCTGAAAACAGCAATGCTCTCATCATCCGAAACTCCTGTGTACTTCATGGATGCTTCGAGTTCGTCTTCATCATTAAGGGGGTAAAATGTAAATGCTTCAACCTCTGCTTTTATATGCTCTCTTTTGTCAAATAAAGAAAAAATCGGGTTGCCGCAGGATATAAAAGCAGAAGCAAGGAAAACAACAAAGAAAAAAACCGTGACTTTACTTGATCTGTAAAAAGATGCTCTCATTTTTGTATACCTTTTTTCAATATAAATTATCTCACATTTTATGGAAATTTCATTTGTATGCTCACAGCAATTACATTCTACCACCAAATATATAACTTTTTCAATATTCTTCCGTAAATTATTATAAAAAAAGACTGCCCTTTCAGACAGTCAAAACTTTTACTTTTCGCTTTTCTTTCCCGCCAGAAGTCTGGTGATCAGGAATTCATATACATCTGCGTTGGCCTCTTTCCAACGGTTGCATATGGTGTCCGCCTCCTCGGGACTTGCCACCAGAAGGTTAATGTTCACCAGCTCGCTGCCCCTCTCCACCACTTTGAGTTCCACGATGTACTCATTCTTGCTGACCTCATAGTAGTCGGCTGTGGAGGCTGCCAGATCCCTCAGGTGATACTGCTCCTTGGAGAGACACTCGTCAATGTCGTCCCTCAAAGGCACCGAAAGGTTCTGATAGAAAAAGGACAAAGTCTCTCTTCCCTCGTTGGTGATGTTGTAGAGGTGGGAATTTCTGTTTTCCGATACGGAGATGTATCCGTCTCCCACCAGATCCTCAAGAGATTCCTGGATGGACATGTATTGAGCGATGTTCCGTTCAAGAATGATCCTGGTGAGTTCGGCGTTGCTGATGGGCATCTCCAAACGGTCCAAAATATACAAGATTACAAGTTTATAAAACATTAAGGCATCTGAATCCATTTTTTCACATCCCGATGAGAGATTCTATGATCTCCCATATCTCCTCTTTTCCCGCTTTTGTAACAGATGAGAAAGGGATCACTGCGGTATCTTTGTCCGCTCCCAGTCCCTTTTTCACCACAGACACCTGCTTCTGAAGCCGGCTCCTGTTTATCTTGTCCGCCTTGGTGGCAATGACGATGGGCTTAAATCCGCTTCCGCTCACAAAATCATACATCAGCCGGTCATTGGCCGAAGGCTCGTGACGTATGTCCACAAGCAGGAAGATGGCCTTAAGCTGTTTGGAAGTCTTAAGGTAATTTTCGATCATGTCTCCCCATTTCTCCCTGGTGTCCTGAGAAACGCTTGCATATCCGTACCCCGGCAGATCCACGAAATACAAGGTCTTCTCAATGTTATAGAAATTGATGGTCCTTGTCTTTCCCGGCTGGGAGGAGGTTCTGGCAAGAGATTTCCTGTTGATCAGGGAATTGATCAAAGAAGACTTCCCCACATTTGATTTTCCGGCAAAGGCTATCTCCGGTAATTTATTGGCAGGCAGTTTGCTGGTGATGCCGCAAACTGTTTCCAGCTCTGCATTGTTTACATTCATACGAGTGCTTTCTCCAAAACCTGATCCATCCCGGTCACAGGTATAATCTCCATTCCTTCCGTGATCTCCTCGGAGATCTCAGAAAGATCGGCTTCATTGTCTTTGGGGATCAAAACAAATTTTATGCCGGCTTTTTTTGCGGCAAGGAGTTTCTCTTTGAGGCCTCCGATCTCCATCACGTTTCCGCGAAGAGAGATCTCGCCGGTCATAGCCACATCCGCTCTGACCTTTTTCCCGCTCACTGCGGAATAGATGGCCGTGGCAATGGTGATGCCTGCGGAAGGTCCGTCCTTGGGAGTGGCCCCCTCGGGCACATGGATGTGTATGCTGTTCTTGTCAAAGAAATCATCCTTAAGTTTGATCTTTCTTGAAAGAGAACGTACATAGGAAAGGGCTATCCTTGCGGATTCCTTCATAACGTCTCCCAGACTGCCCGTAAGGATGAGTTCGCCTTTTCCGGGCATGGTATTTACTTCTATCTGTAAAGTGTCACCGCCCACCGCCGTCCAGGCAAGACCGCGGACTATGCCCACATCTGCCTTTGAGTTGGCCTTGAGATCATGATACTTTATTTTGCCCAGGAAATCGGGAAGATTCTTGTCCGTAACCTTAACGGTCTCAGGCTCCTGTCCCGCCTGTTTTGCTTCCAGGATCTTTCTGGCCGCCTTTCTTGAGATCTCGCCGAAACGACGTTCCAGATTTCTGACACCTGCTTCCCTGGTGTATCCCGCAATGATCATCTTCATCGCTGCGGGAGAGATCTTAAGATCCTTCTTTGTAAGACCGTTCTTTTCCAGCTGCTTGGGATAGAGGAAATCCTTTGCAATGTGGAATTTCTCGTTGTCAGTGTAGCTGGAGACCTCGATGAGTTCCATACGGTCCAGAAGGGGTCTGGGAATGGTCTTTGTGCTGTTGGCTGTGCAGATAAAGAACACTTCCGAAAGGTCAACGGGTATCTCTATATAATGATCGTTAAAATGCTTATTCTGTTCGGGGTCAAGGACTTCCAGAAGTGCCGAGGAAGTGTCCCCCTTGTAGTCGGAGCTCACCTTGTCGATCTCATCCAGAAGCATGAGCGGGTTCTTGGTGCCTGCTTCCTTAAGCCCCTGCACTATCCTGCCGGGCATGGCTCCGATGTAGGTCTTTCTGTGCCCGCGGATCTCTGCCTCGTCGCGAACGCCTCCAAGGCATATGCGGACATATTTCTTGTTCAGGGCTTCCGCAACGGAACGGGCGATGGAAGTCTTTCCTGTTCCGGGAGGTCCCACAAGACAGATGATGGGTGCCTGACCCTTGGTATTGAGAGCGCGTACGGCAAGGAATTCCAGTATCCTTTCCTTGACCTTTTCAAGACCGTAATGCTCATCATCCAGAGTCTTTTTGGCCTTTTCCATGTTCAGGTCATCCTTGCTCATCCTGTCCCAGGGAAGGCTCAAAAGGGTTTCGATGTAACTTCTGGAAACCACTCCCTCCGCCTGGCTGGCAGCCACGTTCTTGTATCTGTCTATCTCTTTCTTTATCTTATCTTTCACAGACCGGGATGCTTCCAAAGTTTCCAGAGTCTTAAGGAACTCTTCCGCATCGTCCAATGCATTTTTCTCTCCCAGTTCTTCACGGATCACCTTCATCTGCTCACGCATGATGTAATCCTTCTGGTTCTTGTCCACCTTGTCCTTGACCTTGCCCTGAAGATCCTTTTTGATCCTGATGACTTCGATCTCGTTGGTGATGGTGACGGCCACAGCCTCGAAACGCTCGTAGATCTCCGTGGTCTCAAGTATCTTCTGTCTTGAAGTCGTTGACATGGGAAGGCTGATGGAGATCTGGTTAAGGAGCATGTCAAGGGAATCACAGTTCATGAGCTGGGCTGTGATCTCTTTTCCGAGCCTGTCGTCCAGACGGACATATTCCTCAAGGATGTCCTTGAGGCCGCGGATCATGGCTTTTTTCTCCACAGTCGACAGTA
>JAILRC010000044.1 GCA_024698485.1 Lachnospiraceae bacterium | reverse complement strand
GTAAGCTGAGTTCCGCCTGCCTTTGCCCACTGGTTGATAGCAGCTTCAAGACCTGCGTCATCGATCTCGCCTACAATGTAAGCCTGCTGAGCGTCAGACATGATCTTGCCAAGATTGGTGAAGGTATCAGCATTGGAAGCTGAAGGAGTTGAGGACTCATAAGAGAGACCATAGTTAGGAACAAGGTGTAATCTGTTGTCTGCATATACTTCCTGCTCAAGAACCTTGATAGCTGATGTTGCGGGAGCAACTACATAAGGTCTGGGATTAGCATCTGCTGTGAAGTATACGGGAATCTGGTTAAATCCATTTCTGTATGTACCGGAAAGTCCCTCAAGCTTTTCTGTTGCTTCATCGCCTGTGTAGAGTTTTACATAACCATTTTCATCGAGATCCCATGTAACACCGCGGAGACCGCTGTCGATGAGGAGAAGCATCTCACCATCATTGATATCGTTCAGGAACTGAAGAACCTGACGAAGCTGAGCTTCTGTCTTGATGTTAACCTTAGAAACGGCGATCATATTGGAGATACCGATGTAAGGCTGAACGCATGCGCCGTAACCGCAATCTACATAACCGCGAACTGTGTACATGATCTTATCTTCTGTTGTAAGACCTTCTTTCTGGAAGTACTCCTGAACCTTTCTCTGATCATCTACAACCTGTACGCCGGAACCTGCCTGCTGTGTTCTGAGAAGAGACTTCTGTGCCGAACCTCCGCCAAGATCTCTGAAATCAGCGATACCGTTTGAACCGTTGTTGATGAGACCTTCTTCATAGAGCTGTCTGATCTTCTTAAGAGCACTCTTGTACTCTTCTGTCATGTATCTGTTGATAAGGTTACCATTTGAATCAATTCCCCAGATGTTGGGAACGCCGAACCAAGGAAGCATGATGTCCCATACGCCTGGCCAGGAGTCGATACCGAGACCTACTGTATCATCAATACCGTTTCCATCGGGATCGCCGTATGTGAACTGATAAAGCATCTCATGATAAGCTTCCCAGTTTGTGGGCTCTTCAAGACCAAGGTTCTCTAACCAGTCAAGACGATATCCCATACCGTTACGTCCGATCTCACGTCCACGAGGAAGTCCATAGAGCTTACCGTTCTTGGAAGCAGCTGCACGATATGCTTCAGGGATTGTTGCAAGGTTGTCATAGTCATCAAGGTAAGGAGCAAGATCCCAGAAGAGACCTTCTTCAGCTGCCTGATAGAATGCTGCGTTGTTACCAACTACCAATACATCTTCAACGTCACCTGTAGCAAGCTTTAAGCCAAGGTTCTCATCTGTATAATAGGTGGTTGTGTCAGCCCACTTCCAAGTAATATCCATGTTGGTATACTTGTTGATCTCAGCTACCATCTGATCATAGAACTTGTTCTCTTCTGTATGTTCATCATCAGAAGGTAAAAGTACACTGATCTTAAGGGGAGCAAGTGTAGGTGTAGGTGTGGGTGTAGAAGTAGCCTTAGTTTCCGTCTTGTTGCCGGAAGCTGCAGGTGTGTTCTGTGCTGTCTGACCATTGTCAGCAGCAGGCTTCTTGTCGCCGCAAGCTGCAAGGCTGATAACCATAGAAGCAGCAAGAACGGTAGCAAGAACTTTGTTGAGTTTCTTCATAATTCTTTCCTCCATTCAATTATGATTGAATATTTATAATAACGCACTATGCGCTACTATCAATGTAGATATACACTTTCGGAGAGTACGCGCTGCTTCGTCGCCAACGCGACTCCCGCATCGCTCCGAGCGTTTCGCAAACCGCTGATTTTTGCAAGCAAAAATCGCTAATTGCTCACGCTCTCTGTTGTATCAGTTGGCAACCGTTATTGTGCAAGCACAAACGATTGCCAGCTGATACAAACTTACTCTCCGGTAATACCGGATCTTTCGATGCCCTGCATGAACTGGCTCTGGGCAAATGCAAAGAACAGAAGTATCGGTGCACTGATAACGGTAGCTCCTGCCATAACAACAGCATCGTTAAGGGTATCTTCACCGCCTTCAAGACCAAGCTGTCTCATTCTCTCTTCCTGTGCATCGGGAAGCGCATTGGCAACCGCTATGATCTCCTTCAGTCTGGGAGGCAGGAACGATTTGGCAGTGGATTTTACATAAATACTCGGTTCATAGGAATCGTTCCAATGCCAAACAACCGAAAGAACGATCGCAACTACCAATGTTGCCTTGGCAAGAGGAAAAACTATCTTCCAATAGGTCTTCATGAAACCGCATCCGTCGATCCTTGCCGCTTCCTCAAGACTCTTGGGAACAGTCAGGTAGAACTGTCTGAAGAGGAAGATGTAAAGAGCTCCTCTCAAGCCAAATCCAAAGAAGGAAGGAACAAGTAACGGAATATAAGAATCAAGGCAATTCTTTCCGTTAAATGATATGTTCGAGTAAGTCAGGTAGGACGGAATGATAAGCGTCTGTGTGGGAACGATAAATGCAAGGATAACAAGGGCAAAGAGAATTTTTTTACCGGGAAAATTATATCTTGCAAAGCCGTATCCTATGAAGGAGCACGCAATAACATGTCCGATGGTGGCAATGATGGTGACCTTTGCGGAGTTAATGGCAAACTTCTTTCCGTTAAGGAGATCCAAAGCCAATGAATAGTTCTCGAATTTGAACTCTGTAGGCAACCAGTTTACCGACCTGCTGTTGAGGTCCGCATTTGACATTACCGAGTTCACGATCATGTACAGGAAAGGATAGATGAACACGAATGCCAGTCCGATGACCAGAAGGTACATCACTATCCTTATAAAGAGCTGTTTGAGTCCCGAGTAGGTGGAGTACTTTCTCTTAAAAAGTCTCCATCTTAAGGCAAGATTACTCAAAAGTCCTTCTAGGCGCTTTTTCGATTGTAAAGACTCTGTGCTTGCGCTCACGCTTTCTTACCTCCTCGATCTCATTAGTATGCATGTATTTCTTCATGATTCCGAAAACTATGGCAACAACCAGTGCAATAAACAGGAAATAGAGCCAGCTCATTGCTGCGGCATAGGAGAATTCCATGTTTGTGAAGCCGTAGCTTCTGATGTAGGTCAACAGTTTGTTGTCCACACTTGTAAAGGAATCAACAAGTGTATAAACGATGTTCAAGAGCATCATGGGTGAGATCATGGGGATCGTAACTTTCCAGAATATCTCCCATTCTGTTGCTCCGTCGATCTTTGCTGCCTCATAGAGCGAAGGTGAAATGCTCTGAAGGCCCGCCAGGAAAAGAAGTATCTGCACTCCGCTTCCCCAAAGAATGGTAACCAGGGATCCGAACACACCCTGAACCGTATTCATAACGCTGTTACCGAAGTACATCAGTACATTGTAAGGAATGATCCTTCCGTCCTGAACATTAAGTACTGCTCTCGCAACGCCCTGATTGACAATCTGCTGCATAACTTCACCGCTTCCTAAAAGGAATGGTATGAAGAAGATCACCCTGAACAATCCTCTTCCCTTGATATCCTTGTTGAGAAGGATGGCAATGATCAGGGAAAGAATGATGGTCAACGGGAATCTTGTCAAAGTAAAGATGACCGTATCCTTGAATTCGGGAAGGAAACTGGTGTCTACTACGAATGCTCGCTTATACTGCTCAAAGGTCCAACCCGAAAGCTTCATGCCTACAACTTTGATGCCCGAAGCGATACTGATCCTTAAGGAGAAAAGTATCGGATAGAGGAAAAAGAGAAGCACTCCGATGATGAAAGGAAGTACAAAAACCAAGCCCTTCAGCTGATTTCTTCTTTCCAATGTTAATTTATTTTTTTTCTTTTTTTCCATTATCTGGTGCCTCCGGTAACCACATATCCCTTTCCGGGAATCGTTATTCCTTCTGCGGTAGTTTCTTTCTCATCATAGTTTACATAAATGACAACGCCATTTTCGTAAGTAACCTTTGATACAGAATCGCCAAGGATCTTGTGTTCGGTCATCTGTTTGCCGTATACACAGGAGAAATTCTCCTTGAACTCGTTGTATGTATCCCGAATGATAGATTTCCAGTCATCCCATGTGGAACTGAAAAGCGTATCATTGGAGGTCTCGCGGAGCTTAAGCGCAGACTCATATGTTACATAGAAGTAAGGAAGTGAACCATACTCGATCCATTTCAGCTTCTGGGTAGGAAGATCGTAAGAAAGGTTTCCCGCTCCGGATGTTGCATAAGGAATATAACCGGAAATCACCATCTGTACGAAGGGAACGGAGTGATCCGTAATGGAAAGGCCGTAGCTCTCTTCACTTAAGTTGTAAAGGTAATCTGCATAGGAGTAAACATACCGGTTTGCCCCGTTAACAGCTATACCCTTTCCTGCCTTTTCCGTATTGGCAAATACATTTCTGAATTCCCGAACCGTTTCGACCTTGGTGTAGGGATGTTTTTCATTGTAATCAGGATATGCATATCTTCCCATATCCTCATATGCAATGCCCACACCGTCGTATTTCTTAAGTTTGCCGAGAAACTTGTCGTTTCTCTTAAGGATAGCAAGAGGATTGGTCAGGTAGTAGATGGAACCATCCATATAGGATTCCGCCACTTCGATACCCAGTCCGTCATAAACCACATCCTCGTCCTCGTCAATGCCTTTTGTTGAGGAATTGCACTGTACAAAGTCAGTCTCAAGGAAAACATCAAGTCCTTTTACGGAGTCAGCATATTCACTGATAGACTTTAAGCCGCTCGTTCCGCCCAGTCTCCATGCAGGTCCCCAGTAATTGAAATCGGAACTGTTCTTTGCCCAATCGGTGAGAATCAGCTTTTCATCAACAATGCCCATGTCAGACAGTTCTTCAAGGATATCCTTTACCTGTCCGAAGGTTGTCATGGCAATGTATTCGTCAAAGACAACTCCGCTCTTTGTGGTACCCATGAGGATCTTCAGAGCAAGGGAATAATTGTCATCATCCTTGATGTTATCTTTGATAAGATCATTCTTTGCAAGATAATTCCTGTAGGTTTTTGCCATTCCGGAATAGTTTGCATCATCGCCGCTAAGGAAGGAATAGGTCACAACCTTGTCCTGCTTGAGTTTTTCTTTATCTACTCGCTGAATGGAACCACCGGTAGCCATTGTGTTTTCACCGGCAGTCATGTTGTAAAGGCTTGCATCGAACACATTTCTTACTGCAAAGTCAAAACCGATACGGTTGAGGTTCAGATTCAGGCAGCCATAAGGTGACACCTTAACGCACGCATACTCTTCGCCCTCTGTTGCGTAAGCAAAGAGTGCATCATTTCCGTCCTTGATACCTAAAACAGGAAGAACAGCTGTGTATCTGTCCATGCTGTCATCAGCAATATTATCAAATGTTACTTTTCTGTTTGTATAAGTGAAGTAGGTTGCAGTCTTAACGTTGGAACTTCTCTCTCCCACGTTGTCAAATGCCGTAACAGCACCACTTCCGTCGGGATAGAAAAGATAGCCGCCTTCAGTGTTTCCACAAGATCCGAAGTAAGGAAGGATCTCGAAGTTCTTAAGTGCGTACTTCCAATCTTCCCTGATGTCTTCCCAAGGGATCCTGACCTTAAGATCATCTCCTGAAAGGGTGTACTCTACGGTAACGTAGATGCCGGGCTTCAGGAATCCATAGGTAACTGAAACGCCGTTTTCAATGGTCTTGTAGTCCAGATAGCCGCAATCCGTAGCACTGTAAAGTGTTACCTGCTCTGCGTTCTTCTTTTTCAAGTCACAATAGGAAATGACCAGAGCAGACTGTGTTCTCTTCTCGGCAACTTTTTTCATGGCAAGACCGTTGGCCGCACAAACATCAGCATTGGGAACAGCTTCCCAAAGATGACCGCTTTCACGGTTAAGTACCTGAATGGTACCTTTCTCTGCGCAGAAGAAAAGTTCAAGTTTGTCGGTCTTGGCAACACTCTTGTACTCTCCGTCCGAAAGAAGATCTGCCGTTTTTTCGGGAGCTTCATACTCATCGGTATAAGTAATGGCATTCTCTCTTGCTTTCTTAATACTCAAAGTACCGGCAATGACCATGATAGCCACAAATGCAAGAACGATTATGGTTCCGATCTTGCTTTTTGCCCAGTTCTTAAAATCCGAAGGAAAATTTTTGAAATTTCTCTTCAACAGTTTCTTTTCAAATTGCCACCAACCGCTTAATCTTCCCGGCAGGTCCTTGAACCATCCTGCCAGCTTACCGGGAAGGTTTTTGGAGGAAGCAGGATCGCTCTCTCCGCTATTCTTAAAAAATCGCTTTGACATAAAGCTTTTTTCTCCTTTCAATCCCGGTCTTTACAGGAAATTGAGTCTGAATTCTTCAAAAAGTGAAATCACGAACTGGATCATTCTTCCCGTCAATACATAGCAGAGAAGCATTACCAGCCACATTACCGCCATAAGGAATGCCGACATGAGCATCATTGCAATGGTCTTACCAAAAGTATAATTGTTCAAAGTCATCATGGCTACAAAGAGCAGCAGGAACATTCCGACATAGGCAAGCATTTCAAATACACCGTACCAAGACTGCTGTGACTTGGACATTATGTTCGAAAGGAACATAAGAGGTGTTGTGATAACGATATAAGGTGTAAGTGAAGAAACCGAAGCAAATGTGATCTCTTTCACCTTACTTTCACCGCCCGAGATACTGGTTGCCATGAAAGAAGCAGGTATCCATGACAGAGGGATGAGCCAGAGTTTTACAAGCTCAAGCCAGAGATTGATGTTCTTGGTCTCTATGGATGCCAGAGGGAAGTGAACGATGTAGAGGTAGGCAACCCTTACAATGTAAGCAATGACAAGGATTATCATTGGAACATAAGGATTGATCCTATCTCTGTTGTGCTTTAATCCTGCATATGCGTCAAAAGGATGAAGTATCACGTTGAATGAATACATGATACCGGCACCTATGCTCATCTTCTTGTTTTTCTCTCTGAGGAAGGACCAATAGCCCTTGTGGGCAGCCTTTGCAAAGGTCTTGATCAAGAAGATCACTGCAATGATGATCACAAACGCCAAAAGCACAATGGGGAAGAAATGAGCTCTGAGTACTTCGTACTTGTACTCATCGAAAGCCATGGTGTAGGTGTCTCTGTCGCCTACCAGCTTGGCTTCTTTCATTGCCTCCTTGTATCTGCCCTGCTTGTAGAGGGCTCTTGCGATTCCCATATGAGCCAGATCGTAGTTCTCATCTGTAGCGAGAACCTTGACCCAAAGATCATAGGAAGCCTGATAATCACCGTCATTATATGTGGATGTGGCAGCATGGATGTTTTGAATGAATTCCGTAGGTTCAAAAATCTGGATATTGTTGTTGATCTGATCCAGAATGTAGATCCTGCCCTTGCTGTCCACCTCAATAGAACTGCTTCTTGAGAAGGTACCCTTCTTTTCACCGAGACCACCGAATGCAACAAGCATCCTACCACTCTGATCGTACTGGTAAACCTTACCGTTCAGCTGCTCGATAACTGTAACGATACCGTTGTCATCAACGCAGATGTCGGTGAAGATAGGCTCCATGTAGTAGTAATTGTCATCGAAATATTCACCGAACCTGAAGGACTGACCGGCAACTACAGACTTAAGTGCCTTGTTCCACCATGCCTTAATGGGGTTCTGTAAAGAGTTGCCCACAGTCTTATACTTACGGTAGAAGTTGGTTCCTACAGAATTGAGTTTCTTGATCTCACCCTCTTCTCTCTCAAGGCTTGTAGCGTAGATGTTTCCATCCTTGCTGTAGGCAATATTGATGTAGGAAGAAGCAAGTCTCTTAGTCGCAAAAAGTTTTTGCTGATCGGAAGCGAACATTCTGATCAAAACGTCAGAAAGATTGAATCCGATGTTGGTCTGTCCGTAATATCCTCTGAAAGTACCGCTACCATCGATGGCCATGATGTTCTCACCACGTACTACATAGATGTAACCGGTGTCATTAACAATAAGCTTTGAAGGAGAAAATACTTCTCCTGTAGAAAGATTGCTCTCGGGATTAGTGAAGATCTCAACCAGGTTTCCCTGACTATCCATATGCACTATCCTGTGATTGTCTGTATCTGCAAGATACATATCGCCATCGGCGTCAACGAAGATTCCCTGAGGATTCTTAAATTCTCCTGCGCCTTCAGGTCCGTAAAACACAGCAACAGCATTATGATCCGCATCGAACTTTATGATCCTGTTGTTTCCCGTATCTACTACGAAGATGTTGTCATAGTCATCGATGAAAAGGTCTCTGGGTCCCTTGAAGATGGATGTCTTCTTCTTTACGTTGGGGTTGGGATCCTCAAAATCTCCCATGTTGTAAATGGTTTCAGAAACAATATAGCAATCCGGTACAGGCTGTCTGTTAAAGTTATCTGCTGTAACGTAGTTATCAGCGCTTCCGCCGGCTGCCATGGCAACATATGTACCTGTGGAAGATAAGGTCAACACCGCGATCAACAGGCAAATTACTATTTTTTTAATATATCTCATTTTTTCCTCCCTGTTTGATCAACCCTTAATTCCGGAATAAGTCATGGTTTCCATTACATGTCCCTGCATTGCTGTGAAAAGAATGATGGTGGGCGCTGCGGTAAGAAGTGCGGCAACATTCATTGCTCCCGCACGTGCAATACCGGATCCGATGGTCTTTAAGGCAAGAGGAAGAGTTTTCATTGCCTGGCTGGTAATGTAGATGAGGGGTGAGAAATAGTCATTCCAGTTACTTACAAAAGAGAAAACTACCAGTGTGGACCATGCAGGTGCAAGAGCAGGCATTACCATCTGGATAAAGATCCTGAACTCTCCCGCTCCGTCGATCCTGGATGCCTCGATGAGTTCATCGGGGTACTGCTGGATGAACTGTCTCATAAGGAAGCAGTTGTATGCTACAGCTACGCTGGGCATGATCAAAGCCCAGTAGGTGTTTACCATACCGAGGCCATTGATGATGAGGTAGCTGGGTATCTTCGTAACATGAGGCGAAAACATAAGTGCTATGAGGATCAGGTCGAAAAGGAGCTTTCCTCCCTTTGGCTTGAATTTTACAAGCGCATATGCAGCCAGTGAACATACAATAACAGTCAAAAATACGGTGATGACCGTTACGATTATACTGTTGAAAATATATCTGGTAAAAGGAACCGTGGAGCTTCCCAGGGAAACCACAAGGTCTGTGAAGTTCTGTGTTGTGGGATGTTTTACATAAAACCTGGGAGGATAAACAAACAGTTCATCCAAAGGCTTAAATGCAGTAACAACAACGTATACCAGGGGAAGCGCCGTGAAAGCCACGAGCGCGAACATTACCAAATACAAAAGCGTTTTGGCGAAGGTTATATGCAACCATTGTCCTCTAAACCATTTTATCTTAATCATTACATGTTCCTCTCTTTTTGTTGGTCTGTTCTGTCCAAATGTTGCATTTACTCCTCTTTAGAAGAAAGAGCCTTCATTACAACCTTACCGAGAATAAAGGTAATGAGGAAAAGCACAACCGCAATCGCCGAAGCGTAACCCATCTGGAAACGTATGAACGCGTAATCGTAAAGATGGGCAACAATGGTGTGGGCCGAATAGTTCGGGCTGGGCATTCCGGCAACAGCTGCCGAGATTTCAAAAACAGTAAAGGACGATGTTATTGTATTGATGGCACCGAACAGAAGCTGAGGCTTCATGGCAGGAAGTGTAATGAAGAACAGTTCCTGGAATTTGTTCTTGACGCCGTCAATGGCACCTGCTTCGTAAAGAGAACGATCCATGTTCTGAAGACCCGCAAGGAATACCAGGAAGCCGGTACCCATACTCATCCACAACTGAATGAACATTACAACGGACATGATATGATTGGGGTCTGTGTTCCAAAGGATGGGCTCGTCGATCAGTCCCCACTGGATGAGCCAGTAGTTGATGATACCACTCTTATCTCCGGAGAAGATTACCAGCCAGACATTTGACATGGCAACACCCGAAAGAATAGAAGGTGCATAGAATGCAAGTGCAAATGCTCTTTTTGCCTTCAACTGGTTGATGACCCAGGCTGCGAAGAAGGAAAGGAGATATCCCGCAGGACCTGTGATCACCGCAAATTTAACGGTATTTGCAATGGAGATCTTAAAAACGTCATCATCCAGGAAAAGGAGTTTGTAGTTGTTAAAGCCCACGAAATCGGGCTTTTGCATCATATTGAAATCTGTAAAGCTGAGTCCGACGGCCGTAAAAACCGGTGCTACGACAAAGATGGAGAACAGTACAACAAATGGAGCCATAAATACATAGCCCATCCAGTTCTTACGCCAGAACCTGATGAATCTGTCCATTTTTGTGTAATTCTTGTAGATGCTGTTTTCGGCGATAACCACTTTGCTCTTACTCATTGGTCTTTACCCCGTACTCTTCCTGTTTCATTCGTAATTCTCTGTTTATGTCTTTGACCGCTCTTTCAAGCGCTTCACGAACGTCCATACCGCTCATGACCACACTGGTCCAAGCATTTGTAAGATGACGCTCTGTCATGTATCCGCCGAGAACATAAGGAGCTTCTTTTGCAAACTTCCACTCTTCTTCAAGTGCTGCCAAATCTTCTCTGCTCCATGATAAGCTCATAAAAGCTTCTTTGTTAGCAGTATTCCATCTTGCTTCAGTACCTATAAGAGACTCTACTTCCTTTGCAAACTGAGTCTGTGTTTCAGTACTTGACCACCACTTGAGGAACTCCCAGCTTGCCTCGGGTTTTGTTGACTGCTTAAGGATGATGTCACCGCTCTGAGTGATCGCGCCTGCTGTTCTATCCACTGTTCCGTCTTCTTTTAAATGTCCCGGAAGCGATACTATTCCCCACTTCCCCACAAGTTCCGGAGCTGCAGCGGAAAGCTGCATGTAAGCGTTGAAATCTCCGACACCGAGAGGCATCAGGCCGGATCTGAAATACTTATAGAAATTTGCCGTTTTGTCTATTCCATAGTTAGTAAACAGTTCGGTATATTCCTTAAATGCCCTATATGCTTCCGGAGTGTCAAGTGCAGACCTGAGTCCATCCTCTGTGTAGTACTCTCCACCATTCTGGAATAGGAACTGGCTAAACTCACGTCCAAAGTAGAAATCCAATCCATTCTGATAAAGTGCCGGCAAAACATACTCATAAAGGTCTTCCCATGTATTGGGTAGATCAATACCATACTTGGAAAGGATATCTTTTCTGTAAAAAAGAACGTTAAAGTTCATGGTCTCAGGAAGTGCGTAAACACCCCCTTGATATTCATAAGGTGTGAAGATAGCTTCTACAAAGTTACTCTTCATCGTCTCAAAGCCTTCCATTTGCGAAAGATCATAAACCTGATCACGAATGGCAAACTCTACAGGAGACTTGATATCAACTCCAAGAGCAACGTCAGGAGCTTTTCCCGAAGTTATCGCAAGCATAATAGCGTTGACCTGACCGGCATCCAACTGTGAAGAAGGAAGGACATTTACATTAATGGCAATACCTTTCTTGGGGGTAAAGCTTTCATCCGCAAGCTGTTTTATAACTTCTGCGTACTCCGTACTTCTGGCGATCCATACATTGATCGTCTCTTTAACGACTGTATCCTCAGAAAGAACGCTTCCCACATTGTCATAATCCTTTGTAAAGGAAAGAAGGAACTGCTTTATGGTAACCATGAGCCGCTGGAAGAAGTTGGATGAAACGCTCTTCCACTTCTCATCGGGATTTCCGACATAAAACTCATCGATCACCAGCATCAGATACTGTATTGTCTGATAGTATTCTGAAAGTCTGTTCTGGTTATCTTCAAGTGAAGAGAATCTCCTGGCAATGATGAAAGGATCCTTTACCATAGCCTTAATGTCTTCCTGCACAGCAAGGAAGTTGTTGGCCATAGCGGAAGTCTTTGCTGACATGCTGTTTGCAAGTTCGTACTTGTACTGAAGACTGTCGATAAGACGATTCAGGTTTTCCTCAAGATCAGGGATCTTTTCAAAGAAACCGTAATCATAGTTGGGGTCGGGACTGGATCCTGCGATCATGGTGATGTTAAGGATCGCATCGGAAAGGATGGAAATGTCCTCCTTCAAAGACTCAAGGATGGGTCCGAAATCCCCCATTTTAACTGTCATAGTAATGGTATGCTTACCTTTGGTAAGATAAAATCTGTAAGGATCTCCGTTTTCAGGTCCCAGCTGATTCAATATCCACTTTGAGGTGTATTCGAACTTGTATGCATTTAATTCCTTAAAAGGAACCTTGCCGTCGATCAATATCTGTCTGTAGGAAGGAAGTCCGTCATTCCAGGACTGCTTCTCATAAAGACCGATCTTGTAAAGACCGTCTTCGGGAACTTCAAATTCCCAAGTGATACTCTGGTTACCGTATCTCCATCTTGAACCGCCGATAACGTTGAGTCTTCTGCTGGTTCCGGACGCAGGCTCTACCAGAGGATCGCCATCATTCTCACGTCTCAGTGTGGTGGCATTTTTTTCAATAGCTGTGCTTTCTGCCTGGAATGTGATCTTTTCGCAATCTACATTCTTGTAACCTTTTTCTTTATACTCAGCTTCTACTTCAGCATAGCTTTTGATGACTTCAGGTACTGTAAAGCGGATACCTGAAATGTACATATCTCCTCTGGAAGCCACCAGTCTCACCTTGTGGGTGCCTGCGGAGAGGAGGATCCTGTAGTCCTCATATGCTATACCTGTAGTATCCTTAAGACCCTGTGTTCTCCAGCCGGTGACCTCCTTCTGACTCGGTCTTGTCTCGTCTCCGATACTATTGAGTACAGGTTCACCGTTGTCACAGAAGTATCTGTAGAATACAAGATCGGAAGCCTCTGTGAAGGGATACTCGCCATCGATGAAGAGGTTTCTCTTGGCTGAATCGGAATCGAAGCCAACCATATGATAATCGATCTCAAATCCGTAAACACCATCCTTGGGTGCTTTTACTTCGAATTCGATATATTCACTGTCAAGGTCGTTCAGAACCACAGTTCTTCCGTCATAAACGGATGTCTTGACTTTTCCGTTTATATTGGAAAGTTTCGTAAGATCGACGCTGATCTCCTTCTCGGCCGAAGCATAGAGATCATAAGTCTCGCAAGCCTTAGAATATGTAGGCACATTTTCACCCGTGCTATACTTCCAGTCTATATCACGTCCGTTAAACTCGGTATATTTATCCTTAAGGGGCTGTCCCTCAGCAGCAACCGCACGTGCAGAAACAGGCAACAATGTTGTTACCATAGCCGTAACAAGCGTAAGGCTGACCACTTTTTTAGCTATTAATGATATGCCGCCCTTGTGATTTTTCATAAAAAATATCCTCCGGATAGTTGGGTGAATTGTTAAGTCATAGTTTCACCATTTGACTAAATGCTAACATAGTTGTACATTTTGCACAATTGCGTATTTTTGACATTTTTGCTTCTTTTTGAAGTTCAGTAATAATCAATTTATTATCACTTCAAAAAATCATTGTGTAATTTTGACATTAATGCTATATTTTATACTATCAAAGAAGAAATAATGATCATTATTCAGGAGGTGGTTTTTTGTTCAACTTTACCAAAACAGATCCGGATGAGCTTTTTTTAGATAGTTCTCTTTCAGACTATTCGGTCATTGTCACCGAGATAAGGGATGAGAACGGGGCCGTGGTGACAGATGATTATCTTACAGAAATACTGAACGCATGCTCAAATCTCATGAACGCCTCTTTTGTAGATCACTATTGCGAAAAAGCCGGAAACATGATCATATGTTTTCTGAATTATAATTCATCCGTCTTCAGCATCCGCTCTTTTGTGGGTTCCCTGAGACAGACCATGTATTCCATTTCTCAAAAGAACCGCTCCTACGTGTGTTATGCAGAAGATCTTCAGGACAAAAATCAGTTGTATAACGAATGCATCTTCCTTATCAATGCCGTCAGATACGGGATCCTTCTGGGCGGTTCAAGACCTTTCACCTCTACCCTGCTCCATCGCCTTGAGCAAAGTACCGAAAAACTGCCTCGCGATATCGCTTTTTCTATCATGCAGGAACTTAACGATAAAAAGTATGACAAGATCATCACGGAATTTGGGCAGATGGAACGAAGTTTTCTAAACATATTCGAAGGCGGCGTTTCCTATCCTTTTCCGGAAATGATGAACTACATTTCGGAGATATGCACTGCCCTGCGTCTTTTCTTTGAAAAACAGGATTATCATTTCACTTTCATGGATGAAGATATTTTCACCATTTTGTACAAAAATAACGGATGTGCAGGGCTCATCCGTCTTCTTTCGGGTTCGCTGGAAAAGTATCGTGCCAACTTCAGCCTCCGGCCTTCTTCGGAAAGAGAACAGAAAAACATGGACGATATCCTGGCTCATATAGCCGACAATCTTGCCACAGCCACTCTCTCCGAGACCGCAGCTCATTTCGATCTCACAGATGCCTACCTCTGTCGTCTTTTTAAAAAGAATATGGGGGTAAATTTCACCGAATATATAAAAGAAAAGAAACTGGAGACCGCGCTCCGTCTGCTGCAGGGGGACGAAAAAATGACTGTCTCCGCCATTTCCCAAGCCATAGGAATGAAGAGCCAGTCACATTTTCAAAATGTTTTTAAGAATGAGTTCGGTATCACCCCGGAAGCCTACAGAAGAAACTACAGGCTGAATAAACCGGAATAATCCTAGAATGTTATCGTTTCCGGAGCGCCTGTAAAGGAGCTGAAGGTTGCGGTAGCATTTTTTATGTAAAAAACTTCCGTATTGTCGTCGTCTTCATTGTACATGCCGCGAAGCTGAGGATAAGCGTCGAGCATCGACTTCTTTGCTTCTCTGTTGTCATCGGAAACAAGTTCGCCTGCAAGTCGCAGCCAGGTGCCTTCCACAAAAGCGCAGATCTCAGCCTTGGGATTGGCGTGGAGTTGCTTGGAAACAGGCTTCTTCTTTCCTGTCTGGATGTAAAGCTTTCCGTCGAAAATGTTCACTGTTCCGAAGGGACGAACACGGGGCTGGTCGCCTTCAACGGTTGCAAGATAGTAAGTTCCCGCTTTTTTCAAAAACTCTTCTACTCTCTTCATTTGGTAACCTCCATATTTAAATGATGAGTTTCAACTTATCATATAAGTTCAGATTTACGGTCCGGATCATTCAGTTTTCTTCCCGATGGTTATTCTGCCCTTCTCTGATCTTTTCCTCCAGTTCGGCAAAAAGGCTGTCGTAAACTTCCGCACTGAAATAGGCCGCCGTCCCCAGTTCCGCAAGGAACACCAAGGGGATGAAATTCCCCGATATGAAAAGGACACAGCCCGGTATAAAAAGCCAGATGAGGAGCATCAGCATGGTCTGAGGAAATTTCGTCACCGCCAGCCAGAAAGAAAGTTTAACAGTCTGCTTTATGGGATTCACAAACCTGGCCTGCATGGGAAAGATCCAAAGCATGGTGCACAGCACGATGAAACCCGCTATTCCCCAGGCAACGATCATGATGACCGGGAATGCTTTACCTATCATTACGAAGGTGTATATGCCTCCTGCCAGGAATCCCGCAGCCAGAAGGAAAAAGATCCCCAGAACAGAACTTCTTAAAAACTGTGTCTTAAAATTTCTGAAAAAGTCCTTTGTGACATAGCCCTCTTCGTTTCTTACCATTTTAAGACTGCAGGCGTAAAGTGCCTTCATGGAAGGTCCGAAGGTGATCAGCGGAACACTGCAAACAAGTGTAAGGACACTTAAGATCACTATGTTTGCCAGGGTGTTTAAAAACCTGAACAAAGGACCGTCAAAATCAAATATCTTCCCGGGCATTCAGATCATCCTCCAGTTTCTTAAATATCTTGTCATATAATTTCGCATCCCAGATGGCCGGAAGAGAAAATCCGAAGATCAAAAGCACCGGGATCAGGAAGTTGAAGAAATAGCAGATCACAAAGGGCAACGCATTCAGCACTATCATGAGCAGAGTCATGGGAAAATGTGAAAGTGCCATTTTAAAAGCATTTGACATGTTCTGACTAAGGGTGGCCGCAAGTTTTGCCTGAACAGGGAAGAAGAAAGTCAGCTGCAAAATGTAGGCCACAGCCATTACAACCAGCAGGACTCTCGCAAGTTTTACAAAACCGGGATCTTCCTCAAACATGAGTGTTGCATAAAAGGCTGCTCCTATGAAGGCTCCCGCCAAAAGCATGATGACGGAGAAACCTATGCCCTGCTTCAGATTTTCTTTGAAAGATTTAAAAAAGTTCTTTGAAATGTACCCTTCTTCGTTCCTCACCATCTTAAGAACGGAGTAATGAAGAGCGGTGAAGGCTGCTCCCGCGGTCACAATGGGGAGGGAGCATATGATGGTGAGCAGGTTTAATATGATGAGATTTTTGACCGTGTCGAAGCTTGTCATCAACAGACCCTCGGGGTCAAACAATTTTGATTCTGATGCCATAAAACGTTTTCCTTTCGGTTGTTTAAGCGAAAAGTATCATCTTTTTTAAAAAGTGTCAATTCCTTAATCGGTGTTTTTTGCCTTTTTTTTGATTTCCATCAATGTTATAATCCACCCAACATATTAAAATACGAGGTGAAACCCATGTTTTATGATGAACTTACTCCCGTTTCCGTAACCTATCCCCTTCCTGCGGGCGGTTGGAACAACGGAGTTTATACAGAACGTAAACCCTATTTCAAGGAGATCTCCTGGAAGGAGACTTCCGAATTTTTTACAATAACAAATGACGGTCTCAAGCTCACATCCCTTAACTGGACCGAGACCGAGTCCACAGGCTTCGGTGTGTACTGCTATGCCGAGGGACTTGGTTTCAAAAAGAACACAGGTCTTAAGGACGGCAAATGGACCGTGCGTTTTAAGAATCCCACAGACAGCGAGTTAAAGGTCAGCTGTTTTGCAAATAACATCCTGAAGCTGAACGCCTTTGCGGTCCCCGCAAAGAGCGAGGCTGAGGCCGAATTCACTCTCTGTTCCGTTGAAGATGACACGCTCCTTCAGTTCTTCATCCCTTCGGATGCAAAGTTAAAAGAAGAGGCCAAGGCAGGTTTCTTCGAGATCACAGACATCGCCTACGAAGAGATCCCTTTAAAGGCTCCCAAGGCAAAGCCCACTGTTTTCCTTGCTTCCGACTCAACAGTTCAGTCCTATGAGAAGTTCTACTATCCTCAGACCGGCTGGGGCCAGGTGCTTTACAGATTCTTTAACGGCGGCAAAGACACTCCCGAGATCCAGTCTCCCGACCTTTGCTATCCTCAGAATCACATTTACGAAACCCCTCTCTTTAACATAGAGAACCGTTCCATCGGTGCCAGAAGTTCCCGTTCCTTCATTAACGAAGGCAAGTGGGACAGACTTCTCGCTCTCTCCGCTCCCGGAGATTACTGCTTCATCCAGTGGGGACACAACGATGCCACGGCAGTCCGCCCCAACAGATTCGTTTCCACCGCAGATTTCGGTTTCTGGCTCAAGAAGTACATCCGTTCCTGCCGTGCGAGAAAGGTTACTCTTGTTCTTGTAACCCCCATCGCGAGAAGAAACTGCGACGACCATGAAGGCAATTTCATCGCATCCTTCGGAAAGTACAGGGATGCCATGGTGAAAGTGGCAGAGGAAGAAAATGTTCCCTGCATCGACCTTTGCAACCTTACGGTTGATTACCTGAACTCCATCGGAAGTGAAGAATCCAAACTCATCTACCTTTGGGCAGCAGCAGGTGCTTACCCTGAAGGAGCATATGCCGACGGTGTTCACGACAACACTCACCTTCAGGAGTACGGTGCAACAATGTTCGCAAAACTGGTGGCTGAAGCCATCCTTGCTTCCGACAGACCGGAACTTGCTCCTCTTAAACCCGCCATCACAACGGATTTCAAGATCGACAAGCCCGCTCCAGTTGCAAATCCCGCTCCCGCAGATTCCACAAAGCCTTCAGGCTTTGCTCTTCAGGAACTTCACATCGCAGACGGTGTGGCAAACTTCCTGCTGATCTGGAACGACGTGGAAGGCGCTGTATCCTACACAGTTTACCGCAAGGGTTCCGTTGACTTCCAGTTCTTCCCTTTAAAGACCGTCACGGCAGAAGAAAAGAAGAGCGCAGCCGTTCTTCCTTTCACAATTCCTGCCAGCGATGTTTATCAGGTTTACGTTGCGGCTAAATTTGCCGACGGATCCGAAGGTGCAGAGAGCCGTATCATCGAGTTCAGAGCATGATCATAAAGCATATACCTTAAGATTCTTATATACTGCAGCCATGGGGGCGAGTTGGCGTAAGCCGATCTTGCCCTCTTTTAATGGCTTTCCGAAGGTCTCACCGTCATCATCATAGGCAAAAGACATGAGATCATTCACGTAGAACTCCACTCTGTTCGTCTTTTTGATCAACTTCATCCTGTAGAAATCCACGCAGTCCGACACATCGGGAATGGGATCCGCTCCCTGCGCCACAAGATTAAAGCCGTAGCTCTTTCTGAGATTACAGGTGTGAAACTGTCTTTCGTCAGGTTCTTTTCTTCTGAAGTAGGAAACATGGAAAGCATTGATGTCCCCATGGTGATAGAGGGGGTACTCTCCCGTCCTCTTCTGAAGTTTTTCGTCAAATATGTCCTCTCCGTTAATTCCCTTTGCAGCAAAGAACATGATGGCAAGTCCGGGTTCACGGATGGGCTTGAATTCCCAGGTGATCTCAATGTTGTCCGGAAATTCCCTGTCGCACCAGAACACATAATTGGCTTTCTGCCCATTCTCAGCCGACATGGCATTTTCCATGCGCATGCAGCCGTCTTCAAAGCTCACCTTCGCCTGTCCTTCAAGTGTCCATCCCTCCACATCCTTTTCCGACGCCAGAGGGTTTTCATAGATCAATCTGCTCATATATTCCCCTTTTACATTGTGTCTATTCTGATCTTGTCGATCCTTAGTCTTGAATCAAGGAGCCGTACAGTAAGCATATGCCGTCTCGGCGAAAGTTCCTTAACACAGACCGGGTACCATTTCCAGGTGTTTTCGGAGCTGTAGCTCCACAGGGCTGGCTTAATAAAATCACGCTGCTCGAAGCGCTCACCGTCTATTGTGACTTCAAAGTGAGACTGATCGTCGCCCCACATGAAAAGTCTGAGCCACAGGGTGTACTTGTCCTTTACGAAGGTCTCGAAGCAATAGTTCAGTGCGGGAGCCGTATCATAAGTAAAATGCATATCCTTCTTCCGCACATACATGGCAAGGCCGCAGCCTCCGTGGGAGGGAGAATTGCAATAGGTGAGCCAGTGCTCCTTATCCTCGATGAAGGCGAAATCCGTTCCTGCCATGGCCGCTGCCGCATCAAATTCCCTTTCGAAGGGCTTCTTCGCGGATCTGAAGATCTCCCTGTAAGTCCGTAAACTCTCCCTCTTCCATTCATCAAGAGGAACGGGGTACTCTCCGGGCTTGTAAGCATCATAGTCCGTGTTGGCATTCTTCACTTCATCAAGGGTGGTGAAGATCTCTCTCGGAGGATCGAGCTTAATGTGACCGTAAAGCTGTTCCGCCGCTTTTTCAGTATCGAACTCACCGGGAAGATCGTCTCCGTAACAGGCAGTTCCCGTATTGAAACGTTTCCCTGCGTCCAAAAGCAGGAAAAGGCGCGAAAATGCAAAGTACCTGTCAACGCATGTAACAGTAAGGGTGTGTTCTCCTGCGGTAAGGGGAACAGAAATGGGACAGCCTGTATCCACATTGTTCTGCACATTGTCCTTCCAGTTCGCCATGTGTTCATCTCTGGCTTCCGCTTCATAAAGATAGTTTTTCCGGTCCAGGGTGATCTTTGCGCGGATCCTTCCCACAGAATTAAGTGTGGGGAAACGGTGGATGATGAGGGTGGCAACAGCCTTCTCATCCGTAACGGAAAAGTTGTAGCTTACGCTCGCTCCCTCTTCGTCCAATTGCACAAGATTGCCGTGATCACGTCCGAGACGTGCTATGACCGACACTCTTCCCTTCTCTTTTACGAAATCCGTTCCTTCAATGACGATCCTTCTGTCATCTTCTCTCTTATCGGCTTTCTTTACGGTAACGGGGATCCTGGCCTTTTCGCCTGTTTCAAGGCAGCTCACGTTGATGACACCGGAACAGTCCGTAAAAGACAGGTTCTCAACAAAGATCCTTCTCTCTTCCGCAACCTTTCCTTTTTTGCAGGATATGTTAAGCCACTTGGGTGCGACGATCTCAAAACCGATCTCTCCCATGCCTGCGTTGGCGATCTCTATCCATTTCGTGTTGAAGCCGTTGAAAGAAAGGCTGTCGTCTCCGCTCCAGGTGGTGACCACCATCTTATTCTCATCATAGTTGAAGGGGGGCATACAGGGCGGGAAACATGCCGTTCTCGGAGGCGGAAAATCCTCCGGAGTCAAAATGCCGCTCCATTTGCCTTCAGCCATGACATTGTTGTAGTAATAGATCATCTGCTTCCTTAGACGTTCAAACTTCAAAGAAAGCAAGGTGTATTTGTGGGCTGCCGCTCTTTTCCCCTGCCTCATGCACAGGTTGCTCCTGTCAGCGTAGTAAAACATGGCATTGGAATAGTAGACAGCGTGTATCTTCATGACCACAAGTTCAAAGAAAGCATCCTGCTGTTCCTGTGGCAGGCTCTTCCAAATATCGTTGGCCTTTTTAAATATCTTTTCATAGAACAAAAGCCTGTGGCCGCCTTCGTCTCCGTAACCCTTAAGAGCAAAGTTGTCTATGTCCAGATGCTCGATCTTACGGACGTTTGAGATCTGGTCGAAGTCATTCAGAAGAATGGCAAGACCTCTTAAATCACGCACGAGAAAGCTTGTTCCGAAGGTCTTACTCAGCCAGCTCTTAAGCCAGAGGTCCACATCATCGGTGGAACCGGACTTTTTTCCTGTTTCCCAGGCCAGGTCCGCAAAGAAACTCATTTCCTCTTCAAAGGGTTTCAGTGTTCCGAAGTTCGTCACCCAGAGTTTCCTGATACCCTCGGCATAGGCTTTTCTAAGCTCATTGGCCGTATGAGCAAGAGGGATGGTGTTTACAAACATATATGAGTTTCCCGGAGGAGCCCAGTAGGAATTGTGGTAATAGATACCGTTTCCGCCCGCTCTGTTCTTTTCCTCTTCACTGGGGTAACGGCGGACATAGCCGTAGTTGTCGTTTACCCACACAAGAGTCACATCCTCGGGTACTTTAAGACCGTTGTCGTAAAGTTCCAGCACTTCCTTATAGGGTACAAAAAGCTTCATAACATCCCCGGAAACCCGGTCTGCTATGATCTTTTCCTGAGTCTCTATTATCTCTTCCAGAAGCTTTGTCTTGGCATCCACCAGGGCTTTTCCCATGAGGTTCGACAGGTTTCTCACTTCGAAGCCGGAATCGTGGACACCTCGCATTCCCAGGGTGTAGCTCACTTCAAAATCCTTGTTCTGGTCCACGCTCTCTGCCCAGTACTCGTTAAGGATCTCCCTGTTCCTTCCGGGTATGGAGTAATCGTATTTCGCTCCCGCATATCCTTTTTTTGTGACCCAGGGGATCCACTCCCTGTTGTTGCTCCTCATCAGCATATCGCAGTGGCTGGTTCCCACCACGATACCCATGCGCTCCGCCAGTTCTCCGTTCTCCCTGTTCATGTTGAAGGAATTCACATGCATTGCAGGCCAGATATAGTTCATTTTAAGGCGCAGAAGGAGTTCAAAGATCACTGCATAGGTGTTTACCCCGATGGTGTTTTCCCCCATATGGAGGCTCACCCATTTATCCAGTTCTTCCTCGTCGTTTATGAATATGCCGCGGTACTCAACAACAGGATGGTCGGAGGTTTCAAAACCATCCACGATCTCCAGTTCCGGTGTCTTCGGAACCGGAACGTCCGCCATAAAGTACCAGGGGGAGATGCCCAGCATCTCGGAAAAGGTGTATATGCCGTAGATGGTACCTCTCCTGTCGGCACCGCGGATCAGAAGTTCGTTGCCTTTGCATTTTAATGTATAGCCTTCCCGGGGCAGGTTTTCGTCACCGTTCACTATCCTAATGACCGCTGCACATTCATTTCCCGCAGTTTCCTTTACATCCATGGCAGTCTCAAAGTCCCGGGCAAGATTGGCCGCAGCAATGCGTACGGCCTCACTTCCGTTGTCTTCAACTACTATTCTGATGCTGTCATATCTCCGAATGATCATGATCCTGCCTCCCGGCACCAAAGACTGTTGTAAAGTTCCTTATTTTTCTATCTCCGAAAGACCTTTGACGCCCAGATCCACAAGGTGCTTGCAATAGTCGTCATTGTTCTTCTTTATGTCTTCCTCGTAAACTTCCAGTTCGGGCATGGAAACCGCAAAGAAATCGTACTCCACCTTGTCATTAAGATGCTCGTTACCGAAGTCGATAAGGCTCCTCATGGCAGCAAGTGCTTCTTCCTTAAGTCCAAGACGTGCTTTTGCAAGTCCCAGCCAGAAGATGTAATCCGAAGGGATGTCATTGTAGTAACGCACAAGTTCGGGACGAACCTCGCCTTCAGCTGCCTTTTTATAGGCTTCCATGGCTCCGGCCTTGTCTCCCTTGGCTGTCTTTATCTCGCCGATCATGAACCATGCCTTGTTGTCGGGAACGTTAAAGAGCTTACCTTCGCCCAGGTTATCGGGGTAGGTGAAGGTCTTCTCGCAAAGTTCCAGAGCCTTGTCATATTCACCGTTAGCCAGAGCCTTTGAAGAAAGTGCAAAGAGAGCGTTCTTGTACTCGTCCGCGATCTTTCCTTCGCCGCCTTCCCAAACATGGAAAACATGCTTCTTCAGCATTTCATATGCTTCTTCGTGCTTGCCGTTCATGTTAAGCAGACGAACGTATCTAAGGCACAGAGCGTCTCTCTCTTCAACAAGCTTCTCGTCTCCTTCCATGAGGGAAAGTCGTACCAGCGGATCTGCCCCTACTCTTGCAAGAAGCTGATCCTGCTCCAGAATGAAGCGGCTGTTGTCCGGCTCAAGAGCGCATGCTCTTCCGATGGCATCCAGCGCCTTGGCGGAATTGTGGTTTTTATTGTAATAAACGATGGAGAGATTTCTGTAGACCATGGCAAAGTCAGTTTTTAACGCTGCCGCCTTTTCCCACTCTCTTTCAGCCTCTGCGTATCTCTTTTTGTCATACAGGATGTTTCCGAGATAGTAAGCTGCCATGGGCATGGAAACCTTCATGTATTCTCCTGCGATCTGAACTTCCTTTAAAACGCCGATGTCAAAAGCATTGTTGGGGAAACAGAAGTCGGAAGGAAGCTTCTCAGCTTCGGACCATACTTCCACAGCCCCCTGCATATCGCCCGCAACCATGAGGACATGGCCTCTCCAGTACTCGATCATGGGATTCTTTAACGGACATACAGACAGCAGTTCGTAAGCCACTCTGAACAGACCGTTTCTCATGTAAAGTCTCACAAGGTTCAGCCAGTTGTCTGCTCTGTTTCCCATGGCAGAGATAAATTCATCCTTGCCAAGTTTTCTGTAAAGGATACCGAAGGAGAGTCTGTCAATGGCATAGGACTCTTCAAGGAATGCTGTTGTGTCCTTACCCATTGCACGCATGAGTTCCAGTTTCAGGACTCTTGCGTTCATATTGTGCCAGTTGCGGATCAGAGCCTTGTCAACAAATTCAAGTGCTTCTTCAGGTCTTCCCATGATAGAACTTATGGCCGCCATTTCATAGAAAGCGTTTCCTGCGGTCTCGGCTGACCAGGTAGCCTTGTAAAGTGCATCAAATGCTTCGTTAAAGCAGCCCTGATCCCTAAGAGCAAGTCCAAGGTTAAAGTAACATTCTCCGCTGTATGGATTGGGATTTCTCCATGTCTGCTTCTTGATCGCGGTCCTGAAGTAGCCTTCCGCTTCCTTCGCCTGGCCGCGGCGCAGTAGAAGAAGTCCGTAGGCATTGTTTAAACGTATGTCCGTCTTATCGCGTTTAAGTCCCTCAAGGTAATAGGCTTCGGGATTTCTTGTGGCATGTCTGTACTGTTCAAGGTGCTGACCTGCAAGGTAAAGTTCCTCCAGGCTCTCGATCTCCTTGGGATCTTTAAGAGGATCCATGGGCGAAGGCACGGGAACATCTGCAGGAATAAACTCCTTGTAGGAGCAAAGGACTTTGTCTCCCGCGGAAACGGTGATGATGTAGTCATGTATGTCTCCCACGGGTTCAATGATGCAGTCCCCGGGCTTAAGATCGTAGTTTTTGCTGAGAATGGTGGACTCTCCGCACTTTACGGACACATTGGCCTTTTCGAATTCTCCTGCGGAGTAGACCCTGAGTTCACCGTCGGAAACACCGATGGTGATGTCCTTGGTGGCATTTGACACTCTTCCCACCTTCTTGTAGGGCATGAAGTACTGGGTGAATGTCTTTTCCTCATTGGGCTTGAGCCACGTGAAATCAGGCTGGTTGTCTGTGTAAACGCCTGTCATGAGTTCGATGTAAGGACCATCTTCGTCTGTGAGGTTCTTGTCCCACATCTTTCCGAAATCGCCGTTTCCCCAGGTCCACTGCTTCTTTCCCGGCGAAACATGGTGATCTGCCACATGAAGAAGTCCTGCTTCCCTGCTCTCGTCGTAGTTTCCGATGAAATCAAAATCGGAATGAGCAGCCATATAGGATGTGGGCACCTTGATGTTCTTGTATCTTGAAATGTCGACTCCTGCGGAGTAGTCCACCTTGTAGTACTCTCCCGTTGCAATGGGGAAGGTGGAAACCGCACGTTTTCCGTGGTCCATGACGGCATTAACGTCGGGCGGGAAAACGGAATAGGTATAGTCGTTTACGGGAACTGCGGGATTTGCCCACCAGAGGAAGGTCTGGGGCAGATCCGTGGGATTGTAGAGCTGTCCCTTAAGCTCAATATATGCCTTGTCGGGATAGAGAGTTATGGCAAGGTTACACTTGGTGCCGTACATTATGTCGGTCTCGCCCACGTAGGCCGTTACGGAACCGTCGGAGTTTTCGGATATGTCGGAATCCACGGGTGAAAATGTGGAAGGTCTGTGGTGCTGAGGCCAGTTAAATTCGATACCGCCGGAGATCCAGGGACCTGCCAGTCCCACAAGGGCAGGCTTTATAACATGGTTGTAATAAACAAAATCATAGCCGTTGGTCTTGTCCAGGGCTCTCTGTATGCGTCCGCCAAGTTCAGGCAGCACCATGACGTAGAGATAGTCGTTTTCAAGGATGATGGCGTTATATTCCTTCATTTCCTTCTCATCATAGATCTTCTCCGTTACGGGAAGGGGATAAACCCTGCCTGTACTCCCCTGATAGGCTCTCTTTTCCAAAAACACCGGACTCTTTTCCGGCTCCGCGATCCTGTATGTGGGGATCTGCACTTTTTCTCTTCTTACAGTCGCTTTACTCATAACTTCCTTACCTTCTTTTCATTTTCTTCGTACTGCCGCCTTTCTCTGAATGAAGCGGACAGAATGATTATACATTTCCGTTTCAATAAAAACCATAATCATTTAATAAATGAGCGGTGAGATCGCCTTCACAGGATCCCCAGTCTCTCAAGTTCTTTCATGGTCTCTTCGGGACTCACATGGACTATGCCCGTTCCTCCCAGTTCTCTCCACTGTTTTACGGTCTTTTTGTAATCATCTATCAGAACACAGTCAGGTCCTGTACAGTAATCCTTTTTCTGATCCCTGTAGACAATGTTCATGACAATGTCCTCGGACAAAAGCCGACGCATCCAGGAGATCTTGTCTTCCGCAGCGGTTTTTACACCCTTGTAGGGCTTAGGGATCCCCGTCAGGATCTCGCAGCGATCGCCGTAAGCCGAACGCACCGCATTGAACATTTCCCTTGCCCCCGGCAGGATCTCCAGTTTGTCATAGAAGTTGTCGATGCCGCTGATCTTTTCCCAGAGCAGTTTTTCGTAGCCTTCGGGCTTCTTGTCGTTCAGGGAATAGGCTTCGATGCCGCAAAGGTTTCGGACTCCGTTTTCAAAATCCGCCAGCACTCCGTCCATATCAAAATAGATCTTTTTTATCTGCATATATCTCCTTATCTTTACATGGGATTTCTGAAATCCAGCAGATCCTTGATCACTTCCCCCGCAATGATGAGGCCTGCGACGGAAGGCACAAAGGATGTGCTTCCGGGAATTGCCCGACGGACTTCGCATTTTTCGGCCGTCTCCGGAGGGCAGGTGCACTTGTCGCTGCAGGAGTTTTCAATTTCCGCCATGGGTTTCAGAGGCAGTTCCTTTGAATAGACCACCTTCAGATGCTTTATGCCTCCGGCCTTCAGTTCTCTTCTCATCACCTTTGCCAAAGGACAGACGGAGGTCTTGTATATGTCCTCAACCTCGAACATAGCGGGATTCACTTTGTTTCCCGCCCCCATGGAACTGATGATGGGCACTCCCGCCTCATGAGCCTGCATCACAAGCTGTATCTTTCCGGTGACGGTATCTATGGCATCCACCACGTAGTCATAGCAGCCAAAGTCAAACTCATCCTTCGTATCGGGGGTGTAGAAAGTCTTGTATGTGTGGACCACCGCATCGGGGTTGATGTCTTCTATCCTCTCCTTCGCCACATCCACCTTATATTTTCCCAGGGTGCTGTGAAGTGCGATGATCTGACGGTTCAGATTGGTAAGGTTCACCTTGTCGTCATCCACCAGGGTAAGGGTTCCTACGCCGCTCCTGGCCAACGCTTCCACGGTATAACCGCCGACTCCTCCCACTCCGAACACAGCCACATGGGCATTCTTAAGTTTTTCAATATTGTCCTTCCCAAGAAGGATCCTCGTTCTCTGAAACTGATCGGGCATACCGTATCTCCCTGTGTTCTGATTCTTAAAGCACCACAGATTGTAGCAAAAAAAGATCTATAAATCAATCTGCCCCCGGCTCCGCTTTTTTTGATCTCAGAACGCCGTTTTAGGATATTTTTGCGTTTTTCACCATATTTTTTTTCAATAGGAAGGATTATAATGTTTTATTGGATTTTGAGGTATTTTTGATCTTTATCATAAAAATTTCGGAGGTCGGTATTATGCCGGAAGTCTTTTATAAATTGGTTATGGCGATCCTGTGGATCCTTGCCGCTCTTGTTGCTTTTGCGGTTCTCTGGGTGATCTTCCTGATGATCAACGCTCTTCTCATCAGTCCCAAGAAGGTTTACCCCAAACATTCCCGTTACCACCGTTTTCTTTTGAATTTTTCAACCATGTTCGCTCTTCCCGGAGCGGGAGTCAGGCTCCACGTCACCGGACTTGACAAGGTTCCCGAAGATTCGCGTTTTGTCATCATGGGAAACCATCGTTCAAAATTCGATCCCATCGTCACATGGTATGTCCTCAGGAAATTTGACGTTTCCTACATTTCAAAGCCCGAGAATTTCAAGGTCTTCTGCTTCGGAAGGATCATCCGCAGATGCTGCTTCCTTCCCATCAACCGCACCGATCCCAGAGAAAGCCTCAAGACTCTGGTGAAGGCATCGGAGCTTTTGAAGCAGGACACCGTTTCCGTGGGCATCTATCCCGAAGGCACCAGAAGCAAGACCCTCGAGCTCCTGCCCTTCCACGACGGCACCATGAAAGTGGCTCAGATGGCCAAGGTCCCCATTGTGGTGGTCACAGTCAGAGGTACGGAAAAGATCGCCCGAAATTTCCCTTTAAGGAAAACAGATGTATATGTAGATTTCATAGAGACGATCCCCGTGGATTTTGTCACATCAAATTCATCTCATGTCATCGCCGCAAGAGTGCGCAAGGACATGGAGACCGTGCTGGGAGACAGTTCGGATAAGGAGCACGAAGTTACGGATTCCGACGTAATTTTTAACAATTAAGGTTTTTAGGAGGAGCTATGGCAAAGAACATTATTTTATTCAATCCCTATTCCAACAATAAGAGGGGAAGCGAAACAGCGGAAGAAGCAAAGGCTCTTCTCACAGGAGAAACAGTCCTTGAAGACATTACAAAGATCACGGATATCGTAAAATACATAAATGAAGTTTCTCCCGAGGACAAGCTGATCCTTGTGGGCGGAGACGGTACCATAAACCATCTTGCCAACGATCTTAAGGGACAGGTTCCCATCACCGAGATCCTATACTATGCAGCAGGAACGGGAAATGATTTCAAGACCGACATCGCTCCCGCGGAAGGCATCAAGTTCATTCCGTTAAACAAATACCTTGCAAACCTTCCCACCGTTACGATCAACGGAAAAACGAGTTATTTCATAAATGGCATAGGCTACGGAATTGACGGCTACTGCTGTGAAGTGGGCGACAAATGCCGCGCAGCTTCCGACAAGCCCGTAAACTATGCAGGAATCGCCATTAAAGGTCTCCTCTTCCACTTCAAGCCCAGAAATGCCACAGTCATCGTCGACGGAGTCGAGAAGAATTACAAACATGTATGGCTGGCTCCCACCATGAAAGGTCGTTTCTACGGCGGCGGCATGATGGTTGCTCCTTCCCAGAACCGCCTGAATCCCACCAAAGAAGTGTCCACCGTGGTCATGTACGATTCCGGCAAACTCAAGACACTAATGGTCTTCCCCAACATTTTCAAGGGCGAACACATCAAGCACACCGAGATGGTGGATGTCATGACAGGTCATGAGGTCACCGTACGTTTTGACTCCCCCTGCGCTCTCCAGATCGACGGAGAGACAGTCCTTAATGTTTCGGAATATACAGTAAGAGCATGAACAGGCGGACCCTTCGGGGTCCGCTTTTATTAATCCTTGCATATCCTCTCCTTTTCATATAAAATACATGATCAATGACTGTGCACGGCACAAAGGAGCTCATATCCCGTTTCTACGATCCCGTGGAAGGCAGGATCCTTGTGGACGGTCAGGATATCAGGCATGTGACCCTCGAAAGCTTAAGACACAACATCTCCCCCGTGCTTCAGGACACTTTCCTTTTTAACGGGTCCATAGCTGAAAACATCGGATATGCCCGCCCGGACGCCACGAGAGAAGAAATAGAAAAAGCGGCCAAAGCCGCCAATATACATGAAGACATAATGCATATGCCCAATGGATACGAAACCCAGGTGGGTGAACGTGGTCTTCGTCTCTCCGGAGGTCAGAAACAACGCGTCGCCATTGCCCACCGTCTCTCCACCATCATGAACGCAGATCTCATCCTGGTGATCAGCGAAGGCGAGATCGTGGAACGCGGTACCCATGCCGAACTTATGGAATTAAAGGGTTACTACTACAGGATGCAGCTTGCGGGACAATAAATGCTGGACAGTCAAAAACAGCATTCTTCCATACAGACAGGAGGGAGTGACACTATGAACAGATTAACGAACAACATCATAGATGTGATCAAAGAAGACTATGAAAAGCTTTTTTGACACCATGGTGTCATCACGGTCAGCCGGCTACAGCCTCCACGCTGACCTGTTTTTTTATATCTTCATCTGCCATCAGCCGGCCCGTGCCGGGAAACGCAAAATAGTAGTATTCCGCATCTTTCTTATAAAGGATAAAGCCATTGTCGGTGATCATCCTGTAGGACGGCAGGTTCTCAAGATAACATTTGGCAGTCACATCATTGTCACTCATCCTGAGTGCCAGTTCCAATGCCGCTCCGAAAGCTGCCTTGCCGTAACCTTTTCCGTGATACTCCGGCAGTAACCTGCATCCGAGCTCGATGTTGCCCTTAAGGGTAAAATTCCAAAATATCATTTCGCCGATCATCTCACCGTTTTCCGAAAGCCGTACTGCGTAGTTCACAGAATCCCCCGCCTGCTCGTCGAGAGCCGTCATGTCATAAAACGTGTTTTCATCCACAGGTCCCGTGATGCTCATGTCTTCACGGTAATCGTAGCCCCAGTAACGGTTGTTGTCCGCATCCGTATTGAGCCTTAAATAAGCCTCTCTGTCAGTCTCTCTGAACTCAGTAAGCACCACTCCGTCCCCAAAAGCCATGGGATGGGATGTAAACCTTACGGCGGGAGAATCTATATGCACGAGGTACTTGTCTGCCATGCATATGGGGTGATATTGCTGTTTTGAAGTGCGTAAGCCCGGATCCCCGGAGTCATCCTCTCGGTTTACGTATTTAAGCGGATGACCGAGTCGATCAGCCATCAGCCTCACAAAGCCGGAATACATGGTCGGATACACGCCCTCGTACTCCTTCAGTGCCTTTTCCACATGAATGATCAGCTGCTCGCCCATCACCTCACCGATACTTAATGCGATCAGCTCATCATCGACAAACATCCCTGCGGCATAGAGCCCCAGCATTTCATGCACTCCGTAAAGCTCACGGGTCTTCTCAAGTTCTTTCTTTTCCAGCGCGTTGGTGCCTGTATGCTCGCTCTCGTACTTTTTAAGCAGCCCCTCCGCGCTTTCGTCGTCATCTTTCGAAAGGAACCTGATCTCCGGCTCTCCGTACAATTTTTTGAATTTATTTATATGATTTCGCTGTCCGCTGAATTTTTTCCCCGGGAAGCTCATCGCCTCGGCAAAATCGTAGACATAATCGCTCCACTTTCTGTCATATGCCCACATTGCAGGCTGCAATCTGCTGTCTGCCCGCATCAGGTTGAGTCTCTCTTCGTCTATTCCGAAAAATCGAAAAGGCATATCATTCGCATATGCGTACTGTTTCAGCTCGTCTGTCATTCCCTCGGGATCAGCCCCCATGGGGAAACTGAATGCAGGTTGTTCGCCCACGTTCTGCATCACGGAAAAAGTGTCGTTCCATATGCAGAACTTCATGTCGGCGTCATCACTCCACATAAAAAGATAGCCTGCTGAAAGATCGCTGCAGAGTGATGTGTTCTTTTTGATATAAGGAAGTGCCTTTTGGAGACTTGAGATTGAAAAAGGTTCAAAATTCAGCATAAACGCCTCTTTTCTTATAATGACAATCCTTCAGTCCAAAGTTTCAGATCCTCTTCCGAGACCTCTCCGCCCAGACGCTTTCCGTTATCCACCTTGGCATTTCCAACGATCGAACGGATCCTGTCGGCAGTCTTTCCGATGTCACTTCCGCCGGAAGTGCAGAAAGGAACGATGTTCTTTCCCGTAAAGTCGTAAGCGTCAAGGAATGTGTCAACAACGCTGGGTTCACGTCCCCACCAGATGGGGAAGCCCACGAATACGGTATCGTAATCCTTCATGTTCTCAACTTCGCCCACAGTCTTCGGTCTGCAGTTAAGATCCGCCATTTCCACACTGCTTCTGGACTGCTTGTTTCTCCAGTCAAGATCTGCTTCCGTGTACAGAGTCTCGGGTCTGATCTCAAAAAGATCTCCGCCATCTGCCTTTGCCAGTTCTTTTGCTACATTTGCCGTTACGCCGCTTGCCGAAAAATATGCTACCAAAACCTTGCTCATTTATTTGTCCTCCTAATCGATTTTGCACAATTGATTTTGCAAAATCTATTTTAGAACAAATCTTCTCTTATCTCAATAAACATTTAATAAAATCTAAATGACACTTTGGGGACGGGGTTAGGGTTTCATTTTTACATTTCATCTCAACAGTTTAAAATTCTCCGGTGCATCATCCGCATGGAATCCCCGATCGCAATTGAGACGAATGTCTTGATCCGGACCCGCTGTTTTAAAGATCGCTCATGTTCCTTTTGTTCATCTTTTTGTAGGCTTTTGCCCACTTGGATACTTCCTTCTTCCGGGCGTGGTTGTTGCTGTTCTCCCTGCCCAGATTTTTGTACAGGGTATATCTTTCCACAGACAGCTCCCCGCTTTCGATGGCTGCCTTGACAGCGCATCCCGGTTCCGTATCATGCCTGCAGTTGCTGAATTTACATCTGCTCTCAAGCTCAAGGATATCCGAAAAGGTATCGTCGATACCTTCCTGCACGTTTGCCATCCCGATCTCACGCATGCCGGGGGTATCTATGATCGTGACACCATTCGGAAGCTCGATCAGCTTCCTGTAAGTGGTGGTGTGGCGTCCCTCTCCGTCATCTTCGCGGATCTCGGAGGTTTTCATGATTTCCTCTTTGCATATGGAATTTATGAGAGTTGATTTCCCGACGCCGGAAGAGCCGATCAGGCAGATGGTGGTGCCGGGCGTCATATATGCGTCAAGCTCATCAAGCCCTATGTCCAGGATCGCCGAGATCGCATGCACATGTACCTTTTCCGACAGACTTTCCGCTTCCCGTACAAATCTTCCCACATTGCTGCAAAGGTCCGATTTTGTGAGGATCACAACGGGAGTCGCACCACCCTGTAAAGCCACGCTCACGTATCTTGCCATGCGGTTGAAGCTGTAGTCTTCATTAAGGGAAGTCACGATGAAGCAGTAGTCGGCATTTGCCACCATGTACTGCATAACACCTTTCTTTGACTGATCCGGTCTTTGCAGGAAACTCTTTCTCTCACAGACAGACACGATCAAAGAGTCTCCCTGCCTGTTGTACAAAAATCTGGGCAGGGAGAACAGCAACAACCACGCCCGGAAGAAGGAAGTATCCAAGTGGGCAAAAGCCTACAAAAAGATGAACAAAAGGAACATGAGCGATCTTTAAAACAGCGG
>JAILRC010000004.1 GCA_024698485.1 Lachnospiraceae bacterium | reverse complement strand
ACGCAGCACTTACCCATACCACGAGCAACTACTGCTGCGTGAGAGGTCATACCGCCACGAACTGTAAGGATACCCTGAGCAGCCTTCATACCTGTGATGTCTTCAGGGCTTGTCTCAAGACGAACAAGAACAACCTTCTCGCCTCTTGCCTTCCAAGCTTCAGCATCGTCTGCTGTGAAGACGATCTTACCGCAAGCTGCACCGGGAGATGCACCAAGTCCCTTACCGATAGCCTGAGCTTCCTTAAGAGCCTTTGCGTCGAACTGAGGATGAAGAAGTGTGTCAAGGTTACGAGGATCGATCATTGCAACTGCTTCTGCAGGAGTCTTGTGTCCCTCATCAACGAGGTCGCAAGCGATCTTAAGAGCAGCCTGAGCTGTTCTCTTACCGTTACGGCACTGGAGCATGTAGAGCTTCTTGTTCTCAACCGTGAACTCCATGTCCTGCATATCATGATAGTGATTCTCAAGGATGTTGCAAACTTCAACGAACTGCTTGAATGCTTCAGGGAACTCCTGCTCCATCTGAGCGATGGGCATGGGAGTACGAACACCTGCAACTACGTCTTCGCCCTGTGCGTTCTTAAGGAACTCACCCATGAGCTTCTTCTCGCCTGTTGCGGGATCACGTGTGAATGCAACACCTGTACCGGATTCATCATTTAAGTTACCGAATACCATGGGCATTACGTTAACTGCTGTTCCCCATGAATAAGGGATGTCGTTGTCACGACGATATACGTTTGCACGAGGGTTGTCCCATGAACGGAAAACTGCCTCGATTGCGAGCTTTAACTGAACAACGGGATCTGAAGGGAAATCCTCGCCGAGCTGCTTCTTGTACTCAGCCTTGAACTGTGTAGCAAGTTCCTTGAGGTCAGCTGCTGTAAGTTCAACGTCGAACTTAACGCCCTTCTTTTCCTTCATCTTGTCGATGAGCTGCTCAAAGTACTTCTTTCCTACTTCCATAACGACATCAGAGAACATCTGGATGAAACGTCTGTAGGAGTCATATACGAATCTCTCGAACTTGGGATCGGAGTTACCTGCGATCATTGCCTCAACTACTTCGTCGTTGAGTCCGAGGTTCAAGATTGTGTCCATCATACCGGGCATTGATGCGCGTGCACCTGAACGAACAGATACAAGAAGAGGATTCTTCTTATCGCCGAACTTCTTACCGTTCAGCTCTTCCATCTTCTTTACACCCTCCATGGCCTGTGCCATGATCTCATCATTGATTTTGCGTCCGTCCTCATAATACTGAGTACAAGCTTCTGTGGTGATGGTGAAACCCTGAGGAACAGGAAGTCCGATAGAAGACATCTCTGCAAGGTTTGCGCCCTTACCGCCAAGAAGATTACGCATGGACATGTTGCCTTCGCTGAACATGTATACCCATTTCTTTGCCATTGTTTTTCCTCCTTAGATTCTTTTACTGCAATGGATTATTTTAACACAACTCACTTTTACTATGCAAGTTGAAATTTAAAATCATTGTAAAAATTGTTTACAATATTGTGAAAACTGCTTTCAGCCCTTAGAAAGCAAGTTTTTCCTCGAAATATGCCTTGAGGTCCTTGATAGCGATCCTCTCCTGCTTCATGGAATCACGCTCACGAACGGTAACCATTCCGTCGGTCTCTGAATCGAAGTCATATGTTACGCAGAAAGGTGTTCCGATCTCATCCTGACGGCGATAACGCTTACCGATGTTGCCTCTGTCGTCGAATTCGCAGTTGTAGAGTTTGGAAAGGTCTGCGAAGATCTTCTCAGCGCCCTCGTTCAGCTTCTTGGAAAGAGGAAGAACGCCGATCTTGATGGGAGCCAGTGCGGGATGGAAATGAAGCACGGTTCTGATGTCGGGAGCTTCTTCTGTTCCGATGTTCTCCTCGTCATATGCCGCGCAAAGGAATGCAAGGGTTACGCGGTCTGCGCCCAGTGAAGGCTCAACAACGTAAGGAACATACTTCTGATTCTTCTCGTCATCGAAGTAAGACATATCCTCCTTGGAAAGGTTCTGGTGCTGTGTGAGGTCGTAGTCTGTTCTGTCTGCGATTCCCCAAAGCTCGCCCCATCCGAAGGGGAAGAGGAACTCTATGTCTGTGGTGCCCTTTGAGTAGAAGCAAAGTTCCTCAGGGCTGTGGTCGCGGAGACGCATCTCGTCTTCCTTGATGCCGAGAGAAAGGAGCCAGTCACGGCAGAAACCTCTCCAGTACTGGAACCACTCAAGGTCTGTTCCGGGCTCGCAGAAGAATTCAAGTTCCATCTGCTCGAACTCACGGGTTCTGAAGGTGAAGTTTCCGGGTGTGATCTCGTTTCTGAAGGACTTACCGATCTGTCCGATTCCGAAGGGGATCTTCTTTCTGGAAGTTCTCTGTACGTTCTTGAAGTTTACGAATATGCCCTGTGCTGTCTCGGGACGAAGGTAAACCGTGTTCTTCGCATCCTCGGTAACGCCCTGGAATGTCTTGAACATAAGGTTGAACTGTCTGATGTCCGTGAAGTTGTGCTTACCGCAGGTAGGACAGTTGATGTTGTTGTCATCGATGAACTTTACCATCTTCTCATTTGACCAGCCGTCGCATGAACCGCCGATGTCGATACCCTTCTCGGCTGCAAAGTCTTCGATGAGCTTGTCAGCTCTGAAACGCTCATGACATTCCTTACAATCCATAAGAGGATCGGAGAAACCGCCAAGGTGACCTGAAGCCACCCATGTCTGGGGATTCATGAGGATGGCGCAATCAACACCTACGTTGTAGGGGTTTTCCTGGATGAATTTCTTCCACCAAGCCTTCTTTACATTATTCTTAAGTTCTACACCCAGATTGCCGTAATCCCAGGTGTTTGCAAGTCCGCCGTAGATCTCGGATCCGGGATAAACGAAGCCTCTGGACTTTGCAAGGGCAATGATCTTTTCCATTGTTTTTTCTGCCATAATCTTACTTTCCTTTCTGAAAATAATATGTCTGTTCGGTAGCATAAAAATACGCCCCAAACAGAAACAGTTGTTTTCTGTTTAGGGCGAACAATATTGTCCGTGGTTCCACCTAAATTCAAAGCATATGCCTTGCTCTTCATTTCCTTTAACGCAGGATTACGTCGCGCTCATCACGCGATGCTCCGGGGCGCCGTCTCTTTTTGCAGACGCTAAGCTTTCACCAACCGCTTTTTCTCTGAAACGTTACGAAAAAAGACTTCCCTTTCAACGCTTTTAGGAATTTTATACGAATTTCACTTTTGTGTCAAGACAAATTTACTCTTTCCAACTCCCCCCGCATTTAAAACTATATAACAAAAGAAAGGGTTATTTCTAACCCTTCAGAATGCCCGTCGATAACAGTAAAAATCCCCTCAAAAGTTGTCCTTGAGGGGATACAGAGCGTAAACAAAAACCTTCTGCAAATGAAGATAATCTCTACGCTCTGAGCAGAAGTCAAAAGCTTCTTCCCTTTAAATCCTTGATCTGTCCGTCAATGACATCAATCCGCTTTTTAAGATAAACCTTCATGTTCTCTGCCGATACAGAAAAAGAGTAACCGGAATCATAATTTACGTTGTTTCCGGAACGTCGTCTCCAGGGGTAAAGGGAATCGTCGTTTGAAACCGCAGCCGATAGTTCGTCCGCCATTTTATCAACCAAAGGAATGATCTCATTTTCAAGCCTCGGTTTTACAAACTCCCAGCGTTTCTTTACCAGATCGCAGAATTCGCCGTATTCAAACAACGCCGAATAATAAACAGTTTCCGTGGGAAATTTCGAAAGCACATGTTTTTTGTTGTATGTGTCCCAGTCAAAATCCCAAGCGGGCCCGGCGTAAAGCTTTCCATTGTTCTTATCGGCATTGGCTGCCTCCAGACCGGGATCATCGTTGTTTTTATACATGAAAACGCTCTTTGGATGCTCAGGTTCCGCATTGCCGGCAATGGCCTGAACGATCCAGTAATCGGCAAACGATGTTATGTCAATGGTTTCACAGATCTTTTCCCATGCGGTTTTGGAAGGCTTTGCAAATATAATGTCTTCCACCTTTCCGATGTAATCCTTTGCCCAATTTCTTTCATCTTCCGTAAGGTCCTCCCAGAAGTCAGGTTCTTTAACATTATAGGGGAGCCTGCCTCTGGAATTGATTATCCTGTCAATGTATTCTTCTGTCCAGAAATTCGCGCCGTCTATGCTCAGTTCAAAGAGAAGGCCGCGGTTTTCGATGGAAATGGGGTTCTCCTTATCCTGCTTCACCAGATCGAGCCTGTTGTCGCCGATCTTAATACTCTCTGTAAGAAGATAGAGTCCTGCATACTTTCCGTCAATATAAAGCTCGGCATATTCGGCATCCGGGGACCACATCCAGCCTGCGCCGGTGTAGTTCGCCTTCTTTCTATCCTTAAGATCGTAATTTTTCCCGGTAAAAAGGTCGGCTATATTATATGTAACATAATTTCTCATGGCGGAACGATCCAGCCAATTTGCTATAAAGGAATAGCGTTTTCCTTTTTCCATTCCCAGCAGAGAGACCTTCTCTTCGAATTTAACATTAAAAGGCTTTTTGCTGTATGCCCAGGTGGAATTTCCGCGCCCCTTATATTCGCACTCTATCTCTTCGTCCAAAACGTATGTTTTTTCGCTTTCACTGTAAAAAGAGATCTTTAAAACTCCCTTTTTCCACTCATCCCGTGTGGTGACCCCTCTTCTATCCGCCGTGACAAGCTCTATACGGGGAACGGATGATGACTTGTATTTGGACACTGTAGTTTTCTCTGACTTGGGAGTAGCGGTCGGTTTCGGAGCAGACGTTGGCTTAGGTGTCGATGTGACTTTCGGAATCCCGGTTGCTTCCGGACTCTCTTTGGCGAGCTCCGGAAGATTCGTAACTTCAGGAGTCACAGTAACATCCGCACTGTTTTTAATTTCATTTGAACAAGCAGCTGCTCCGATCACAGTAAAAGCCACAATCGAGGCAAAAATAATCTTTTTCATGATTTATACCCTTCAATTCAGGCCCGACAGCCCTTAAACCTCCCACTGTAACTACTTTTACGCTACATTCTAATTGCTTCGCCTGCTTTTGTCAATGTACGGATGTACCGAAAAAGCCAGCTCCTTAAACCTTTCTCCTCTTTCTTCAAAGTTTTTGAAGTAACCGTAGGAAGCAGCCGCGGGAGACATGACAACAGATGTTCCCGGAACGCCGAGTTTTTTGGCAAGAGCCGTGGCCTCGGTAAGATCCTTCACAAGGAATACATTTTGCGTGTTCCGTAAGCCATTCGCAGAACTGTTCTCTTCCTGTACAGACGCTTCCGTTCCCAGTTCTTCGAAGATCCTCTTTCCCGTTTCGTACATAAGGATAAAATTCACGTCGCTTCTTTCCTTAATGAATTCTTCCAGAAGTGAGTAATCTATCCCTCTGTCCATTCCGCCGATCAACAGTGTTTTAACATTCGGAAGGCTCTTTGCTGCATTGATGGCAGCTTCGGGGATCGTGGAGATGGAATCATCGTAGTACCTGACGCCCTCAAACTCTCCCACGTATTCCAGCCTGTGGGGAAGTCCGCAGAACGAGCACATTCCTTTGATAACGGCTTCCTCATTCAGTCCCAGCACGTCTACTGCCATAATACGGACGAATTCGGCATTTAATCTGTTGTGCTCTCCCGGGATCTTCAAAGTAAAATCATGATTACACTTTTCCACATTATCCACAATCCGCTTCTTTGCAAGGGTCTGTATCTCCGGTACATTTTTCCCGAGAAGCACAGTGTTTTCGCGGCTTTGATGAGTTGTAACGTTTGCCTTTGCGGCAAAATAGTTTTCCACAGTCCCGTAATAATCCAAGTGTTCCGGATAGAGATTCAAAAAGATCGAATAGGCGGGTGCCTTGTCTATGTGGCAGAGCTGATGGCAGGAAAGCTCAAACACGATAAATGTGTCATCCTTTATCTCATCAATGTAATCAAAGCAGGGCTTTCCGATGTTTCCGAGAAGTATGGCATCCTTCCCGCAGGCCTTTAGGGCTTCATACATGAGAGAAGATGTGGTGCTCTTTCCCTTTGTTCCCGTAATTCCGACGGTTTGGTCCGCGTATCTGTTTAAAAAGATCTCCGTCTGTGATGTGAACTTGGGTCTGTCCTCAAGCATGACTATTCCCGGGCTTTTAAGGATCATGTCCCACTTATCCTCATCAATGCCTGTAATGTCTCCTTCATAGACTTCCAGAGATTTTACATTGCAGTGACTTTTGATGAAGTTTTCGGAAGACTTTCCCTCTCTTCCGTAGCCCCAGATCAGTATTCTCTTGTTTTCAAACACATTTACCAAATCCATATCTTCTCCCTGTCACACCAGGATCTCCTGTATCTTTGCCTGGAGAGTGACGATACCGTTGTATTCATTCCTGTCGGGAACATAAGTCGCCGAAAACTTCACATTGTTGGGCATGCCCTTGAACATCCTGTCCACTTCTTCTCTTCCGAAAGCTCCCGCGATCTTTTCCGTAAAGCCTGCTATATCACCGAAATATACTCCGCTCATTCGGAAACCTGTAGAATTTACAAGGTTCATTTTTAACACATTTTTCTTTTGTCCAAGGATCATTGCTCTTTCCACCCGTACATCCTTTTCCGCGAAGACAGGTTTCTCGTTGCCCTTTCCGAAGGGTTCCAGTCTCTCAAGTTCATCCACCAGATCCGTGGTCACCGCCTCAAAAGACAGTTTCGTGTCGATCCTGACCTTCTTCACCAGATCCTCTTCCGTAAGGCTGCAATTCTCGTTGATCCTTCTCTGGAACTCCGCAAGTTTTTCCCTTTCCATGCTGAGTCCCGCTGCCATGGGATGACCTCCGAACCTGGTGAACACATCTCCTATCTTGGACATTTCTTCATACATGGAGAAGTTCTCCGTAGACCTTCCGGATCCCTTAAGACAGTCGCCGGATTCCGCTTCCGTAAGGATAAAGGTGGGACGCGCATATTTCTCCCTGATCCTTCCGGCTATGATGCCCACGACACTTTCGTGACATCCCGCCAGATTCACCACGATGACCTTGTCGATGAACTTCTCCCAGTCGTCTGTTCCCGCCATCTCAGCCTGTTTCTTTGCCACAGTCTCTATGATCATCCCGGCTCTGTCAGTGCCCGCTTCAGTCATGGCTTTTCTCTCGTTGTTCAGTTCCACCAGCTCTTCCGCTGCCGCAGCCGCACTTCCCGCGTCCGTTTCCAGCAGCAGTTCCAGTGCTTTTTCCGCGGTGTCCAGTCTTCCCGATGCGTTGAGGCAGGGTCCGATGACAAATCCAATATGATAGACGCTGAGCTGAAAAGCATTTAGCCCGTTGGCGTGGATCAGGGCTATGAGCCCCGTGTCTCTCGTTCTTCTCAGTTCTTCCAGTCCCAGGATCACTATGACCCTGTTCTCATCCCTTAAATCCATGACATCGCAGAGGGTGGCCATGGCTGCATATGGAAGCAGGGGCCTTAGATCCGCTCCCATGCATTCCAGCACCTTCATGGCTACAACGCATCCGCAGAGTCCCGTGTAGGGTGTGGTCTCTCCCTCCTGTTTGGGATTCACCACCACGTCCGCGGGGGGAAGGATCTGCTTTCCGTCTTTTACAGGCACTTCGTGGTGATCCGTAAGGACCACTGTAATGCCTTTTTCTTTGGCATATGATATGGTGTCGTATTCAGATATGCCATTGTCGCAGGTGAGGATGAGCTGAATCCCGTCCGCTATGGCTTCGTCCACGATGTTACGGTTGATGCCGTAGCCGTCAGCAATGCGGTCGGGAATGCGGTAGCTCACCTTGGCTCCCCGCTCCTTGAGGGTCTTGTAGAGAATGTAAGTGGAGGTGATACCGTCCACGTCGTAGTCTCCCACGATCCTAATTTTCTTCCGGTTTTCGGCCGCTTCCTTAAGGATCTCCGCAGCCTTCCCTGCGTTCTTAAGAAGAGAACCGTCCCTTAAACCACAAACAGAGGGATGCAGATACACATCCCTCTTGTCTTTGGTGTCAAGGTCTCTGTTAATGAGAACCCGGGCGATGATCTCGCTCACGCCCTGTTCTTTGGCTACTGCCTTAACGTCACCTTTTTTATTTATTATTACCCATTTCTGTTTCATCTGTTTCCTGTACTTCCGGCTTTGCGGTTTTCTTGCAGCGTGCCGTGCGTTTGATAAAGATCTTTCTTCCGAAGAAAACAAGTGCAAAGACCACAGCGCAGAACAGGATGATGTTCACGATGTAAGATATGAACCATACGATGAAATTCTCAATGCCTGCCTTTATGTTCTCCATGTTGTCCTTGAAGCCTGTTGCGATCCTCTGACCCAGAGTCTGAGGTTCAGGCTCCACAACGGTGGAAATCCTCATTACTTCCTGCACGTTCACACGAAGTGTGCTGTAGGAGATCTTGTTATCGTAAGTTCTCTGTCTCGACTTGTAAGTCTCTAGCTGGTAATTGACTTCGGAAAGTCTCTCTTCCAGACGGATGATGTCTTCAAGATAGGCAGCCTTCTCAAGGAGTCCCAGAAGGGTTTCCTGCTCGGTGGTGAGGGTCTTGATCCTGCTCTCCACGTCGGCATATGCCAGTGTGATGTCCTCGGCGTTGTAGCTGGAGGATGTCACTGTTCCGATCTCTCCGATGCTGTCGATCATCTGCTGCATCTTTTCCTCGGGAACGCGGATGGTGTAATAGGCGTTCCTTCTGGAAGTGGAATAAAGGTTGTTGCCCGAGATGCTGGCGCTTTCAACATATCCGTCAAACTGTGAGATCTTCGCATTCAAAGATTCAAGAAACTCATCGAAGGTCCTGGTCTGAACCTCCAGTGAAGCGGTAACGATGACCTTTCTTGAAACCACTTCCTGGGATCCGGATCCGTTTAAGTTTCCGCCGTCAGCGGTCTTGGCTTCCATGCTTCCCTTCTGTGCAACAGAGGGTGCCATTGACCTTGAGGAAGAGTTGCCGGATGTGTATTCAAACCCTTCTCCCACATAGTAATCCGACGCATCGCTCACGGCTGCGTTGTCGTAATAGTATCTTGATCCCCCTTTTGTTCCGCAGGCTGCGAAGAAAAAGCAGCCCACCAGTACAAGTGCCGGTATAAAAAACTTTCTTTTGATCTTCATACAGAAACCTCCTGATCTCTTTTGATATCCTTCGGGACACCGTCTCTCGATCTCCCCTTCTATCTGATATCCCGTAAAAAGGCAGGATGCGTTTCAGCAGATCGGTTTTATTTTTTTAACTTGGCCTCTTCCAGTGTCAGGAAGAAGTCCTGATCATATTCAACGGCGGAATTCCACAACATCCATGAGAATATGCCGTTGTCTTCGCTTCCCAGGATCTGTTCCCTGACCTTCGTGTAGTCATAGGCTCCCGCCTGCAGCCATGGTCGGCATTTCGCCACAGGCCCGTCCCAGTTGGACTTTAACGCTTTCAGTTTCTTTTCCGACTTTCGTACCAGATAGGAGATCAGGTCGTAAGGATGCTCGTGAACACTGTCCACTCCGAAGAGCGAAAGGTAATTGTCCACAAAACTGCTGGGATAGATCATGGGACAGATGTAATCAAAGTACTTTGAAAGTTCTTCATATCCCTGTCCTATGTTCACACCGTCCAGATCGATGGTGATACCGAAAACGCTTCCGCTTACGTAAACCCCGAGAGGTTTAAGGCTGTTGCATGCATATCTTATGAACTTGGAGATCTGATCCATGCAGTTGTCGAAATCAAAATCGATCTCACTGCCGTTGCCGATCTCGTCATAGGCCGGAGCTCTCATGTAGTCATAGCAGATCTCGTCGAAACCGTCTCTGGCAGCCTGCATGGATATGTCCACGATAAAGTCCATGACCTCGGGATTGTAAACGTTCATCCAGGCATAGGGTCTGTCCGTACCGTTCAGGTTTGTCTTGTCCCTGAAAACGGAGCCGTCCTTGTTCTTTATGAGCCAGTCGGAACGATACTTCGCAATGGGGGAATAGGTGAAATAGCTTTCCTTGAAGCACACGATCCTGGCTATGCAATAGATGCCTCTGCTGTGAAGTTCCCTGAGAAGCCCGGGCATATCGTCCGTGTAATGCTTTCCGTCTCTGGGTGCCACCAGATCCAGTTCCTTCACCAGGTCCACATCCATGTCGTATGTGATATAGCCGAAATCGTCCCTGACATCGATTATCACGGCATTCAGTTCCGTGAAGCCCGCCAGCCAGGTCACATTGTCGTAAACCTTCGTATTCTTTTTTATATGCCCCGCATATACACCCTTCGCCTGAAAAGGATAATCATCATCATAGATCGATGTATCGAATCCCGCCGCACGTATGTTGGCAAGTGGATCCCTGTTATCGACAAAATCCGCGAGGTAGGGATCGTCTATGCCCGGTTTCACAAATGTTGTGGGGATGGGTGTAGGGATCCATGTGGGTGTAAGGCTGATACCTGCCGCAAGAGTAGGTCCCGCCCCGGGAGTCAGTCCGTTCTCATTCAGAAAGCGGTTCAGTTCATCCGGGTTCTTTCCTTCGCCAAGATACTTCTTCGCAAGCTTGTATCCCGTAACTCCGCAGGTAAAAGCAAAGATGATCAGAAGAATGGAGACTATGATGACTCCGTTGCCCTTCTTTCTTCTCCTTTTCCCCGGGGTGTAGCCTAAGTTTCTGTCAAGATACTGATCTCTGTTTTTAAACATATAACCCCTTTATCTGAGTGTTATCTTCCGCAGCAGAACTTGTACTTCTTACCGCTGCCGCAGGGACAGGGATCGTTTCTGCCGGGCTTCTTGCCTACAACAACCGTTCCGGACTTCTTCTGCTCCTTGTAGAGTTCTTTTCTTCTCTCTTCTGTCAGAAGAGCATCCCACTGAGGAAGATTGTAAAGCCAGTCAGCCTTTGCTTCCACCATGTTGTAGTAAAGCTTTTCCTTGTCAAACTTAAGAGAAACTTCGGTATTTTCATCCATCTCTTCGATGGGATTTGCCTTCACAAGGCTGTCGTTGATGCCGTCAAGGAAACCAACGAAGATGTTGAGGTCGCAGTCATAGCTCTTTGCAAGCTCCGCAACCGTGCCCTTTACTTCCTTCTCGGGTTCTGCGAGAAGTTTTTCATATATGCCTTTCTCAATGTTGAAGTAGTTGCCCCAGAAGAGCTGTCCTTCTCTTGTGTTCATGTCTTTTCCGTATGCGCCCTCGCGCCATGTTTCAAGTAATGTTGCCATTTTAATTCTCCTTTGTTTCTTTAATGTTGTATTTTTCTTCTATCTCTTTTGCTATCGCTTCGGCAGATTCGCCGTTCTTCATACGTTTTTTGTATCTTCTCATTTCAGCCATGGTGATGTTCTTGTCATCGTCCGCGTGAGCACGCTTGTACAATGCCAGGAAGATCCACATTACCACCGGTACCACCAGTGTCAGTATCAGGCACCCCAAAAACATGTTTTTGGTGGCCGGCGTCGAGAGAATGGCGCAGATCAGTGTTGCACCGTACATTCCAAGAAGAATGACCACTGTCGCAACAGCAATTATTCTTTTAACCATTTAAGCCACTCCTTTAATTGTTTTTCAAGTCCCTGTTCCGAAAGTTCCACGAACTTTTTGCCTCTCAGGGATTCGGGCAGATACTCCTGCCCCGAGTAGTGTTTCGGGTACTCATGAGAGTACATATAACCTATGCCCCGTCCCAGTTTTGCGGAACCGCCGTAATGGGCATCCTGCAGGTAAGGTGGAATGGGTTCCGTCCTGTTGTTCCTTACATGTTCCAGAGCATCGTCCACCGCGCATATGCTGGAATTGCTCTTGGGAGCACAGGCAACGTAGATGGCCGCCTGAGCAAGGATTATTCTGGCTTCCGGCATTCCGAGGCGTTCCACAGCCAAAGCCGCGCTTGTGGCAAGGATAAGAGCCTGAGGATCCGCATTGGAAACATCCTCCGACGCACAGATCATGATGCGCCTTGCTATGAAAGCAGGTTCTTCTCCCGCTTCCAACATTCTTGCCAGATAGTAGACAGCGGCGTCGGGATCCGAGCCCCTCATGCTCTTTATGAAAGCTGAAATGGTGTCGTAATGATTGTCTCCGCCCTTGTCATATTTCAGCACCCGCTTTTGTATGCACTCTTCCGCAACTTTAAGGTCGATGACGATCTTCCCTTCGGCGTTCTTTTCCGTGGTGAGGATGCCAAGCTCAATGGCGTTTATGGCAGACCTTGCGTCTCCGTTTGCCATGTCGGCTATGAAATCCAGTGCTTCCTCCGTTGCTTCCGCATGGAAGGAACCCATGCCACGGTCAACATCCGTAAGCGCCCGACGGAGAAGGATTTTTATGTCCTCCGCTTCAAGAGGGTGAAGTTCAAAGATCACAGACCTTGATATCAAAGCTCCGTTCACCTCGAAGTAGGGATTTTCAGTGGTGGCACCGATGAGGATCACCGTTCCGTCTTCCACGAAAGGAAGGAGGTAGTCCTGCTGCCCTTTATTAAAGCGATGGATCTCGTCCACGAAGAGTATGGTCTTTTTGCCATACTGCCCGTAGCGGGCTTTCGCCTCTTCGATCACATCCTCCATGTCCTTCTTCCCGGCGGAAGTGGCATTTATCTGCTTAAACTCCGCGCTGGTGGTGTTGGCTATGACCTTTGCGAGAGTGGTCTTTCCCGTGCCCGGAGGGCCGTAAAATATGATAGAGGAAAGCTTGTCCGCTTTAATGGCGCGGTAGAGGAGTTTGTCCTTTCCGACTATATGCTGTTGTCCCACGACCTCGTCCAAAGTCCGGGGTCTGAGTCTGGCAGCCAGAGGGGATTCGTTGTCCCTGTTCTGCTCTGCCATGAATTCAAACAGATCCATATTATCTTACACAACCGATGATCTCGTTTATATCCTTAACGCCCTGTTTCTCGCACCACTCTTCCAGTCCTTCGATGACATCAAGAGTTGCTCTCGGGTTAAAGAAGTTAGCTGTTCCCACTGAAACCATGGAGGCTCCGGCCATCATGAATTCCAGCGCGTCCTCTGCGTTCTGTATGCCTCCCATGCCGATGATGGGGAGTTTCACAGCATTGTGTACCTCATACACCATTCTCACCGCCACGGGCTTCACGGCAGGGCCACTCATGCCTCCTGTTTTGTTGGCAAGAAGGAACTTTCTTCTGTTCACGTCGATCTTCATGCCGGTCAGCGTGTTGATGAGTGAAACACCGTCTGCTCCGCCTGCTTCAACGGCTCTGGCCATTTCCGCTATGTTTGTGACATTGGGGGAAAGTTTCATGATCACAGGCTGTTTTGCTACTGTCTTGATCCTCTTTGTCACCTCTTCCGCAAGATGGGGATCGGTGCCGAAGGCAATGCCTCCCTGCTTTACGTTGGGGCAGGAAATGTTGATCTCAAGGGCATCAACACTGCTGTTCTGCAGTCTTTCCACCACTTCGACATATTCTTCCGCCGCATGGCCGCAAACATTTACTATGATCTTTGTATCGTACTTTTTAAGGAAGGGGATGTCCCGTTCCAGGAAGAGATCTATGCCCGGATTCTGGAGTCCTATGGCATTCAGCATTCCTCCGTAGGTCTCTGCCACTCTGGGTGTGGGATTTCCTTCCCAGGGAACGTTGGCAACGCCCTTTGTAGTCACTGCTCCCAGACGGTTCAGGTCTACAATGTCGCCGTATTCCATCCCGGACCCGAAGGTCCCGGAAGCTACGGTAACGGGGTTCTTGAACTCTATGCCCAGAATATTGATCTTGGTATTTACTTTACTCATTTTTGTCTCCGAATTGTTCCAACAGTCCGTTAGAGTATAGCAAAGAAATATGTCAAAATCAAGGAAGGAAAAATTCTCTTGTACCCCTCTTTTCTTTGTGATAGAATGAGCGTCGGACCCGCATCAAAGCGCTGCGGATCCCATTCAAGAAAGCATAATAAGGAGATCATTATGGCAAACCCGATCGTATCCATTAAAATGGAAAACGGCGATCTGATCAAAGTGGAACTTTATCCCGAGATCGCTCCCAATACCGTAAACAACTTTATTTCACTCGTAAACAAGGGCTTTTACAACGGCCTCATCTTCCACCGTGTCATCCCCGGTTTCATGATCCAGGGCGGATGTCCCGACGGAACAGGCATGGGTGGCCCCGGCTACTCCATCAAGGGTGAATTTGCTCAGAACGGTTTCAAGAATGACCTGAAGCACACCCGCGGAGTCATTTCCATGGCTCGCGCAATGCATCCCGATTCCGCAGGCAGCCAGTTCTTCATCATGCATGCAGACGCCCCTCACCTTGACGGTGGCTACGCTGCATTCGGTAAGGTAACGGAAGGCCTGGAGGCAGTTGACCGCATCGCTTCTGTTGACACCGACTGGAACGATCATCCCACACTCACCCAGAGAATGGAAACAGTTACAGTTGAAACCTTCGGTGTAAACTACGACGAACCCAAGACAGTAAAAGAGAGATAAGACTGAGAAAAAGCAGGCTGTGCATAAGTCCGATTCAGAAGAATACAGGCTGACAATGATACAGACTGACAATAATGCAGGCTGACAATTGCAGGCTGAGGCACAGACGATTAAAGAAAGACAGATTATGGCTAAGATCCACTCTATAAAAGAAATTTCAAAAGGTATATTCGACATGGTGCTTCTCGCACCCGAGGTCGCAACGGCCGCTAAAGCCGGTCAGTTTGTAAACCTTTATTTAAATGACGCTTCCAAGCTCCTCCCCCGCCCCATAAGCATCTGCGGTTTCGATGCCCTTGCCGGCACTGTACGCCTCGTGTTCAGAGTTGTGGGAGGCGGCACCTCCGAACTCTCCGAAATGTCGGAAGGCGACGAGATCAAGATACTTGGTCCTCTCGGAAACGGATTCTTTGAGATTCCCGAGAAAAACGCCCTTCTCTTTGGCGGAGGCATCGGCATTCCTCCCATGCTTGGACTTGCAAAAAAGCTTCATACGCAAGGTAAGAAGGTCACTGCGATCCTCGGCTATCGCGACGCAGAGAACTTCCTTGCAGAGGAATTCAAAGCATTTGCAGATGTCATCATCGCTACTGATGACGGCAGCGTCGGTTTCCACGGTAATGTGGTGGATGCTGCAAGAAACTGCTTTGGAGCAGATGCATCCAAAGAACCGGACCAAAATGGAGTCAATGCCACTTGTTCCGATCTGCACATTTTTGCCTGTGGACCTCTCCCCATGCTCCGCGGTGTCAAGGCATTTGCTGCAGCCCACAACGCTCCCGCCCAAATCTCCATGGAAGAACGCATGGCCTGCGGTATCGGAGCCTGTCTCGCCTGCGTCTGCAAATCAAGCGAAGTGGATCATCACTCCAACGTCAAGAACAAGCGCGTCTGCAAGGACGGCCCTGTGTTCATGGCAGAAGAGATAGAAATTTAGTGTTTGAAATGGACCACCGTCCCCGAGTTTAAGACGGGGTTGGTGGTCCATAAACTCGATTTTTTACCTAAAAGCCACATTTTTGTGCTTTTTAGGTATATTTTTTTCGGTATAAAACGAGCTTCACGACACATTTTCTGTTCTTGCGCAGCAAGAACACATGTTTTATATCCTTACTTCTTTGTCCAACCTTATAAAATG
>JAILRC010000020.1 GCA_024698485.1 Lachnospiraceae bacterium | reverse complement strand
ATGCAATTACCTCATAATCATCTTTGGCCATATACTACTCCTGTATCACTTCAGCGATATCCTGAGGATAAATTGTCTCTGTTTTCCATTCGTACTCTGCCACATCAATATCAGCTTCATACGCCGCATCTTCGCCATTCTTTTGGAAGATTTCTACAATCGACGCTGTTCTACCGTCTTTTAATTTTACCTTGCAATATTGTTTAAGTTTCATTTTCTTTTTTCCTTGTCTACATAAACAGATGTGAGCCTTTTTTGACTTGTTCCTTCTTTTATCCACGCTGTCAAGACATTAGCAACTTTGCCATTTAAACCTTTAATTTTGAGGATTTGCTCATACCTTTCGCCATATTCAGTTGAATGACCCTCCATTTTTAGTGTATCATTCATCATTGACTTCTATCTCTATGTGGTGTACTATAAAGGTGCTGATACGTGATCCCTACAAGGGCAAAAGCCTGGGTTGCGTATCAGTTTTTTCTTTCAAAAATGGCCTTAATATGACCGCCGTGTACCCAAATAATCTTTTCTACCCAGTCTGTATTAAGTTGAATGACCCTCCATTTTTAGTGTATCATTCATCGAACAATGAGCCAGAGGGACACAGTTGAATTTATTATTGATATGGCAAAGAGCAGGAGTAAAAGAGATACAGTTATTTTTGTAAAAGATAAAGATGAACTTGTGACAGTTCTTATGTGCAAGAAAGAAGTTAGCTACGAATACGCGGCCCTGTAAGTTCCGCGCTTCAGTAACTAACTCTTCACTCATATTGTAACTCAAAAAGGGAAAATGTCAATGTTGAATGACCCTCCATTTTTAGTGTATCATTCATCAAAAAAAAGTTAAGTCACTCCCGGATTACCTCTTCAATGTCATTAGGGTGAATGGTCACCGTTTCCCACTTAAATCTTTCGACATCCAAATCTGCGATATACTCGTCGTCTTCACCATCCTTTTGGAAGATCTCAACTATAGACGCTGTCTTGCCGTTTTTAAGTTTTACTTTACAATATTGTTTTAGTTTCATAGCTACTATTCCTTATTGACATAAATTGAGGTGAGTCTCATCTTTTCTTCTAAAATCCATCCCGTCATTACATAGAGTCAACGGGGACGTTTCATTTCGACTCATCATGCCCACTCGCATCCTATATGGCACCATAACCACGTCCCCAACGGCTCATCATTGCTTTTTTATAAAAGGACGTGGTCTTGAGCCACGTCCTTAGTCATTTAATCCTGTTACTTATGGTCTTGCCGGCTGCATCTTGGCAAGCTCTTTTATCTTTTCTACGGAGAGTCCAATGGCATCTGCTATTTCATCAAATGAAAGTTTCCCGAGTTTCAAAAGATTAAGAGCATTTTCTATCTTTGTCTTTTCCGCTGTTTCGTTTCTCATTTCTTCTATTGCTTTACTCAATGTAATCTCCCCTTTTCAAACTATAAACACCATCAGTATAATAGCCACTCACCATCCGTGTCACTACCTTTTCTTTCAACAGCTCCAAACTCTTGCATATCCTTTAAATATCTTTTAATAGTTCTATCACTTACACTTGCAAATTCTGCCATTTCAGCGATAGTCACATGATTATTGGAAGTAATGGCATTCAATATCTTTTCAGCGGTTGCTTTCTGTTTACCTTTATAGTTCTTCAAATATTTTTTTGAAACATCTGAAAACATTTCAGTGACAACCTCTGTGACATTCTCTGTGACATTTTTCACGCTCTTGCCCAAGGCTTTTAAATCATCTTCTACTCTTCTGCCATCTTCCTCGGCTTTGACACGAGCAAACTCCTCATTTATGTAGGCTGTCACCAATGTACATTTATATTTTACCATTTACATCTTGTCCGTTTAATTCATAAACACTTGCTTCGAACTCGTCTTCAAAGCCCTTTCTGATGGGCAGGAGTTCTGCCGACAGTTCTGTCAACCTTTCCGCAAATTTCTGTGCCCTTTCTATGTTTTGTGTTGCCAAAGCCCTGTAATAAATCTTCTACCGGCACATACTCTTCTAGCACATACTTTAACGATTCAAATTCATTTCCATGTCCATTTTCTTCATTGTTTTTCATCCTTTTGCCAATCCACTTTGCCAATTCATACATTTTTTTCTCATTTTTGTACGAAAACGCTGGATCTGTTCCTTAATCTCTGACGGATTTTTATGCATTAAATCGCTGTTAAACAAAGGTATCACAAGTTCTAAGATCAGCTTTAATCCTGTCAAGAACTGTCAAGAAAAGTTTCTGATGTGTAATTTGTTAAGAATTGATTATATGGTTTAATCATATCTGCATTCCTTCCTCAGAAACAGGTAAAACAAGTTTATGCCATCTCTTTGCCTCCAAAACACCTATGCCTGGCCGTTCAAGTAATTATAGTTTATCCGTAACCCCGTCCCGGGTTCAAATACCCCGAGAATTTCTTGATATGAGATTCTCGGGGTATTTTTCAGCCTCCATTTCGGAACAAATACCATGATTTCCACTGTTTTAAAGATTTTCGGGGTATTTTTCAGGTACTATACTTCGTTTAAGAGTAAAAATTTCCCGAAAAATACCCCGAGAATTTCACTTTTCTTAAAATCCGGGGCATTTGCGTACTTTTCCATAGATAAATATACCCCGAGAACTGGACTTTCCTCAGTTTCCGGGGTATTCGTTCCAAAAATGGATTTGTAGAAGAATCTTGATCCGTTAAAACACCCCCACTTCACATGAAATGGGGGCTGAGGATGCTTATTCTCACAATAAGAGGCTCGGGGATATTTATGTCCTTAAGGTCTCACTTGTTTATATCATATTACTTAAACAAGTTCATTCTCCGGGCCGCATGTGTTCCGCGAAATTTCCCCAGAAGTAGTCCGTGGAGAATTTACCGTAGAGGTCGGGTCTGATGTAGAGGATCACATCATCTAAAGCCCCATAGAGCATGTCCGATGCCACCTCGGGAATGGCGGAGCAATTGATGTAAACCGTCTTTACTGCGGCATTTCTGATGATCCCCTCCCTTATGGAAGTGACACTTTCGGGGATGATGAGGGTTGCAGCCTTGGCATTCTCAAACGCGAAGGCATCTATGCACCACACTCCGTATCCCGCAAGTTCTCCGGGAACGTCGAGCAGGTCAAGGGCTTTGCCCTCTTCCGTAAGGCCCTTTATCACTATGCCCTTGGAAGCGAGTGCGTAAAGGAAAATGCCGTCGCTTTCCGTGTCGCTCTCTTCATTTCCGCTGTCCATGGCGTAAGGCTCGGGGATCGTCACCGACACTAACGTCATCTCACCCTTTATGCGCTTAATGTCGTTGATCAGGAGCACCGTATTGTACACCGTTCCCGCGTCGTTGGTGTGAAAATTGGAATCGTAGAAGTAGCCCGCATCCATGATGTGATCATCCAAAGACTGAAGCACATCAAAATCAAGCCCTTCTCTTAAACCTGAGAGAAAAGCCTCTTTTTCACTGCTTTCGCCGTCTGCTGAAAGAGCATTCACAGGCGGAAAGCCGAAATAGACCGAAGCACCTTTTTTCTTGCAGAAGTCCGCAAAGGAATTCACTGTTTCAAAGAACTCCTCCGTAAGGATCGAAGCGGAGATCTCCGGCAGATCCGTCTTAAGGTACCCGCCGTTCATGATGTTCTCTTTCCGCTCAAAGATCATGTCTCCGTATTCGTCGAAGGAGCTTCTGGCGTAGACTCCCTCCACGTTCAGTCCGTTCTTTTCTATCTCTTTTCTTCGTTTCATGTACTCGGGACCGGCGCCCAGTAATCCCTTCACATAGTCTTTTCCCAGTGCCTTCGCCATGTCCCACCTGCCTTCAAGGGCGTCCAAAAGATAGTCGTATCCCACGTAATCGGAATACATCTGCGCTGAAAGTTCCGGCGCCAGGATCACAATGTCCCCTTCGCCTATGCTTTCCTTTGCCATATCCGTCATGGGCTTAAACCCAAAGGCAGCGTAGAGCCCGAAGTTCACGCAGGGCATTCCCGTCTCCCGCTCCACAGTCTTACTGTCAATGCCGAAAGCAACGGAAGACCCGCCTATCACCACGATCTTGGGTTCCTTTACCGATGTCAGCCTGTCGTATTTCACCTTCAGCCCCGCATAGTAGGTCTCGTCATAGACCGAAGGAAGCCCGAAGAACCACACGTAGCCTGCGTATATGCCTGCAAAACAGAGTGCGAAGAAGCTCGCCAGAAACAATATGAATTTAAAAAAATGTTTTTTTTCGCTCATAATCTTCATGATCAGAAATTAAAGTAGATAAAGCTACTGCCCTCGCCGCTGCCGGGGAAGAAGCAGAGAGACACCAGGATCAATGCCGCATCCGCAAGTCCCATGAGCATCACGGCAGATGTTCTCGGTTTTTTTATGCAGAAAAGTCTTGTGAGTTCCGAGAATAAACAGCCCGTGAGCACCACTGCTCCCACCTGCACCGAAAGCCTGCACAGTTTCACCGCAGCATGTATGTCGGGAGTGTTGTATGCAAAGCTCCTGGCAAAGGTGACCAGGCCCGCAAGGCTCGGGATCCTGAAAAAGATCCATGCCACGGTTACAAGTGCAAAAGTGACTGTGATGCGGATCACCCGTGACCACAGTTTCATTTCCCCCTTGTCTTTTCTGCTGAACAGATTTTCAACCACCTGCATGAGGCCGTGGAGCATTCCCCATATGAGATAGGTCAGTGACGCTCCGTGCCAGAGTCCGCTGACGGCAAAGGTGATGAGGGTGTTCACCTGTTTCTTGAGTTTTCCCTTGCGGCTTCCGCCCAGAGGGATGTATATGTACTTCATGAGCCAGGTCGAAAGGCTCATGTGCCATCTTTTCCAGAAATCCCTGATCCCCGTTGCAAGATAGGGGCGGTCAAAGTTTTGGGAAAGCCTGATGCCAAAGAGCCCCGCAGAGCCTATGGCTATGTCCGTGTACCCCGAGAAATCGAAATAGATCTGGAAGGAGTACATGACCGCTGCCATGACAATGGAAAACCTGTCCGCTTTTTCCAAGGATCCGTACACCGAATCCACTCCCACCGCCAGAAAGTCCGCCACGACCATCTTTCTCACGTAGCCGTTAAGGATGTAGGAAAAAGAAAGGAGATAGTCCTTGTAGTCAGGCTCCGAAGGGCCTGTGAGCTCCGCAAGGAACCTGTCCGGAGGCTCGATGGGCCCTGACTGCACCTTAGGGAAGAAAAGCAGGTAGATGAACAGGTCCAAAGGTTCTTCCACGGGTGCGATGGTGCCTTTACGTACTTCTGCCAGATAGGATATGCCCTGAAAAACGATATAGGAAATGCCAATGGGGGCGATGATCTTAAAGGTCCTGTCGATGCTAAGGAGCGACAGGGTAAAATTCAGGTATTTACACGAATAAAGGAGCAAAACCCCAAAAACGATTCCGGCGACCATAGTGCCTTTACCCTTGGTCTTGGGGATGCGATGCCCCAGAAAGAACATGATCCATGCATAGACCAACATTCCCAGGGTCTGCAGCGGCAGAGTGCTCCCGCAAAAGGCCACGCAGCACACAAAAAGCCAGGTCTTCCTGAAAGACCGCGGTATCAGCCTGTAGACCGTAAAGGCTACAAGGAGAAAAGCTATATAGATCAGTGAAACGAAATTCATAAACTCTCCCCCTTACTCCATGCAGGCTGCCAGATCGCGGATGAGCTGCCGGGTGCGGATCTTGGCTCCTTCAAGGGTCATATGATAGCAGGAATCGTAGAAGTAGCCGTTTTCGAAAAGGTAGTCACTGAAATCCGATATGACTGTGATCGCCTTGGGATCCAGCTTTGCGCTAAGTTCCTTCAGAAATGCGGACGCTTCCGAAGTCAGCCCCTCCTTTGTATATGTGCCGAGAGAAAGGGATGTGAAAGTAAAGCAGCATCTTGCGCCTTTTTCAGCGATCTCCACGCAGTAATCGTTGATGCGCTTGATCGCCGCATCCGTGGTCAGTGCGACCGTGGGGATCTCAGGCATCCTGTTCTTGCTTCCGCTTCTTTTCGTGGTAAGGTCGCCGTACTCGTTAAAGCCCGCCACGGCATAAACCGGGTCCGCAATGTAGAGCTGTTTTTTCTTCGGCGCATATGTCTGCTTCCTGTCGGTATATGTGAGCACTCCGTTCAGGACAGCGCGGTTCTTCTTTATGTCCAAGTCCTTCAGGATGTCGGGGTTCAGATCCACATATTCCCAGTTGGTCCATGCGGAAAGGTCATTGACACAGAACATCCTGTCACGGTACTCGGGGCATATGACCACCACATCTTCCTCTCTCACGTTGTGTGCCACGATGTCCAAAAGAGGCGCGAGGCCGTAGAGGTAGGTGGCACTGAAATTCACAACGTCGTAGTCGGGGAAAGCTTCCCTGATCATTTCGGAGTTGATACCGAAGCACAGATTGGAGCCCCCCACAAGTATGATGCGCTTCCCTTCGGAATTCTTTAATCTCATATACTTCCGGGCCAGCGCCGCATCATAATCAAGCTCATAGATCTTCGCGTAGGACTGGATGAGGCGAAGATCCGTGAGTTCATCGCAGCCCGCGAAACATTCCTTTCCCACCGTGGTAAGGGTTTCCGGGATGAAGAGGGTTTTAAGTGCCGGGCAATTCCTAAATGCACGTTTCCCAAGCCTCTCGATCCCGGGAGGGACGATGACCGTCTTCACTGCCTTGTTCCCTTCCAGAACCCCCGCAGCAAGTGCTGTCACAGGAAGCCCTTCGACACTGTCCGGAAAGCATATGACTCCTTTTTCGTCCTCCGCTCCCGCTTTGACACCCTTTATAGTGATCCCGCTGCCGTTCTTTTCATATTCCAGGTCTTCTGCCGGGACGCACTTGGTCCATTCGGGGTAGAACATCCTGTCCCCGTGGCCCATTACGAACATGGCTCCAAGACTGTAGGAATCCCCGCTCCCATCCTCTTTCGTATTGAAGCCTGTGAGGATGTGGCCCTCGCGGGGCTTGACATCGTAATACAAAGGCAGTTCGCCGTATTCATCTGCCGAAAGCACCGCAAACTGCCTGACCGTCCCCTCGTCATCTGAAACGAAGGATGCGGAATAGGTGTTGATATCCTCAAAATTTGCATAAATTTCCGTGTCATCCGTAAGTGTAAAGGAGTACACTTCATCCGTGCTGATGAGTTTTCCGCCGTCCTTTAAATAGCCTTCTGAAGACCAGCCCTTAAAGATAATGCCGGAAGTGGGGATAACAGAAAACACAAGCTCATCACCATACAAAAAGCAGCCGTCCTCTTGATTTCCCGTGACGGCCACATTTCCTATATTCTTTTTGATCATCATGAAGCTTTTTTCGACACCCGAAAAAAGACCGCGTACGGTGCAGTCTTCGTTAACGGTCAAAGAGCACATCCCGTTGCTCTGAACGGGATAGATCTCCTCATTTACCAGCAGACCTTTGACAACATAGTTTTCTTCGGGAATGAGTCTGAAGGTGACAGTGTCGCCTGCGCGGGATTCTTCACTCCCTTCCGCAAGAGTCACCGTTCCTCCCTTTGCTTCCGTGACGCCGATCCTGCACTTTCGCACGGTCTTAATATAGTAAGTCCTGTCGCAGGACACATTGTCGATGGTGATGCTGTCACCATTGCACTTATACAAGTCCGTATCCACACAGAAATGATCATCATCGATGTTGACGGTAAATTCGGCCCTGTCCCCCTTTTTCACCCTTACGGGATTGGGGGAAACCACCTTAAACTCATCCGACGGAACTATGGCAACCGTAAATGTTTCCACTCCCGCAGAGTTTTCTTCTTTTGTCATATGCTTATATGCAAAAAGCAACGGCAATACTGCCATCGCTGCAATGATCACGATATATTGAAACCTATTTTTCATCATCATTTCCTACTCATTCAGTTCTTCTCTCATCGTTTTTCTCCTGCCAACCGGTTATTGTGGTTCCTATCAGTTCTGACTTTTTTCATTGCTTGCGTTTGGTGAACTTTACTAACAGAAATATATCAAAAAGTTTCCTAAAACTCAAATTATAATAAGGGAACATCGGCGAATTCTCCGAAGTCAGGTGATCGTAACGATGCCCCGGGAAAATCCGGGGCAGACTTCACTTCTTTTAAATTCCTTTACTTTTTCCGCAGATTATCTCTTTGTTAACGTTTACATCTCTGAAATCATAGCTTCGACTGCCCACGGAGCCAGTGATTTCGGGCTTTTTGGAAAAGCAAGATTTTTCATTTGTTGCCTACGCGTTGCATACGCAGGAGAACAGATAAAAGCTCATGAGGTAGTTGCTATAATATTGACAGCCTTAAATACAATTGTATTTATGCAAGCTCACCTGCACTATACCATCTCTATAATAGCTGCATCCAAACCATTCTTCTGTTTTATTCTATGTAGTGTTTCCGTTGTTAAATCATTATTTTTCGTAACCAGAAAGTGTTTTAGTCTTTCTATATTCACAGGTTTTTTAGGGCGCTGCCCAAAGTTTCATTTCCTTCTTTATACATTCCGTAAAACGTCCCTCCAAAATATAAAGCTTGACGTTTTCCCGACCAATGAGTATTTTCTTGAATAAAAGACTGTGTATATTCTCTCTCCAATATATCAGCCTCCCTAAACAACGCACCCGTATCCATTTTTTTCATAACCCTTTCACGTGCAAATAAGTTTTCAAGCAAACAGAAATATCCTTCTATACTGTAAACTACATATTGAGTTTACTTAGTCCATTTCCGCCCATATCTGGTATAGATTTTACAATTATTCTACCATTTTTCGGCGAAAACGAGATTTTTGGGATACATTATAGATACATAAGACTCACATTTGTCTGTTGTATATGTTAAGTTTTACAGTACATTCTGTCATTCCTTCTTTTCGAACTCTTCCAGATTCAACTCCCGCTTAAGCTCATCCTTAGTAGGCA
>JAILRC010000038.1 GCA_024698485.1 Lachnospiraceae bacterium | reverse complement strand
CTCATACGATGGGGTCCCTCCCCTGCTTCGCAGCGGTCCTCCCCATTGTCGTGAATTCGCAATCCGCTACGCTACTTGCTCATTAAGCGGGGGCGGTTACTGCTACGCAGAATATGCAAGGTGCTGAAACTCTTTGAAAGTAAACTTTCAGAGTTTTAGCACCTTGCATATCTGTGAACAGTAACAAAATATGAAAAATTAGTCTGATTTTAATCAAACTTTAAAGACGGTTTTCCGTGTAATGTGGTATAATTACACAGAAAGCCGTTTTTTTACGGATTTCGGGGAGGAGGAACTTGTTTTGCGCGAATTGTTTTTTTCTGTTCAGTTTGTCGTTATCTTTTGTCTTTTTATAGAATGCTGGTTCATATTCAAGAATCTCAGAAAGCCCATCCATTCATATCTTCTCATGAGCAGCATGTGTGCGCTTTTGAACAATCTGGGCTATCTTCTTCAGATCACATCCAAAACCCCCGAAGGGATCCTGAATTCGGTAAAATTTTCCTATCTGGGAAAAACCTTCTATACCTTTTTCATTTTCCTTTTTGCTCTGGAATTTGTCCGGGTCAGGGTCAATGAGATACTTAAACGCATATTGATGCTTGTTCACATAGGTTTGTACGGAGCTGTACTCATCGTTGAGCAGCATTCCCTTTATTATAAAGACATCGTATACATCACCGACAGTTCTTTTTCAAGGATCGAGCACGGAAACGGCATCCTCCACCATCTGTTCATGGCCATGAACATCGTATATATCGTTGTGGGCATCACACTGCTTTTGAACGCTTACGGAAACGAAAAGAGTAAAAAAGTGAAGCACAGGATACTGGTGGTCCTCATAGCCGTTATGACCGAAACCTTCTTCTTTGCACTTCAGGTGTTTGGTATAAACAAGATCACCAATGGCTATGATGTGATGACTGTAGGTTACTTCATCGGAACCATTTTCATGCTCATCGCCATCATTTCTTTTGACCTCTTGGGAACGGGAGAGATAGCAAAGGAATTCATCGTAGACCGTATTTCCGAAGGCATAGTGGCAGTGGACAATGAAGGTATCATTAAGTATGTTAACGAACCTGCCCTTAAGCTTTACCCGGAATTAAATCCGGAAAAGGATCTGTTTACCGAGGTCCTTACAACCGAAAATGCGGATAAGAAAGATGAAAACGAAGTTGTGGAAACACCGGGACCGGACAGGGTCTTAAGAAGCCTTAAACAGGCGGTGGACAACAACGAGAATATAGAGATAAACGGAAGGCTGTACAAGCCCGAAGAAAACCGGTTGATCCATAAAGGCGAGATCTTCGGGACGTTATATGCCCTTAAGGATGAGACGGAACACATACGCTACATGGAAATGCTGGAGAGACAGAGGACAGTGGCGGATCGTGCAAATGTGGCCAAGAGCCGTTTCCTTGCCAATATGTCCCATGAGATCCGTACTCCCATAAACGCCGTTCTTGGAATGGATGAGATGATAATCCGGGAAACGGAGGATGAGACCATACGTTCTTATGCCAATGATATCATGGCGGCGGGAAAGACTTTGCTTTCGCTGATCAATGACATCCTGGACTTCTCCAAAGTGGAGGAGGGAAAGATACAGATACTGCCTGTCCAGTATGAACTTTCTTCCATGATCAACGATGTGGTGAATATGATCAAAGAGAGAGCTCTTAAGAAGGGACTCAGATTTGAAGTGAAGGTTGATGAACACATACCTCATCTTTTGATAGGTGATGAGATCCGTGTAAGACAATGTGTCATGAACATTCTCACCAATGCCGTGAAATATACGGAAAAAGGCTCCGTGAACTTTACGGTTTCTTTTAAGAAAAAGTTTTCGGGAGGAGAGGGAAGGAAACCTGTGATCTCTCTCGGGTTCGCAGTGGAAGACACGGGCATAGGAATTCGTAAAGAAGAGATGGAAAAGCTCTTCTCGCCCTATGAGCGTATTGAAGAAAAGAGAAATCGTACCATTGAGGGTACGGGCCTCGGAATGAGCATCACACGCCAGTTGCTGGATCTCATGGGAAGTAAACTGGAGGTTCAGACGGAATATGGCAAGGGGTCCTGCTTCAGTTTCGAGGTGGATCAGGAAGTGGCTTCCGAAAATGAGATCGGTGACTATGCCAAAAGATACGGAGCTGCCAGAACCGGCTCAAGAACCTATTGTGAACTGTTCCATGCACCTTCCGCAAGGATCCTGGTGGTAGATGATACAGAGATAAACCTTACGGTCTTCAGAGGACTTTTAAAGAGAACGCTGGTAAAGATCGACACCGCAAGTTCGGGAGAAGAAGCACTGGTGCTGGCGGCTAAGAACAGATATGACGTGGTCTACATCGATCACATGATGCCCTACATGGACGGCATAGAAACTCTGGAAGCCATGAGGAAAGAAGGAAAGAACATTTCGACTCCCGCAGTGGCGCTGACAGCAAACGCGGTTTCGGGTGCAAGAGAAATGTATCTGGCAGCGGGATTTACCGAGTATCTTTCAAAACCCATTGACGGAACCAGACTTGAAAGAATGTTGTTGGAACTCCTTCCTCCCGAGAAGGTGAAAAAAGAGGGAGAGGAATTCTCCCCGGAAGAAGAGAAAAAGGAAGAAGAGACCGAAAACCTTCAGCTCCCCGCATGGATCTTTAAGGTTCCGGAGATAAACGCGGAAGCGGGACTCACAAACTGCGGATCGGCTGAAGGCTATCTTTCCGTGCTTGAGGTATTCCACAGGACAGCGAAGGATAAGGCGGAGGAGATACTTAAACTATACAGAGAAAATGATATAAAGAACTATACCATTAAGGTCCATGCTCTTAAGAGCTCCGCAAGGATCATAGGAGCTGCGGAACTGTCGGCTCTGGCGGAAAAACTGGAAAAAGCCGGGAAGGAAGAAAACATGGATTTCATTTCCGAAAACAACGAAAAGCTTCTTTCCGGGTATCATGAACTGGATGAGCACCTTAAGGAATTTGATGCCAAGGACAGACCTTTGCCGGAGATCGAGCCCGAAGCGTTGAAGGATGCCTATCAGACCATACTGGAAGTGGCAAGGACCATGGACTACGGTCTTATGGACAGTCTTTTAAAATCTCTTAGGGACTACCGTTTAAAGCCGGAAGATGATAAAATGGTATCAAGGATAGAAAAACTTCTTACGGAACTTGACTGGGACGGTATCGTCCTGGCAATGGGAGAGGTAGAGGAAATAAAGTCCTGAGGGACTAATGATCAGAGGGAGAAGAAGAAATGAACAGATCAATGATCGACGGAAAAGTCGTAATCGTCAGCGCATCGGATACTTTTCTTGCCAGAAGTCTCATTACAAAGCTTGACAGCACGGGCATACAGTCCGAGTTTGCTCATCCCGGTGTAAAGGAGATCGGAGCCTTTGCGGATGATATGGAATTGGTGATCCTTTTCATGAGTGAGGAACTGGAAGCCATACCCAACACTCTTGTCTATCTGAATGACACTGTGCAGGACAAGGGAGTGGGACTGATACTCATCGGTGATCAGGCTCAATACGAGATCGTTACAAAAGTTATTCCGGAAAATGCGGTACTTGAGTGGTTCCAGAGACCTTTGGACATGGATCGGCTCATTAAGCGGATCACCGCCTGCATGGATGACTCCGAAGGAGAGAACAGGAAGAAGTCCATTTTGATCGTGGATGATGATATCACCTATATGAGATCCGTTTTTGAGTGGTTAAAGGACAAATATCACGTGGGCATGGCAGTGAACGGAGTTCAGGCCATCAGCTACCTGGCAAAAAAGAAGGTGGATCTGATCCTTCTGGACTATGAGATGCCCATAGCCAACGGTCCCCAGGTGCTCTCCATGCTGAAAAATGACACCGATACGGGCAACATTCCGGTCATGTTCCTTACGGGACACAGTGACAAGGAAAGCGTCATGTCGGTTGTGGGACTGAAACCTGCGGATTATCTTCTTAAGACCATAGATAAAGAGAATCTTTTGAAAAAACTGGACAGTTTCTTTAAGAGATAAAAGACAGGACCTGACCGGAGTTCTTTATGAAGATAGATATCAAACAGATCACGGAAGGTGAGGACAGCGTTACCATACGCTATCGTGAACTTACTTCTCCCCTGAACAGAATAATCGGTATCCTCCGGGGAGACAGCGGCAAACTCTGGGGAAGAACGGATGAAGAAAGCATATGCGTGAACTACGATGATGTTCTTTATCTGGAATCCGTGGATGATAAGGTTTTTGCCTATACCACGGACAAGGTGCTGCGGCTTGAAGGCTCCCTGAATTCTTTCATGTTGGAAGCGGACAACGAGATTTTTTTCAGATGCAGCAAATCCATGGTGATCAATGTGAACCGTGTGGCATCCCTTAAAAGTCTTTCCTCCAACAGGATAGACGCGTCCATGGAGGGCGGAGAGCACATCATCATTTCCAGAAGATATGCCTCGGAATTCAGAAAACTGTTGAAAGGAGAGAAGTGATGAAAGACGGTAAAAAAACAACCCTTTGGGAAAGATATCTCACCAAAGAGATCGGCATCGAATTCAAAGCCTGCCTCTACTTCTTTGCCATTCTCTTTTTCTATTGTGTTTACAGGATGATAAATGGCGATATGTCTGCGGACATCATACATATGACCGAGATGATCTTCACCTGCTATATCATAGGTTACATTCAGGTCTACCTTCTCCGGAACTTTGACGAGGCGGAGAAACTTGGAGTCAGGGAATGGGTGGGGATGACTGTCTGCACGGGGCTTTACGGAGCCGTTTCCTTCTTCGGAAAGTGGTTTGACGGCAATGTTCTTGTGACCCTGATCCTTGCAGCCTACATTCTCATCACCTACGTCTGTGTCTATTTCATCTACAAGTCGAAGCGGCGCATAGATGATAAAAAACTGAACGAAGAACTGAGACTGTTCCAGACAAGACACCAAAAGTGAAGCTTACAGTCTGTAAAGTGCATCTTACGGGAGCGTGTATTGCTCCCGTTTTTTGTTTCTGCTATTCTTAGATCAACCCAAGGGGACATTTCAGTTCCGGGCGTTTTCGAAAACAACTCACCCGTTCATGGAGAAAGGAAAACTATATGGAACATGTTATAGAGATAAACCATCTCACAAAGAATTACGGAAAACATAAAGGCGTGGAAGACGTTTCCCTTATTGTTGACAAGGGAGACATATTCGGATTTCTTGGGCCCAACGGAGCGGGAAAGTCCACCACCATCCGTTCAATGCTGGGCTTTTTGAGATTTTCCGAAGGGAACATCAAGATCCTGGGAATGGACAGTGTGAAAGATCATGAAGAGATCCTTAAAAATGTGGGCTATATGCCCTCTGAAGCATGGTTCTACGGTTCCATGAGCGTTGAGGATGCAATCAGATATGCGGCGGATGTAAGGGGACTCGACTGCTCGGAAGAAGCGGCAAAGCTCTGTGAGGCACTGAAGGTTGATACCAAAAAGAAGATCAGAAATCTTTCTCTGGGCAATCGTAAGAAGGTCAGCATAGTCTGCGCCATGCAGCACAAACCCAAGGTCTTCATTTTCGATGAACCCACCGGCGGTCTCGATCCTCTAATGCAAAAGACCTTCTTTGATCTGATCGAGGGATATGTAAGTGAAGGAACCACCTGTCTTCTTTCCACTCATGTTCTGACCGAGGTGAACAAATACTGCAGACATGCGGCCATCATGAGGGAAGGAAAACTCATAATGCTGGATTCGCCCAAGATCGGCGACGAAGAATTCCTTGATTTTTACAGGGACTGATGAAGGAGGAAGACAATGAAAGCTATCATTTTTAAAGAAATGAAATTGAATCTCGGATCGTTTTTGATATGGAGCCTGTCAGTGGGAACCATGGGCCTCCTTTGCATCCTTCTGTATCAGAGCATGCAGGGAGAGATGCAGCAGATGGCAGATGCCTTTTCGGACATGGGAGCCTTTTCGGATGCTTTTGGAATGAGCACCTTGAGCATAGCAACCCTCACAGGATACTTTGCCACGGAAGTGGGGACGGTCCATGGTCTCGGCAGTGCGATGTTTGCTGCCATCCTGGCTGTGGGCATCATCTCCAAGGAAGAGGAGAGCCACACGGGAGAGTTTCTTATGGCCCTTCCCGTTTCAAGGATCAAGGTGATCGCCGCAAAGGGCATATGCGTGGTCGCTGCCCTCATAGGTTTCACCGTTGTGTGCGGAGCCATGTATGCGCTGGGCTTTGCGGCTTTAAACGAAGAAATGCCTGTGGGTGATTTCATGAAGTTCATGGGAATGATGCTCCTCATGAATTTTGAGATTGGAGGCATATGCTTCCTGGTTTCAGCCTTCTCACGCAAGAACCGTACGGGACTTGGGCTGGCTCTGGTGCTCCTTTGCTATTTCTACGATCTTATCGGAAGAGTGGTGCCGGATCTTAAGGACGCTCTCGTCCTCGGACCCTATTCCTATGTGAACGCCTCGGAGATCTTTTCGGGAGCGGAGACAAAGACGGCAGCGGTGATCGTAGCGGTTGCAGTGGGAGTCATCTCTTACGGAGCTGCCTTTGCGGTGTACAACAGAAGGGACTTGGCGAGCTGAAACAATGGCTGATATCGGTTATGAAAGATTTGCAAATGTTTTGCAAATCGTGGTTGACTTTTATATGTACTTATATTAAAATGCATTCCTTGAAAGGTTGAGCAAGGAACATGCAAGGAAAAACAAATAAAAATTTAAACAGGGTATTGGCGGGCATCATGGCTATCATGATGCTTTCTGCCGTACTCTGTTCTTTTTTCTTCCTTGCAAAGGAAGTGGGACATCAATGCCATGAGGAGAACTGCCCCATATGCGAGAGCATAGAACTGTGCACAGGAATTGTGCGCAGACTCTCTGCCGGAGTCACCTTTGCTGTGGTCCTTGCTGCGCTTACGGTTTTCTCTTTTTCTGTTTTTTCTGCTACAGAACATATATTCTGTGAGGATACTCTCGTTTCCAGAAAGATCCGTTTGAACGATTAAACTCCTATAATTATGCATATATCGTTGTATCTTTATACATAGTTAATTGGAGGAACTTATTACATGAAAAAAATTATATCCCTTTTTGTTGCCCTTGTTTTGGTACTTTCAACTCTTTCCGGCTGTGGCGGGAAAGATGCGGGAAAGAATGGAAAACTCAGCATTGTGACCACTATTTTCCCTGAATATGACTGGGTAAAGAATGTGCTGGGAGACAAGGCAGACAATGCGGAGATCACCATGCTCCTTGACAAGGGAGTGGATCTTCACAGTTATCAGCCCACAGCAGCGGACATTTTAAAGATCTCAGCATGCGATCTTTTTATATACGTGGGCGGCGAGTCCGACGAATGGGTGGACGATGCTCTTAAAGAAGCTGTCAACAAGAATATGGTGGTCATCAACCTTCTTGAAGTTTTAGGCGATTCCGTTAAGGAAGAGGAGATGGTTGAAGGTATGCAGGGGGAAGACGAGGAGCATGATCATGACCATGATGAAGACGAGGATCACGACCATGAACACGAAGAAGGAGAAGATCACGACCACGATCATCACCATGAAGAAGGCGAGACGGAATATGACGAGCATGTTTGGCTGTCCCTTCGCAGCGCTTCGGTCATTGTAACAGAGATCGCGGAGGCTCTCGGAAAGATCGATGAAAAGAACTCCGAGGCATATAAAAAGAATGCCAAGGATTACAATGAGAAATTATATGCTCTGGATAAGAAGTTCTCCGATGCCGTTGATTCAGCAAAGGTCAAGACCGTTCTTTTCGGAGACCGTTTCCCTTTCCGTTACTTTACGGATGATTACGAACTTTCATATTATGCAGCTTTTGTAGGATGCTCCGCAGAGACCGAGGCAAGTTTCGAGACCATCACCTTCCTGTCAAAAAAGGTAGATGAACTCGGACTTAAAACGGTTCTGACCATTGAAGGAAAAAATCATAAGATAGCCGAGACCATTGTTCAGAACACAAAGACAAAGGATCAGAAGGTGCTGACCATGGATTCCATGCAGTCCACAACTTCTTCCGATGTTGAAAAAGGAACCACATATCTTTCAATAATGGAAAAGAATCTCGATGTTCTTAAGGAAGCATTAAAGTAGGCGAAGTTATATACAGGAGGAAGGATCATGGCACTCATCACTGTCCGGGACCTGTCATTGGGATATGAAGGACGGGCTATTACCGAAAAACTGAATTTTACCGTGAATGCAGGGGATTATTTCTGCGTTGTGGGAGAGAACGGATCGGGAAAGTCCACTTTGATGAAGACTCTGCTGGGACTCCGGGAACCTTTGGCGGGTGAGATCATTTTCGGAGACGGCCTCAAAAAAAACGAGATCGGCTATCTTCCCCAGCAGACAGTGGTACAGAAGGATTTTCCGGCGTCGGTATGGGAGATCGTGCTTTCCGGCTGTCAGGCCAGAGCGGGACTAAGACCTTTTTACAACAAGGAAGAAAAAGCTCTCGCAAGAGAAAACATGGAACGCATGGGGATCACCGATCTTGAAAAACGCTGCTACCGTGAACTCTCCGGCGGTCAGCAGCAGCGAGTGCTCCTGGCAAGGGCGTTGTGTTCTGCGAGAAAGATCCTTCTCCTGGATGAACCTGTTTCGGGGCTTGATCCCAAAGTGACGGCTGAGATGTACAGCCTCATCCGGCAGATCAACAAAGAGGGGATCATTTTGATCATGATCTCCCATGACCTGTCCGCCGCAGTGAGATATGCGGATCATATCCTTCACATCGGGACTACGTTGTTTTTCGGGACCAAAGAAGATTATCTAAAAAGTGAGGAAGGCAAGATCTTTCTATTGCAACAGGGAGGAATTGAAAATGATAGATAAACTGGGTTTGTATCTGGAATATCCCTTCGTGAGATATGCTTTGATAGTTGGAGTTCTCATTGCTCTCTGTTCTTCACTTTTGGGGGTCACTCTGGTGCTGAAGCGCTTTTCCTACATCGGAGACGGCCTTTCCCATGTTGCTTTCGGAGCCATGGCCATTGCGGCGGTGTTGAACCTTTCCAATGATATGCCTTTGGTGCTGATCGTGACGATTTTTGGAGCCGTGTTGCTTTTAAGAACGGGGCAGAACACGAAGATAAAAGGTGATGCGGCCATAGCCATGATATCTGTGGGGGCGCTTGCCTTCGGCTATCTGCTCATGAACATCTTCTCTACGTCTTCCAACCTGTCGGGAGATGTGTGCAGCACTCTCTTCGGATCCACTTCCATACTGACACTTACCAAAGGCGAGGTTTTGATCTGCGCTGTGCTGTCGGTGGCGGTGGTGGCCATATTCGTTGTTTTCTATAACAAGATATTTGCGGTGACTTTTGACGAGGACTTTTCCAAGGCCACGGGAGTGAAGGCGGAAGCCTACAACCTCATGGTGGCGGTGGTGACAGCTGTCATCATAGTGCTGGCCATGAACCTTGTAGGATCCCTTTTGATCTCTGCTCTTGTGATCTTTCCGGCTCTTTCTGCCATGAGGATATTCAAGGATTTTAAGAAAGTGACAGTATGTTCGGCGATACTTTCGGTGGTCTGTGCTTTCTTCGGGATCGTGATCTCGATCCTTGCGGGGACTCCCGTGGGCTCCACCATAGTGGTGACGGATGTGGTAGCTTTCGGGCTGTGTTCGCTGGCGGGTTTTGTAAAAGGAGGGCTTTCGGCATGAGAAAAAGAATAATTTTTGTTCTTATCATTGTTGCACTCTTTTTGATCACGGCTTGCGGCAATTCCGGAGATCGGGTGAAGAGCAGATCGGGTAAGACAAACACTGTGGATGATGTTCTTCTTAAGATGATGGAAGAAGAAAACAGGAAAAAGAACAACAATAACGAGGAAATCTACTATGACAAGGAGACGGGAACGGTTCCGACGGGAAAGCAGAGCGGCTTGAATCACAACGCGCCCCTGCCCGAAGATGCGGAACTTCCCGCAGAAGCCGTAAACACGGAAGAAGGTTACGACATCGACCTTACAAGAATGTCTGCCACACTTGTCTATTCCACTGTATATGACATGATGGTATACCCTGAAAAATATGTGGGGAAAAAGGTCAAGATGACCGGGATTTCCAGCAGCCTTCATGACGAAGACAGGGACATCTACTATTATGCGTGCATCATCATGGATGCTACGGCCTGCTGTTCTCAGGGCATAGAGTTCGTGCTGACGGAGGACTACGCTTGCCCCGGGGACTACCCTTCAGACGGTGAGACCTGTACCGTGGGGGGAACCTTCGACACCTACTGGGAAGGTAATTACATATATTGCACTCTGCGCAATGCAAAACTTATGTGAGCAGTAACAACAATAAGATCTGCTTGCCGCCTTCGTGACCCTCGGGTTGCAAAGGCGGTGTTTTTGTGCCATAATTAAAGAAATAACCGAAAGGACAAAAACATGAAGGTTGAACTTGAGTATGTAACAACCGAAGATGACGAAAAAGCAACTCTCAAGGTAAGGGAAGTCACGGAAAACATCAAGAGTGCTGTGGATATGCTTGAAAACAACTGCAGAAGCCTTTCAGCCGTAAAAGACAACGAAACTTATATGATAAGGACAGACAAGATCTATTACGTGGAATCAGTGGACAAGAGGAGTTATGTGTACACCAAGGAAAACTGCTATGAGACGAGATACAGGCTCTACGAACTGGAAGAGATGTTGAACGCCGATTATTTCAGATGCTCCAAAGCCCTGATAGTGAACATCAGAAAGATAAAATCCGTTCACTCCGAACTCAACGGGCGTATGAACGCGGAACTGCTGAACGGAGAGACCATAGTGATCTCCAGGAGTTATGTTAAAGATCTTAAAAGAAAGCTGGGATTGTAATGAATAAGTTGAAATTAGTATTCAATCAGACCATGATGGTGTCTTCGGCTATATTGTTTGGTCTGGGGCTGGAGGCGCTCATCACTCATTTCATGGGAGACGACAAGTACTTCGAATGGCAGTGGTACATTCCTTTGTCCATTATCGCCACGGGATTTTTGAGCTCTGTCCCTTCCATTCTTCTTGTGGACAATGAAAAACTTTCCAAGAGGCAGGCGTATGTCAGGGTGATCCTTCATTTCTTCTGTGTCTGGGGCATAGTCATGGGCTGTGCAACTGTCTTTGACTGGTATGATACGGTCGCGGGCTTTTTGATCATTTCCCTCATGTATGTTGTCATCTACTTCTTTGTGTGGGCTGCATCATGGTGGCTTATGAAATCCGACGAAAAGAAGATAAATGAAGCCCTTGAAGGCATAAGAGACGAAGAATAAAAAGACGGACACATAAAAGAAAGTGCAACTCAGTAGCAGGTTTTTGCCTGTTGGTGGCGTTGCTCTTTTTTTTGTCGGAAGATGTGGTAGTATGTGATCAACAAAGAAAAACACGGAAACACAAAAAGAAAGGACGGACTGATGAACGCGATAACAGTTAAGAATCTTACAAAAAAATACAAGGATCTGACGGCGGTAAAGGGGATCTCTTTTGAGGTGAAAGAGGGAGAACTCTTCGCTTTCCTGGGAGAGAACGGAGCGGGAAAATCCACCACCATCAATATCTTAAGCACCATACTTGAAAAAACTTCGGGGGAAGTGAAGATCTTCGACTATGAACTGGGCAAGAATGATGATGAGATCAGAAACAGTATAGGCATAGTTTTTCAGAACTCGGTACTGGATCAGGAACTCACGGTGAAGGAAAACCTTTACACCAGAGGCGCTTACTACGGACTTACAAAGAAAGAGATCGAAAAGAGACTTTTGCCTTTTAAGGATAAATTCGAACTGGACGAGATACTGAACAGGAAATACGGAGAACTTTCCGGCGGTCAGAGAAGGAGAGTGGACATTATGAGGGCGCTTTTGAACAAGCCCAGGATCCTTTTCCTTGATGAGCCCACAACGGGTCTCGATCCAAAATCCAGAAAGATCGTATGGGATTACATCGATTTCCTGAGAAGGGAAAAGAAGATGACAATCTTCCTTACCACTCACTATATGGAAGAAACAAGGGATGCGGACAGTGTGGTCATCCTGGACAAGGGACAGCTTCTGGTACAGGACACTCCCTCCAATCTCAAGAGCCGTTACGCCAGCTCCAGACTGGTGTGGTACACGGCAAAGAGTCACGAAGCGGACGAACTGCTTAAGGGGAAGGAATTCACCTATGACTCGGATCATTACAATATAGTGTTCAAGGAGAACATTACCGATTTCTTATACGAAAACAGAGACGCGATCACAGATTATGAAGTGGTCAAGGGCAGTATGGACGATGTATTTTTAAACCTCACAGGAAGGACGTTGGAATAGTATGAATAAATTCTTAGGCTTTACAAAAAGGAATCTCCTTATCTTCTTTAAAAACAAACAATCGGTGCTTTTTTCGATGCTCACATCAATTATAGTGTTTGCACTCTATCTTCTCTTCATCAAGGGCACCTACACTGATGCACTGCACTCCGCCATAAGAGAATTTCCCGGACTTGAAAGTCTTATTACAGACAATGATATCAATTCCTTTGCCAATCTTGTGATGCTTGTGGGCGTTCTGGGTTCGGCTATGATCACTGTTCCTTTCTACTGCCTGTCCACTGTTGTGAACGACAGGGAGAGAAAAGTGGACTATGACATTGCTGCAACTCCTTTAAAAAGATGGCAGATCGTTCTTTCTTATTACACTGCTTCCGCTCTGTCTTCCATCATAATGACGGGTATCATCCTCACGGCGGGTCTTTTGATCCTGAAAGCCATGGACGGCCTTTACATTACTCCTCTCGGAGTAGCTGCAGCCTATGGCATAGTGGCTTTGGGTTCTGTTTCGGGAACGGCTGTCTTCATGATGGTGGTTCTGATGTTCAAGACATCCTCGGCCCTCGGAGCTTTCTTCGGAATCCTTTCCGCAGGCGCAGGTTTTGTCATCGGAGCTTACATTCCCGTTTCTCAGTTTTCGGAAGGCATACAGACTTTTTGCAGCCTCTTCCCCGGATCCCACGTGACCACTCTCATCAGGAATGTTCTTCTTAACGACATTCTTGACAGGATGGATTCAAGGATCGGCGGACTGGATGACGGAAAGTTCGTGGAGGCTCTTAAAGGCGCTTTCTCCTTTAAACAGTTCATGTTCGGACACGATCTCGAAATGAACGCCATGCTGATCTATGTTGTCTGCGGCATTGTTGTGTGCACATTGTTCATGGTCTTCATCTACAACAAGACCTATAAGAGAAAATAAGTTTGAAAGGTGAAAGCGAATGGAACAAGCTGTTGCCAACCGGGGCAAGAAGCAGTGATGAAATCATTCCCCGGAGAGTCTTCTCCGGGGATTTTTTTTTGACAATGGGGAGGACCGCTGCAAAGCAGGGGAGGGACCCCATTGTATTGTTTTGAGGCTTTCTGTCTGTCTTGACCTTCATTGTGAACCGCGTTATAATCCCATCATTATGAAAATATCTGAGTTTAAAAAACTGAATACGGCGGACATTATGCTGGTGGATGTGCGGGACAATACCGCATATAACTACGGAAACATTCCCGGGAGCGTGAACATCCCTCTTGCGGAACTTGAGGATCGGATCGAAGGTTTCAGAGGCAAAAAAGTACTGGTGTACTGCAAGCGTGGAGAAGCCAGCGCTCTTGCGGTGGAGAAACTTAAAGAAGAGGGCATTGACGCGGATCATCTTGAAGAAGGCTACATGGGATGGCTCATGTCCGAGATCGACGAAAAAGAGGACGGGGAAGCAAAACCCACCGCCGAAGACATAGAACTGAGTTTAAGGAAGAAATTCCATAAGAGCATATTCTGCAAGTTTACAAAGGCCGTGAGGGAATATGAACTGGTGAAACCCGGGGACTCCATCTGCGTCTGCATTTCCGGAGGCAAGGATTCCATGCTCATGGCTAAGTGTTTTCAGGAACTGAAGCGACACAACAAATTCGAATTTGAAGTCAAGTTCCTCATCATGGATCCGGGTTACAGCCCCGAAAACCGCAAACTCATCGAAAAGAATGCGGAACGCCTGGGCATTCCCGCAGTGTACTATGAATCCGACATTTTTGATTCGGTCTTCAATGTACAAAAATCCCCCTGCTATCTCTGTGCCAGGATGAGAAGAGGCCATCTCTACAGCAAGGCAAAGGAGATGGGGTGTAACAAGATCGCCCTTGGACATCATTACGACGATGTCATTGAGACCATACTCATGGGCATGCTCTACGGCGCTCAGGTCCAGACCATGATGCCCAAACTTCATTCCACCAACTTTGAGGGGATGGAACTCATAAGACCTCTCTATTATGTCAGGGAAGATGACATCAAGGCATGGCGGGATTACAACGGACTTCATTTCATTCAGTGCGCGTGTAAGTTTACTGACACGTGTTCTTCCTGTGATTCCGACGGACAATCCCAGTCCAGCCGTCTTGAAGTGAAGAAACTGATACGCGAGATGAAGAAGACCAATCAATATGTAGAAAGCAACATATTCAACAGTGTGACGAATGTAAACCTGAGTACTGTGATCGCATATAAGCAGCATGGCGTGATGCACAACTTTCTTGATGACTATGACAATGCAACTGATGTTTCGGAAGATTGATCCGTGGCTTTTGATGTCAAAACGAATGACCTTATATAATGCAGGTTTTAGGAGGTAAAAATGGGTAAAAAAGGAATTGTATGTGAAGGCGGAGCAATGCGTGGCATATACACCGCCGGTGTTCTGGATGTTTTCATGGAAAACGGGATAGAGACGGATATGCTCATGGGGGTTTCCGCAGGAGCCTGCTTCGGGTGCAATTACATCTCGGGACAGATTGAAAGAACCCTGAGATACAACATCAGATTCGCGAAGGATCCCAGATACTGCTCCTTCAGATCTCTGCTTATGACCGGAGACATCTACGGCTACGAGTTCTGCTACCATGAACTTCCGGAAAAACTGGATCCCTTTGACTTTGAAAGCTTCAGAAAAAGCGAAAAGGAGTTCTACGTCGTTGCGACCGATGTGGAAACGGGAAAAGCGGTTTATAAAAAACTTGAAAAAATGGACCGTGAAGACATGGAATGGGTGAGGGCTTCGGCTTCCATGCCCATGGTGTCGAGAGATGTGATCATCGAAGGCAGGAGGTATCTTGACGGCGGCATAGCGGATTCCATTCCGGTGGAAGCGGCCATGAACATGGGATATGAGAAGAACATCGTCATCCTTACAAGACCCGAGGGCTATCAAAAGAAACCTGAGACCCTTTACCCTCTTGAAAAGATCAGATACAGAAAACACCCTGAATTTTTGAACACTCTGGCCCATCGCCATGAGGATTACAATCGCGAACTGGAAGTCTGCAGGCAGCTTTCCGAAGAGGGAAAGGCTCTTATCATACGTCCCGGCGAGGCTCCTCAGGCAGGAAGGATAGAGCACGACACGGCGAAACTCACGGCCACCTATATGCTTGGGAGAAAAGACGGAGAGGCTGCTCTTGGCAGAGTAAAGGCATTTTTGAGGGATGAATGATGGAAAATGATCTGA
>JAILRC010000026.1 GCA_024698485.1 Lachnospiraceae bacterium | reverse complement strand
GATACCTGTTGACCATCTGCATTATCTGGCCGAGGGTGTACTCGTCGGAATCCACGTCCAGCAGGATCTCCTCCTCGGACATCAGACGACCTCCCGGAACATGCGATGTCCTTCAAATCCGATTGGGGTCATGTTCCGCTCACTGTTTTTTTGAGAAGTATGGTGCCGTGAGCCGGGCTCGAACCAGCGACTTCAAGATCTTCAGTCTTGCACTCTCCCAACCGAGGTACCACGGCGAGTGATTCCCATTATTACGCATTGTTATTAAAGCGTTTCCATAGCTGGACGAACGGAAAATGTGTTTCGGGGCACCCATGGAAAATGAATGACCCAGACGGTCATTCCACGGGGCCCTTCCCGCGGATCGGGGGCTCCTTGACGAACTCGTCCCTCTTGACGAACAGGACGGACACCCTCACGTCGTTCTCCAGGTCGCGGATAGCGAACAGGTGGGCGAGGGTGAGGGCAGCCGCCAGTATCAGCAGGCCGCCCAGGGCGACGGTGGAGTAGAACCACCAGTCGGCGGTCCCGTTCCATCCTATCGCCGATGCGGCGAAAGCGGTCGCCGCCGCGATCAGGAGGACCGCGGTCAGCACCGCCTCATTCCTGGGTCTCGGCAGGTTCGCCATCCTCTTCGGGCACCTCTGAGCTGTCCACCGGCTGGAGCGCGGTCACCTTGTCGCCGTCGCGCAGGTCCATGACCTTCACTCCGGCGGCGTTGCGTCCGGTGACCCTGATGTCGGCCACGCGGATGCGCAGCATCTTGCCCGCCTCGCTGGTGAGGATGAGCTCGTTCTCGGCCTCCACCCTCTTGACGGATACGACGCAGCCGTTCCTCTCGGTGGTCTTGATGGTGATGACTCCCTTGCTTCCGCGGTGGGTGAGACGGTAGTCGTCCACCTCGGAGATCTTACCGAATCCGTTCTCGGACACGGTCAGGAGCATGTCGCCCGGATGCACGGATGCCATGGAGACGACGCGGTCGCCCTCGTTGAGGGTGACTCCCTTCACTCCCATGGTGTCCCTTCCGGTGGCCTTCACCTCGGTGACGGGGAACTTGGCCGCGAGACCGTTCTTGGTGGCCAGGACGATCATCTCGTCGCCGTTGATGATATGGGTCTCCACCAGCTCGTCGTCGTCCTCGAGCTTGATCGCCTTGATACCTTTCTGGCGGACGTTGCCGTACGCGGAGAGCGGGGTCCTCTTGATGAGTCCGTTCCTGGTGGCGAACAGGATGTACTTGTCGTCGGTGAACTCGCGGGTGCAGATTACGCTGAGCACCTTCTCGCCGTCCTGTATGTCCGAGAGGATGTTGTTGATGGGCTTGCCCTTGGACTGCCTTCCGCCCTCGGGGATGCGGTATCCCTTCAGCCAGAGCAGACGTCCGGTGTTGGTTACGAACATCACGTAGTTGTGCGAACTGGTGACGAACATGTTCACAACGGTGTCCTCCTCCTTGGTCTGCATTCCGACCAGTCCGACACCGCCGCGTCCCTGCTGCCTGTAGGTCCTCAGCGGGATGCGCTTGATGTAGTTGTCCTCGGTAATTGTTACTACTACATCCTCCTCGGGGATCAGGTCCTCCTCGTCGACGTCGAGGTCGTTGACGCCGATCTCGGTGCGCCTGTCGTCGCCGTAGGCATCCTTCATCTCGTTAAGCTCGTCCTTGATGATCGCGAGTATGCGTCCCTCATGTGCCAGTATGTCCTTGTAGTCGGCGATGAGGCGGGTGTTCTCGTCGTACTCCTTCCTGAGCGTGTCAATCTCGAGACCGGTCAGCTTCTGGAGTTTGAGGTCCAGGATCGCCTTGGCCTGTATCTCGTCGATGCTCAGCAGACCCTGCAGACCGACGTTGGCGGTCTCGGTGTCCGCGGAGTTGCGGATGAGCTCGATGGTCTCGTCCAGCATGTTGAACGCGGCCATGTACGCCTCCAGGATGTGCTCCTTCTTCTCCGCCTCGGCCAGGTCGAACTTGGTCCTCCTGGTCACGACGGACTTCCTGTGGAGGATGTACTGCTCGATCATCTGCTTGAGCGTGAGCACCTGGGGCTTCCCATCGACCAGCGCGAGGTTGATGATACCGAAGGTGACCTGCATCTGGGTGAACTTGAACAGGTTCTCCAGGACCACGTCCTCGATTGCGTCCTTGTGCAGCTCGATGACTATGCGCATTCCGTCCCTGTCGGACTCGTCGCGCAGGTCGGTGATGCCCTCGATCTCCTTGTTCTTGACGCGGTCGGCAATCTCCGCCACCAGCTTGGCCTTGTTGACCTGGTACGGGATCTCGGTGACCACGATGGCGACCTTGCCGTTGGACATGGTCTCGTAGTGGGTCTTGGAACGTACCCTGATCCTTCCGCGTCCGGTGCTGTACGCCGAGACGATTCCGGAGATGCCGTGGATGGTACCTCCGGTGGGGAAGTCGGGACCCTTGATGTAATCCATCAGCTGGTATGTGTCAGCATCCGGATTGTCGATGGTGAAGTTGATTGCGTCCACTACCTCGCGGAAGTTGTGCGGGGGTATGTTCGTCGCCATTCCGACGGCGATTCCCGACGAACCGTTGAGCAGGAGGTTGGGGAACTTGGACGGTAGCACCGACGGCTCCCAGAGGGACTCGTCGAAGTTCCTGACCATGTCCACCGTATCCTTCTCGATATCGGCGAGGAGGTCGGATGCCATCCTGCTGAGACGGGCCTCGGTGTACCTCATGGCCGCCGGCGAGTCGCCGTCGACGGAACCGAAGTTACCCTGTCCGTCCACCAGCGGGTACCTGAGCGAGAATGGCTGTGCCATCCTCACCATGGCGTCGTATGCGGCGCTGTCACCGTGGGGGTGGTACTTACCCAGGACCTCTCCCACGATCCTGGCGGACTTCTTGTGCGCAGACCTGTAGGAGATCCCCAGGTCGTTCATCGCGTAGAGGATCCTCCTGTGGACGGGCTTGAGACCGTCGCGGGCGTCCGGGAGGGCACGCCCGATGATGACCGACATCGAGTAGTCGATGTAGGAGTTGGACATCATCTTCTCTACGGACTGCGTGATCAGCTTGGGCTGAAGCTTTGATGTGACGTCTTCCTCGGTCATGGTATCACACATCCAGGTTAATCGCCTCGTGGGCATGGTCTATGATGAACTGCCTCCTGGGCTCGACCTCCTCACCCATGAGCACGGTGAAGAGCTGGTCTGCCAGCAGCGCATCCTCGATCGTTATCTGCTTCATCACGCGGGTATCAGGGTTCATGGTCGTCTCCCACAGCTGCTGGGGATTCATCTCTCCCAGACCCTTGTACCTGTTGACCTGGGCACCGGCGCCGATCTCGTCCATGGCTGCCTGGAGCTCCTCGTCGTTGAAGCAGTAATGAAGAGGTTTAAAGAGGCGGGCGCCGTCATTTCATTTGATGTCAATTTCAGAGGCAATCTCTGGACAGGAGAGGAAGCAAGAAAATGCATCGAAGAGATCCTTCCTTTGGTTGACATCTTCTTCTGTTCCGAATCCACGGCGCAGCTTACTTTTGGAAAGACGGGCTCTCTTGAGGACATCATGAAGAGCTTCACCACCGAATACCCGATCTCGGTGGTGGCGTCGACTCAGAGAACAGTCCATTCTCCCAAGGTGCATGATTTTGGTTCTGTCATTTACAGTTCAAAGAATGACAGATTCTACACCGAAGAGCCTTATAAGGGCATAGAGGTCGTGGACCGCATCGGAAGCGGAGATGCGTATGTAGGAGGTGTCCTGTACGGGCTTCTGTCCGATCCCGAGGATTATCTGAGAGCCCTTGAGTTCGGCGATGCCGCCAGCGCGGTTAAGAATACGATCCCCGGCGACCTTCCTTCTTCGGACCGCAATGAACTTGAGGAAGTCATAAGGGCGCATAAGAGCACGGGGATACAGACGGAAATGAGCAGATAGAAGAAAAGGTACAGGTAAATTAATGCTACCGGCTAAAGATTACAAATATTTCATTTGAGAGGCGGCCTGATACGTGTTAATATAGAACTATGTCAGGTAAAACAGGAGGTAAGCATATGATCAGAGTGGCATTTTTCGATGCAAAGGCATATGACAAGCCGTCATTCGAGCAGTATGGAAGCGAAAACGGTGTTGAATTCAAGTTTTTTGACACGAAACTGAACGAAGACACGGCGGATCTTGCAAAGAGCAGCGACGCAGTCTGTGTGTTCGTTAATGATACGGTTAACGACAGAGTGATCGACAGACTCTATGACAACGGAGTAAAAATGATCGCTTTAAGGTGCGCCGGCTATAACAATGTGGACGTGAAACATGCATACGGGAGACTCCACGTGGTACATGTGCCTGCCTATTCGCCTTATGCTGTTGCAGAACACGCGGCGGCACTTCTTCTTACTTCGATACGACGGATCCATAAAGCCTACAACAGAACAAGAGAGTTCAATTTTTCCCTTAACGGGCTGACGGGTTTTGACCTTCATGGAAAGACTGCAGGCATTATCGGCACGGGAAAGATCGGACGTATATTTATTGATATCTGTCGTGGATTTGGGATGAAGGTGATAGCTTATGACGCATATCCTGCCAAGGACAGCGGGATAGAATATGTCACGTTGGATGAGCTTTTTGAAAGGAGCGATGTCATATCCCTTCACTGCCCGCTGACGGATGACACCAGACATATGATAAACTCCGATGCCATAGCAAAGATGAAAAAGGGCGTTGTGATCTTAAACACTTCAAGAGGCGCCCTGATAGATGCCGAGGCACTTTTGGAAGGCATCAAAGCCCGCAAAGTGGGAGCTGCATGTCTTGATGTGTACGAGGAGGAGGCGGATATCTTCTTTGAGGACAGGTCAGGGCATATCCTTAATGATGAGCTTCTGGCGAGACTTATATCCATGCCCAATGTCATTGTGACGTCGCATCAGGCGTTCCTTACGGAAGAAGCTCTGAACAACATAGCGGAGACCACGGTAAATAATATCAGGTCATTCTTTGACAAAGACGGATTATGCGATAACGAACTGTGTTATCGCTGCGGCAATATAGAACGTTGTAAAAAAGAACGGAAAGAGAGATGTTTCTAAGAATCGGACTAACGATAGGGTGGCTAAAGCTTTATTGACCATAGAGCTTAGCCACTTTTTGTTTTCCTGTAATTTCAAAAAACACTTGATAATTGGCAACAAGTAACTATAATAGCAATTGAGTTAGCCTTGGCTAACGCGTGAGGTTTTTATGCTTAGGAACTATATGAAGGAAGGTCAGAAACTTCCGCTTTTCGGAGTCGGACCATATATTGTATACGGAATGGCGATGGTGGATCTCATCGGCATTGTTTTGTTTGGTTACGTTTTTAAGAGCGGGATCTTGGGAAGTCCGTGGATCCTCATATTCCGCACCGTGGGGGGCATACTGATGGCACTTGGAATTGCAGTCTGGTTCATCAGTTATGAGGAGTAAAGAAGAATGTACCTGCATTAAATACGGCAGGTGCATTTTTTATGATAAAAAAGTGTTGACAAAACCCTATGGGAGTGATAATTATATTACCGATAATCTGATTATCGGTGTTGGGCTACGAAAGGAGCAGTATGTCGGTACGCGATACGAGTATAGATCCTAAAATTCTTGAAAGCGCCCGAAACGAGTTTTTCCGAAATGGTTTTCTTCAGGCGGAATTAAAGACGATCTGTGTTAATGCGGGCGTGACGACCGGAGCGGTTTATAAGCGATACAAAGGGAAAGAGGAACTTTTCTGCGCTTTGGTAAAGGATACCGTTGAGGTGCTGGATTCTTTTATAGTTTCCAGGGTTGATGTGGATCTTACGACTTTGACGGATGAAGAAGTCCGTAAAGTGTGGATCATGGATGAAAAACGGATGCTGGAAATGTTCGGTATGCTTTGGGATATCAGGGAAGATTTTGTGCTTCTTCTTGACAGATCCGCAGGCACATCGTATGAAAATTACGGACATGAATTTGCTCTTCGAATGACAGATGCATATATGCATTACTACGGAGAAGCAAAAAGAAGAGGGCTTGCGAAGACAGAGGTCTCAAAGGATGAGATGCATGTGCTCTGCACTTCGTTTTGGACATCGGTTTATGAACCCTTTGTACATAGAATGTCCTGGAAAAAGATCGAGGAGCATTGCAAGATCGTATGTCACTTCTTTGATTTTGCGAGCGCAATAGGTATGAGATAGTATTTTTTGCCGCCATATGGCGGCTAAAAAAATAGATGCAGGTTAGCAAATGCTAACCATTAAAGGAGGATTTGAAAATGTTTAAAAAAGTAGCCCCGTATATAGGCAAGTACAAGAAGTATACCGTATGGGCGGCTGTCATGATGTCCGTTGGCATTGTTGCCAATGTGGTTCCCTATTATTTTCTTTACCAGATAATTGCACCCCTGACCCGCGGAGAAAGCATAGATGCATCGTTCATCCTGATTCGTGTGGCTTTTGTGGCGGTGTGCGAAGTGATCTATTCGTTCAGCTATGTGGAAGGGCTCACCTTCTCGCATATCAGTGCATATAACACCCTTAAGAATCTGAGAATATCGCTGCAGAAAAAGCTTGAAAAGCAGCCTCTCGGAAACATCAAGGAGCTTGGGACCGGGCGGATCAAGAAGGTGTTTACGGATGATATCGATCAGGTTGAGTTGCTGCTTGCCCATGCCATTCCGGAGGGTATAGCCAACACTCTGATCCCCACCATAATCATTGTACTCATGTTTATCACAGACTGGCGTCTGGGACTGATGTCGCTTGTTCCTCTGGTGGTGGGACTGTTTGCCATGGGCATGATGATGAAATCCGGTATGGAGAAGATGAATGCCTACTATGAATCCGCAGCGAAGATGAACAACACCATCATCGAATATGTAAACGGCATGGAAGTGGTTAAGGTGTTTAATAAGGACGGAGATTCCTATAAACGCTTCGGTGATGTGGTGAGGAGCTATCGTGATTTCACCATAGACTGGTACAAGGTGTGCTGGCCCTGGATGGCGATCTATACCAGTGTTCTCCCCTGCCTTGTGCTTCTGATGCTGCCTTTCGGTTCGGGACTGGTCCTTGGAGGAACCATCGCTCTTGATAAAATGGTGCTGGTGTTCTGCATGTCATTTGCCGTAGGACCTTCTGTGCTCAAAGCGCTCAATTTCGCGGGAAAATTCCCACAGCTTGATTATAAGATCACGGAACTTGAAAAGATGATGGATCATCCTCCTCTTAAAGAAGGAACATCGGGTTTTAAGGGAAAGGATCTGGATGTTGAATTCAAGGATGTTCGTTTTGCCTATGAGGACAAGGAAGTACTGCATGGTGTGAGCATATCCCTTAAGCAGGGGACCACCACCGCCCTGGTGGGGGAATCCGGAAGCGGCAAGTCAACTCTCGCAAAACTTCTGGTGCACTATTATGACATCGATTCCGGAAATATCACCATAGGAGGACAGGATATAACAGATATGTCTCTTGAAGCGCTGAACGACCTGGTGGCATTTGTTTCTCAGGAGCAGTTCCTGTTCAACACCTCTTTGTATGAAAATATCCTTATGGGACGACCGGACGCTACGAAAGAAGAAGTACTGGATGCGGCAAGAAGAGCACAGTGCAATGAGTTCCTTGAAAGATTCCCTGCCGGTATTGATACACAGGCCGGAGACGGAGGAAAACAGCTTTCCGGAGGTGAACGGCAGAGGATATCTTTGGCAAGGGCCCTACTTAAGAATGCACCCATAATCGTACTTGACGAGGCGACTGCGTTCATGGATCCGGAGAATGAGGAAAAGATGAATGCGGCACTTGATGAGATCATAAAGAACAAGACTGTGCTTGTTATCGCCCACAGGCTTTCGACCATCAAGAACGCGGATAAGATCTGCGTAATGAAGGAAGGCGAATGCATCGCCGCCGATACACACGAAAAACTGCTGGAAAGCTGCGCGGAATACAAGAAGCTGTGGGATGCTTCGGTTTCGGCAAGTACATGGAAGATCAAGGAGGCGTAGGATCATGTTAAAGATAATGCACAGACTTATCAAGATTACGGGAAAGTATAAGGGACGTATCCGCGCCTCATATATAACGGCTTTTTTGAAAGGACTCATGTTAAAGGCTCCGCTCATGCTGTGCTTCTTTTGCATAAGCTGGTTTATGCAGGGGCGGATGGACAGGACCAAATGTGTTGTTCTGGGAGTTACAGTCCTCGCCGGTGTGATACTGGAGGCTGTATTTGAGCATATTTCCAATGTATTGCAATCCGCAACGGGCTACATGGTGTTTGCGGACATGAGGCTGAGGCTCGGTGATCATTTGAGAAAACTTCCCATGGGCTATTTTACTGAAGGAAATATCGGAAAAGTGAGCTCCGTACTTGCCACGGACATGGTGTTCATCGAAGAAAACTGCATGGGCGTATTGTCCGAGCTGGTGACTTTTATCATTTCGCAAGGGCTCATGAACGTCATGATGTTTGTAATGGATGTAAGACTTGGTTTACTTGCGCTTTTCATCGATGCGGTCTTTATACTGATCGGAAATCTGATGCTGAAAACAACTTTGAAGCACTCGGTCATCAAGCAGGAAGACAGTGAGTCATTGACGGAGGAAGTACTTGATTTCGCGGAAGGGATCGGAATCATCAAGTCGTACAATATGCTTGGGGAAAAGTCAAAAAGACTTACGGATGAATTTGAAAAAAGCTGTAAGGAAAGCATAGATTTTGAAGTGGCCTACGGACCCTGGGCAAGGGCTCTTTATCTGACCTTTGGCATAGGTACCGCGCTGGTGCTGGCATTATGCGCTTATCTGTTTAATGCGGGACAGGTATCCAACGTGTATATGGTCGGCATGTCTCTTTTCCTGTTTGACATGTTTGTTTCAATAAAGAGTTATTACGGACAGATGGCGAGATTGACGGTAACAAACGCAAGTCTTGACAGGATAGAAGAAGTGTTTGCGGCAGAAGAGTTAAAGGACGATGGAAAAAGGAGATTTACAGACAAGTCACGCGAGGGCGGAAAGACTGCTGAGATTGTTTACGATAATGTGAGCTTTGCATATACAGATAAAGATGTGTTGAAAAATGTCTCTTTTAAGGTTAATAAAGGCGAAATGACAGCGCTTGTAGGACCTTCCGGAGGCGGTAAGTCGACCATTGCGTCCCTGCTTGCACGTTTCTGGGATGTGAAGAGCGGGCGGATCCTTGTAAATGGCGAAGATATACGAAATGTGTCGCTGGGGGATCTCATGGACCGGATCAGTATGGTGTTTCAGAGAGTCTATCTCTTTCAGGATACCATATACAACAACATTGCCATCGGACGCCCGAATGCCACAAGAGAAGAAGTGGAAGAGGCTGCCAGGAAGGCCAGATGCTATGATTTCATCATGCAGCTTCCCGAGGGATTTGACACTGTGATCGGAGAGGGGGGTGCTTCTTTATCCGGCGGAGAGCAGCAGAGGATCTCCATAGCAAGATGTATCCTTAAAGATGCACCCATTGTAATACTTGACGAAGCGACCGCGAGTGTGGATGCGGATAATGAAAAAGCCATTCAGGAAGCTATTTCCGAATTGTGTAAGGATAAAACTCTCCTGGTCATCGCACACAGGCTAAAAACCATCAGGGATGCAGACCGGATACTTGTTGTATCCGGCGGGGAGATCATAGAGAGCGGAGACCACGAAACACTTATGAAAAATAACGGTACCTACGCGCATATGGTTTCTTTGCAGGCATCGTAAGCGCAAGGTCATTCGGGTTTCTGAAAGGCTTTTCTATAACTTAAGGGCAACAACCCCTTTGCGTTGCTGAAGAGTTCCGCAAAATGGCCGGGAGAAACGTACCCCACCGCTTTTGCAACTTCGGAAACGGGTAGGTCGGTATAAGCCAGAAGATGCTCTGCATGGTCGATCCTGACTTTTTGTATATAATCAGCTACTGTCATGTCATAGTATGTTTTAAAGGCACTTTTAAGTTTGGTGGTACCCATGCAGGCAATTTTTGCCAAGGATTCGATTGAGATCTTGTCGGCATAATGATCGTTGATGTATAAACCAAGGCTTTTCAATAATTCCGTATCATCGGGAGTGAGAACAGCCTTGGTTTTTTCGTTCAGTTTTCTGTGATGTTCAAAGATCAGGGAAAGGGCTTCTCTTGCTTTTGCGTCGTAGTAAAGAGCTGCGGAAGAGTCGGATCCATCATACTTCCATATGTCCCAAAGCAGCTTTTTCATTTCGGGAAAATCGGAGGTTTCATCAATGCTCCTGAAGGCGGATCTGGGATCCTCGTAAGAAGTTCCGAAGCTGTCCTTTAAAACCTGATGGAAAAAGTCGGGGCGATATTCGATACCTATGGACCGAATGGGAATGTTTCGATGGATGAGGGCACGAAAGGGCTTATAACCTCCGAGAAAACTCTTTATCACATTACACTTGAGGTTTCGATAAGGGTTCAGTTCCTCGCCGGATATGGATTCGTACCAGGTGATACTTAGGCATTCGGGAAGATCCATATTAAGAACGGCATCTTCTTTGTAAGAAAAATCATGTATTTTAATATTGTACTGTCCGGGCATTTCGTAATACCAGTAGTATCCGGTGCCGTATTCGGGAGAGAATTCGAAACAATCCCCGCCCGGAGGAAAACCCTTTGGGGCTTTGCATGGAGTGAAATTGGCTTCCTTAAAAAGTTTTTTGTAATAATCTTTGCTCTTATTGTTCATAGTATTTATTCCAATCCGACGAACTAATATAAAAATCCGACATATGAGTCCTCATCCCATTGTATCATTTCCTTTAATTGAATACAATACTGACCTGAGTGAAAATGACAGGAGGAATAAGCACTTATGAAACAAAAAAAGGAGAAGAAAGGTTTTTCGCTGTTGATGAAATGGTCGGGAAAAAACAAATATTACATTTATATTTCCGTCCTTTTGGCACTTTTGTCCAGCGTATGCAGCATCGTGCCGTATCTGGTTTTCTATAAACTCATTGATGCGGCGGCATACGGTAATCAGGATGTGGGATATGTGGTACATCTTGCCTTGATCCTTATCGTATTCACGGCTGTAAGGGTCACGTGCAATGCGCTGGCAAGCCTGTCGTCCCATAAGGGAGCCTACAACACGCTTTATACGGTCAGGTGTATGGTGACGGATCACATGGCAAAGATGCCCATGGGAGCATTGAACGAGAGAAGCCTCGGTGAGATCAAATGCGTTATGAATGAGAACATTGAAAAGCTTGAATTGTTTCTGGCGCACAATCTCCCGGAACTGATCCTGTATCTTTCGGGACCGATCATTATGTTCGTCTGGCTGTTTACCATTCATCACAAACTGGCGCTTTTAAGCATACTGCCCCTTTTGTTTGTCATCGTTGTGATGGTGGTCATGTTTGCAAGATTTTTTAAATTCATGGACAGGATAAATGCAGCGTCGAGCGGACTGTCAGGCACTGTTTCGGAATATGCCAACGGCATGAGGCTGATCAAGGCATACAACATGAGCGTAAGATCCTTCAGAAAGTACTCTGATGCCATCGAAGGCCAGTTTTCCATGTGGAGTGATATATCCAAGGCTACGGGGCCTCTCTACGCGATCTATGTTGTTTTGCTGGAATGCGGGATACTGTTCCTGGTCCCTGCGGGGGGATGGCTGTTCGTAAACGGTCATATCACTGCCGGCGTACTGTTGCTGTTCGCATTTATAGGAACACAATACCTTACGGATATCAGGCCTCTTCAGGAACTGTCCAATAATCTGTCCTTTGCTCTGAACGGAGTGAACCGGGTAAAAGAAATTCTGGATGTGCCTGTTTTTGAAGGCGGAAGAGAATTCCCGAAGAACCATGATATCTCTGTAAAAAATGTTGGCTTTTCCTATGACGGTAAGACGAAGGTGCTTGAAAACGTAAACCTTGAAATAGGAGAAGGAGAACAGGTGGCTGTTGTGGGGGCTTCCGGCGAAGGTAAAACAACACTTGTACAGCTCATCGCACGTTTCTATGATGTGAATGAAGGATGTATATCCATCGGCGGAGTGGATGTAAAAGATATAAAGTACGAGGAACTGCTTAAAAACATATCGGTTATATTTCAGAATGCGTTTTTAACAAGGGGAACCATTTATGAGAATATTGCCATGGGTAAAAAGGCCACTCTCGATGAAGTCAGGAATGCGGCAAAAGCTGCACAGATAGATGATTTTATCATGGGACTTCCCGAGGGATATGAAACAAAGGTGGGTAATTTCGGAGGGCGTTTTTCGGGAGGTCAGAAGCAAAGGATATGCATAGCCAGAGCAATCCTTAAGGATGCACCTATCCTCATTCTTGATGAGGCGACCAGTGCAGCTGATCCGGAGAATCAGGTGGAGATCGATAAAGCTATTGCAAACCTGTGTAAAGGCAAGACGGTGATCATCGTTGCCCACAGGCTTGGGATCACGACTCTTTGCGACAGGATAGCGGTGGTGGAGAAGAATACGGTTACGGATGTATTGCCGCATAAAGAACTTGTGGCAAAGAATGAATATTTCAGAAAGAGCTGGGAAGATTATGTCGCTGCAAGAGAGATCAGATATACGGTTAAGGGAGGTGAGTGCTGTGAACGATAAGGTATTCAGGCCCGGAAAAAGACTGAAATTTGCCATAACGGGTGTAGTTCTTGAGGGGCTCATATCTGGATGCAACTTTATGGTGCTTTTTAAAGTGCTGGAACTCATTTTCGGAGAAAATATCTCTTTCGAAGATATAAAAAGAGCGACTCTGATCCTGGGGATAATATTTGCGTTGAGACTTGTTTTATATGCTGTCTCATACACGGAAAGCCAGATCGGCGGAGCGGATGTTAGCAAAGGGCTCAGAGTGACGCTGGGAGATAAATTAAGACGGATCCCTCTCGGAGCGTTTACAAAACAAAGAGTAGGATACTACATAAATGCAGCCACGAGCGAAGTGGGAGATTTTGAACAGATACTGACGCACAAGCTGGCAGACATAATAAAATACTGTACCTTGGTTGTGCTGTTGTCGGGATATGCGGCCTATCTGAACATATATGTGGGGCTTATAATGTTTGCGTCACTTGTCATGTTGATACCTGCCATGAAACTGTCTGTAAGGCAGGTTAAAAAATTCGGAACAGCCAAGAATCTGGCAAGGGAGGAAAATGTCAGCGCCATTACGGAGTATCTTACCGGAAGCCAGACCCTAAGGTCATACGGCCTTGCAGGAGAGAAAAATACTGCCCTGAGAAGCTCCATGAAACTGTTTTCAAATATCAGCTACGAATATGAAAGAGCGGTACTTCCCATAGGCTTTGCGTTCATGTTTCTGGTTTATCTGGGGGCTGCTGCGTCGATCTGTGTATCTGCCGATGCGATGATCCGCGGAGCACTTTCCGCTCCCGGGCTGATAGTGATCGTTATGCTCTCCTTGTTCTCCTGTAAGGTGGATGCGACTTTATACATCAGCATGGTGGCATATCGCAATCTTTTGATCTCCAAGGGAAAGATCGCAGGAATACTGAGAGAAGACGAAGAAAAAGAAGCATCCGGGAAGTATGCACCGGAGAGATTTGATATAAGTTTCAGAGATGTGAGTTTTGCATATGAAAAGGGACAAACAGTGCTGGATCATGTGAATTTTGACATTCCCGAAAATAAGATCACTGCCATAGTAGGTGAATCCGGTTCAGGAAAATCAACGATCTTTAATCTGTTGTCAAAGTATTACGAACCCGATGCAGGTAACATCCTTATCGGAGGAGAGAGGCTGTCGGAAACGAATGCGGAACGGGTTTTAAAGGACATAAGCCTTGTGGATCAGGATGTATTCCTGTTTAACGATACCATAAAGAATAATCTTCTTTTTGCGGCCCCCGACTCGACGGACGAAGAGATTTATGATGCCTGCAGGAAAGCACACTGTGATTTCGTGGAACGGATGAGTGAAGGCATAGATACCGTTGTGGGAGAAAACGGGAACAAACTGTCCGGCGGTGAAAGGCAGCGGCTGTCGGTTGCCAGAGCTATTTTAAGAAAGAGCAGTATCGTCCTTTTGGATGAAGCGACATCTTCTCTTGATATAGAAAACGAACTGCTTGTTAAAAAGGCTGTGCTTAATCTGCTCAAGGCAGGAAAAACCGTGGTGATGATCGCGCATACCCTGCCGATCATACAGTCTGCGGATCAGATCCTGGTGCTGAGCGACGGAAAAATAGCGGAGAGTGGCACACATGCGGAATTGATGGGGAAAAACGGAAAGTATGCTGCTATGTGGCAGGCATCACTTCAGGTTAAGTAGAACAGTTCCTTGCGGACGTATAAAAGTTAAAATCAGACGAAACTGGTTGGTGTTTGTTGAATGATAAATAAAAAAGTGGTAAAAGTTAGCTCTGGCTAACTGCCATAACTAAAAAGAAAGGATCGTATATATAAATGAACAACCATAAAAAAGGATTAAGTGCAAAGGATCTGATAGTTACCGGTATTTTCGCAGTGCTGCTTCTGATGGCGGCTATGATCGGGGGCGGACCCTTTGCCGCGGTGCCGACGCTTACATTTTATTTTCCCATTGGAGCGGCGCTTCTTGCAGGACCCATATTTATGCTTTTCATCGCCAAGGTTCCGAAGTTCGGAGCCCTCGCTATTGTGGGAGCGGTCATGTGCATCCTTGGAACACTTACAGGTATGCATTGGGGAATGAACTTCGGATTCCTTATCTGCAGTATCATTGCCTCGGTTGTTGCGGGAATGGGAAAGTTTAAAAAACCGGTTTTAAATCTTGCAGCCTACCTTGTATATTGTATCGGACCCATGGGAACCTACTTCGTCTTCTTTTTCAACCGTGAATCCTGGATCTCTTTTATGCTGAAAAAAGGCACTGAACAGGAGTATATAGACAAGATGAACGAAACCGCTTCGGCCGGGATCATGTTGATCATGGTGGTCGGAACACTTATTGTTGCGACCCTGAGCGGACTTCTGGGACTTCGCCTCATGAGAAAGCAGTTTGTGAAGGCCGGGATCGCATCATGATCAAGACAGACCCGAGAACTAAAGTGTTATTGATGTTCATAACGGTACTCTTCAGCATATTTGTTCCGACGGGAACTATGACCTGCCTATGGATCGGATTGGTCACGCTGTTTGGAATATTAATGGGAAGGGTAAAGAAAACAATCAGAGCCGCGAGTGTTTTTGCGGCTCTTTGGGTGTTTGCGCTGTATGTTCTTCCGATGCTTCACGGCACTGTTCACACCAGCCTTCTGGTGTGGCTGGGACTGGTGTTTAAATGCTATCCGTGCTGTATGCTGGCGGGAGTGATCATCGGAACAACACAGATCAGTGAATTCATGGCTGCTATGGCAAAATGGAATGTTCCGAGATCTATAGTAATGCCGCTTGCCATCATGTTCAGATATTTTCCGACATTGAAGGAAGACTGGGGACATATACGAGATGCAATGGCGCTCAGGGGGATAAGTTTGTCGCCTCTGTGTTTTGTGAGAAATCCCGGAGTTGTGATCGATGCCTTGTATCTGCCAATCCTTGTGACCGCATCCAAAACTGCGGATGAACTGTCTGCCTCGGCCATCGCCAGAGGAATAGAGAATCCTAACAGAAGGACCAGCAGACTTGACATCAGGATCAGATTTATCGACGTGCTCGTGCTGATAATTTTTTGTGCAACTATGGCGGCAGGGATGGCTGCACGGATGGGAGGATATGCATGGATTTAGAGATCAGAAATGTCAGCTATGTGTATCCCGAAAGTGAAAACGGAGCTCTGAAGAACATAGATCTGAAGGTTAAACATGGAGAGTTTATCCTGCTGGCAGGTTTGTCGGGATGTGGCAAGACGACCGTCACAAGAATACTTAACGGACTCATCCCCGGTTTTTACGGTGGGAAGATCGAGGGAGAAGTCCTGCTCTCAGGACACGATATAAACGAATACAAAAGCTACGAACTGGCTTCGCTGATAGGAAGTGTTTTTCAAAACCCGAGAACACAGTTTTTTAATGTGGATACAGACAGCGAGATAACCTTTGGGCTGGAAAATGCAGGCGTTCCGTGCGGAGAGATCAACGCCGTGCTGGAAAGAACCACAGATGAACTGGATCTTTGTAACTTGCGTGGCAGAGATATATTTAAACTGTCGGGTGGCGAGAAGCAGAAGATCGCTTTTGCAAGCGTATATGCTTCCGACCCCGAAGTGTATCTGATGGATGAACCGTCCGCAAATCTTGACACTGCGGGGATAGACGAATTAAGAAAGGTACTGGAAAAGATCAAAGAAAAAGGAAAAACAGTGATCGTTGCCGAGCACAGGTTATATTATCTTGCAGAACTGGTGGACAGGGTCGTATATTTTAAAGACGGGAAGATAGAAAAGGAGATGGACGGAGGAACATTCAGATCAATGGACACTGACTCATTGAACGGAATGGGACTCAGAACAAACCGATATATCGGGAACGCGGCATTGGATCACCACTTTGAAGATGCAGGCAAGGACGAGGTATCGATCTGTCTAAAAGATCTGTCTGTCGATCTTGGGGCGAGAAGAGTTTTAAGGTCTTTGAATCTTGAATTTAAGAAGGGCAGGATATGCTGCGTGACGGGAAAAAACGGAGTCGGGAAAAGCACATTGCTCCGCACCCTCTGCGGTCTTGTCAAAAAAAGTGAAGGAAGGATCCTGCTGGACGGAAAAGATGCTTCCCCAAGGGAACTTAAGAAACGGGTCTTTATGGTAATGCAGGATGTGAATTACCAGTTGTTTGCAGATTCCGTTCTTAACGAATGTGTTTTGGGAACGAAAAAAAGGAACATCGAGCACGCGGAAAAGGTCCTTGAGGAAATGGGCCTCGCCGGTTTTAAAGACAGACATCCCAACACTTTGTCCGGTGGTCAGAAGCAGCGGCTTGCCATAGCGGTGAGCCTCATGATGGATAAGGATATTCTTTTGTTCGACGAACCGACCAGCGGTCTTGATCACGGGAATATGCTCATTTGCGCAGGAGTTTTGAAAAAACTGGCAGCAAAAGGAAAAACTGTCATTGTTGTAACTCATGACGAAGAATTTATAGAGTGTTGTCGGGGAGATATAGTTAACCTGAAAAGCAATTGAACATTTTTAAAAAAATCTGATTGACAGATACCCCATAAGGGTATATATTAGTGGAAGCTGATATACCCCGATGGGGTATTTTAATGGAGGATCGATATGTCAGAAAACGAGAATAACATGGAAGAAATGCCTGTTTGCCCCCATTGCTCAGGTAAACACAAAGACAGGGACGAGAAAGAAAAAAAAGATCTTATGAACCGGCTGAAGAGGATAGAAGGTCAGGTCCGGGGTGTTGAAGGCATGCTGGAGGAAGGCGCGTATTGCACGGATATCCTGATCCAGGTGTCGGCCATCACCAGTGCTCTCAACAGCTTTAACAAGGTGCTTCTGGCAAATCATATGAAATCCTGTGTGGCCGAAAACATCCGTAAAGGGAATGATGAGATCATCGACGAGCTGGTGGTCACATTGCAAAAGTTGATGAAATAAAAAGGAAAAAGTATGGAACAATACAATGTTACGGGAATGAGTTGCGCTGCGTGTCAAGCCAGAGTGGAGAAAGCGGTAAATAACCTGGATGGGGTTAAAAGTTGTGCTGTGAGCCTTCTTACAAACTCCATGGGGGTTGAGGGTAACGTGTCTCCCGAAGAGGTGATCAAAGCCGTGGAGGCAGCGGGATATGGCGCGAGCCTTAAAAAACAGAATAAAACGGGGGCTTCATCGGGAAACGACGATGCTCTTAAAGATAAGGAAACACCGGTACTTAAGAAAAGGCTGGTAGCTTCGGTGATCTTTCTGATACCCCTTATGTACGTCTCGATGGGGCATATGCTGTGGGATTGGCCTTTGCCCGCATTTCTTGACGGCAATCATGTGGCCATGGGGCTGTACCAGCTGATCCTGGCGGGAGCTGTCATGGTGATAAATCAGAAGTTTTTCATCAGCGGATTCAAAGGACTTGCGCACAGGTCGCCCAATATGGACACGCTGGTGTCGCTCGGAGCGACAGCCTCCTATGCATACAGCATATATGCCCTTTTTGCCATGACGGGTGCGGTTTTGGAGAGCAATACGGAACAGGTCATGTACTACATGGACCAATTCTATTTTGAGTCTGCGGCCACCATCCTGACCCTGATCACCGTGGGAAAAACCCTTGAAGCAAGATCGAAGGGGAAAACCACCGACGCTCTCAGATCCCTCATGAAACTTGCTCCGAAGACTGCGGTGATCCTGGAAGGCGATGCAGAGAGGACTGTAGGGATAGATGAAGTAAAGGTGGGCGACAGATTTGTAGTGAGACCCGGAGACAGCATACCTGTAGACGGTATCGTAAAGAAGGGCGAAAGCGCTGTTAACGAGTCTGCACTTACGGGAGAGAGCATTCCTGTGGAAAAGCAGGCCGGAGACAAGGTCTCCGCAGCCACGATAAATACTTCCGGATATATGGTGTGCGAAGCTACGGGAGTCGGAGAGGATACAACCCTTGCGGGGATCATCCGTATGGTCAGCGATGCTGCGGCAACCAAGGCTCCCATTGCAAAGATCGCAGACAGGGTGTCGGGAGTATTTGTTCCTGCGGTCATAGGGATTTCTCTTGTTACGTTCATAGTGTGGCTCCTGGTGGGGCAGACCTTCGGATATGCCATGGCGAGAGCCGTATCGGTGCTGGTCATCAGCTGTCCCTGCGCTTTGGGACTTGCAACCCCTGTGGCCATAATGGTCGGAAACGGCGTGGGAGCAAAGAACGGTATCCTGTTTAAGACCGCGGCGATACAGGAACTTACGGGAAGGACCCGGATCGTGGCTCTTGACAAGACAGGAACCATAACAACAGGCATAATGCGGGTTACGGATGTGATTCCCGCAGAGGGTGTCGGTGAAAAGGAACTGCTGGCAACAGCATATGCACTGGAGGCAAAAAGCGAGCATCCTATTTCAAAGGCCATCATAGATCATGCAAAGAGACAGGGCATAGAGCTTTGTGAAACAACAGAGTTTGAAGTGCTTTCGGGAAACGGACTGAAGGCAAAACTTGACGGAGCACCCGTTGCAGGCGGAAATGCAAGATTTATCACAGGCGTTTTGGGAAGCACTGATGCTTTAAAGGGTGCATCTCTCAAGGAACTTTCCGCGCAGGGCAAGACACCTGTTCTCTTCACAAGAGGCAACAAACTGATGGGAACCATCGCAGTAGCTGACACCATAAAGGATGATACGCCTCAGGCGGTCAGTGAACTTAAAAAACTGGGCATACATGTAGTGATGCTGACCGGGGATAATGAGATCACGGCAAAAGCCATCGCAGAGCAGGCGGGAGTTGACGAAGTGGTGGCAGGCGTGCTTCCCGACGGGAAAGAAGCTGTCATCAGGAGCCTCATGGAAAAGGGCAAAGTTGCCATGGTTGGTGACGGGATAAATGACGCCCCTGCTCTTACGAGAGCGGATGTGGGCATTGCCATCGGCGCGGGAACTGACATTGCTATCGATGCGGCGGATGTCGTGCTCATGAAGAGCAGCATACGAGATGTGGCTGCGGCTGTCAGGATCTCAAGAGCTACCTTAAGGAACATCCATGAGAACCTGTTCTGGGCATTCTTTTACAACGTCATAGGTATCCCTCTTGCGGCGGGATGTTATGCAGCCGCCTTCGGATGGACGCTTAATCCCATGTTCGGAGCGGCGGCCATGGGACTTTCCAGCTTTTGCGTAGTGACCAACGCTCTGCGACTCAACTGGCTTAAAGTTCATGACGGAATCAAGGACAAGCCGGTAAGAAATCCCATAGATCATAAGATCATCCTGTCTGAAAATGTTCAGGCGGTTAATGATACAGATTCAAAAGATAAACAGGAAAAGGAGAATAAAGAGATGAGAATCAAAGTAAACGGAATGATGTGCGCTCATTGTGAGGCTCATGTAAAGAAGGCTCTGGAGGCTGTTGAAGGGATCGAATCCGCAGTAGCTTCCCATAATGACAACTCCGTAATTCTCACCACTTCCAAGGATGTTGATGAGGCTCTCATAAAGGCTGCGGTTACCGAAGCAGGCTATGAATATGCAGGAATAGCATAAATGTGGGACAGAAAACCCGGAGGAGATTGACATGATAATCAAAAATGAGATCCCGATCTTGGAATACGATGACAGTTCTGCGGAGGTCATCGCGCCGGATCATGACTGGACGGCGGGGAAACTGCCGGAGAAGTGCCTGTTTGCATTTCTGGGGGAAGTGGTGCATGAATATGCAAAAGAGCACAAGGCTGCGGTAGCGGAGACACTCATCACGGTTTCACACGATATAAAGATCTATGTCCTTAATGAAGAAAAAGAGGACATATGCCTGGTACAGTCGTCCATAGGAGCAGCTGCGGCAGCTCAGGTCCTGGACACTCTTGTGAACTGCGGGTGCAGAAAGGTGATAGCCGTGGGATCCTGCGGAGTGCTGGCGGATCTTCCGGAGAATGCATTTATTGTTCCAACAAGGGCTTTGAGAGCGGAAGGTACATCCTATCACTATCTGCCCGCATCAAGATATGTCGAACTTGACAAGGAGCCCATCGAAGCCATCGAAAGAACCTTCAAAAAGCATAACCTTCCCTTTGTGACATGCACCACCTGGTCCACAGACGGGTTCTTCAGGGAAACAAAGGATATGGTAAGATACCGTCTGGAAGAAGGATGCTCCGTTGTGGAAATGGAGTGTGCTGCCCTCGCAGCCTGCAGCAGGAAGAGAGGGGCCAAGTTCGGACAGTTCCTTTTTACGGCGGATTCGCTGGCAAATGTGCATGAGTACGATGCAAGGGACTTCGGAACGGGATCCCACAAAAAAGCGCTGCTTTTGGGGCTTGAGATCTTGAGAGAATATGATTGATGACCTCACATTCTTCCGACCGAAACCCTGTTTTTCTTCCGATTTGAAGTTGAGACAGTAGAACTTTTCCTTTATCTCAGCGCCTCGGAATGATATAATGCACCCAAGTCATTTTAAGGATGATTTGGGTGCATTTTGTTGCAATGGAATGGTTTTATGAAGGAGGGAAAAATGAAACTGGAAGTTATCACACCCACATTGGAAGAAATGTGGTTCAGAGAAAGCCTGATGGCTGATGAAGAGACAATGGCATATAATCACGCCTGGGGCGGAACGATCCCTTTTCCCAAGGAAGATTGGCAGGACTGGTACGAGTATTGGGTCATAGAACATGAAAACAAGAGATACTACAGGTACCTTAAAGATGAGAACGGTTTTGTGGGCGAGATCGCCTATCACTACGATCCCGAGTACGACGGATATGTGGCGGATGTGATCATACTGGCGAAGTTTCGAGGAAAGGGCTATGGTTACCAAGGTCTTGAGCTCCTTTGCAAGGCTGCGAAGGAAAACGGAATTACAACTCTCTATGATGATATCGCCATAGACAATACCGCAGTCAGACTCTTCCTGAAGCAGGGCTTTTACGAGGATTACAGAACCGAAGAAAAGATTGTTTTGAAAAAGGAATTATAGGAATATGAGAATAGGGTTAGCATCTTATAAAGTTAAAAACAAGGACGTAGAATTAAATATTGGTCAGATCGAAAAAGCAATGAAGGAAGCGGAAGGAAAGGCAGATCTTCTCTGCTTTGGCGAAGCTGTGCTACAGGGCTTTGATTCTCTTTGCTGGAATTATGCGGAAGATAGAAAGATGGCTGTAAGCATGGATTCCGAGATAATGGGAAGACTTAAAAATTTGACTGTTCGATACGGAATGGGCCTTGCCTTCGGTTACATCGAAAGAGACGGGGAGACCTTGTACTCCTCCTATGTTGTTATGGACGGAGGCGAGATCGTTCACAATTACCGGCGAATCAGTCGCGGTTGGAAAGAGTTTGACCGAACAGACGATCACTACTTAGAAGGCAGCGATACTGCAGGATTTACATTCCGCGGAAAAAAGATGATGGTGGGCCTTTGCGGCGATCTTTGGGAATACCCCGAGAAATTTAGGACAAATGACCTACTTCTCTGGCCTGTATATGTAAATTTTGAATTGGAAGAATGGGAACAGGAACTCCTTGAATATGCAGAACAGGCAGCGGGCGTTGCGGACGAAACCCTGATGATAAATCCCATAGATGACGATCCCGTGAATCTTGGCGGATCATTTTATTTCCGCAAGGGTGAAGTGGTGGAAAGAAGTCCGTTTGATACGGAGAAGGTTTTGATAGTTGAAATATAAAATGAGGTATACCATGCATATAGGCAGTTCAAACGACTCGGCGGCTGTAAAGAAGCAGTATGCCACATCAAAAGGATTGGATATAAGGATCACGTTTCATGAAAAGTACTCTGTAAACAAGCAAGGATACGGTAACTGGATCGTTTCAAACTATGACTTAAGGAAAGGCATGAAGGTGCTGGAACTGGGCTGTGGTACAGGAAACATGTGGCTGGGACATGAGGATCAGGTGGCAAAGTGCGAAAAACTTGTTCTGACAGACCTGTCGGAAGGAATGCTGGAGACGGCAAAAGGAAACCTGGGAGAGCGGGAGAACGTGGAGTATCGTGTTGAAGATATTCAGGCACTTTCTTTCGGAGACGACACATTTGACGCGGTGATCGCGAATGCAATGCTCTATCATGTACCGGATCTGGAAAAAGGACTTCGGGAAGTGAGAAGGGTGCTTAAGGCCGGTGGTGCATTCTACTGTGCAACCCTTGGAGAAAAGAATTTCACCGACAAGCTGGCGGAGTGGTTCAGGCTGGGAGGCGAGGAATTCAATCCCAATCACAACTTTACCATGCAGAACGGCGCTGAGAAGTTGCACAGATCTTTTGATGAGGTGACTCCCGTTTTTTACGAGGATTCCCTACACATCACAAACCCTGAGGATCTGGTGGCATATTTGCGAAGCCTTGCGTCTTTCAAGGCTGTTCTGGACCTTCCGGAAGAGAAGATAAGAGAGATACTTGCAGAACATATTGTGGACGGGGCCATAGACCTCCCCAAGGATTACGGTATGTTCATATGCAGATAGGAAAAGGAGACAACAATGAACAGAGACATGACTGTTCCATGTGAAGAAGGACTCATCAATCTTCGCGTGGGAGCCATAATCATGAAAAAGGGAAAGATCCTGATGGTGGGAAACAACATACGTCCGGAGTACCTCTATTCCGTGGGCGGACGCATCAAATTCGGAGAGACTTCCGAAGAAGCGGTGGTGCGTGAAGTGTTTGAGGAGACGGGTGTTAAACTGGAAGTTGACCGCCTGGGCTTCATCCATGAAAACTACTTCTACGGAGATGCAAAGTCGAATTTCGGAAAACTCATCTATGAGGTCTCATATTACTACTACATGAAAGTTCCTGAGGATTTTGAACCTGTGTGCATGAGCATGACGGAAGACGATCACGAGGAGTTTCTGCGCTGGATTGGCGTTGACGCCCCCATCAGATATTACCCTGAATTTTTCAGGAACGAATTGAAACACCCGACAGAGGGAGTGAAGCATTTCGTAACGGATGAGAGATAGAATGTGGAGAGTTTTGGACCCGTCACCCCACGGGTCCAAAACTTTATAAGAAATTTACTTGACGAATTATATTTGACGCAATATAATGTGACCAAAGATAAAACAAAACCAGGAGGTAAACAATATGAGTTTTTATGATCTGAGTGTTACAGCAGCTAACGGCGATGAGATATCCATGAAGGATTACGAAGGAAAGGTGGTACTTGTGGTGAACACAGCCACCGGATGCGGTTTCACACCTCATTACAAGGATATCGAAGAGATTTATGAGAAGTATCATGACCGTGGATTTGAAGTTATCGATGTTCCCTGCAATCAGTTCGCAGGCCAGACTCCCGGTACGGATGAGGAGATCCATGAGTTCTGTCAGCTTAAATACAAGACCCAATTCCCTCAGATGAAGAAGGCTGATGTGAACGGAGAGAATGCCATCCCTCTTTTCAAGTATCTTAAGGAGCAGAAGGGCTTTGAAGGCTTCGGAAGAGGTCCCGTGGCTCTTGCCATGAGCGCTATGCTTAAGAAGATCGACAAGGATTACAAGAATAATCCCGAGATCAAGTGGAATTTCACAAAGTTCATCGTTGACAGGAAGGGAAATGTTGTGGCCAGATTCGAGCCCACTGCGAAGATGAGCGAAGTGGAGAAGTGCGTAAATTCGCTTATGTAATGATCAATGCAGATTAAAGCTGCCAAATTAAAACTCCGCCTTTAGACTCGGCGGAGTTTTATTGTGTTATCACCATATTCTATGCCGTTTTCACGAAGAAAATCAACCAGGCCTTCCGCGTGTTCGGGCTGTCTTATCATCATGGGCTTATGGGCGTCGCAGCCAAGGACGAATCTGGGGTTGAACTCCTTAGCGAAACTGAAAAATCTGTCCGAAGGATAATGGCGTCCGTCGTCAAAGCCGTACATATTGACCTCCAGAGGAATGTCCATGTCCACGGCGGTCTCTATGATCTTTGCCATATGATGTCTGTAGATCTCTTCATCTCCCACAAAGTTCATTAGGTCGGGATGGGCAACGTAACTGAAAAGTCCCGTTTTCATGCCTTCCACCACCAGATCGGCATATGCCTTGAGCTTAGTGATGTCTCTTGTAACAGCCCCGGTGTAAAAACCTGTGAGTTCGTCCGGAACAAAGTGCTGGCCCTGGATGATGTAATCCAGAGGATATTTTTTCAGCTCCTTTATAAGTTCGTCAAAGTACTTGGGAAAGTACTCCACTTCATAACCTATATAGATCTTTATCCTGTCTTTGTACTCTTCTCTGAGCTTCACCAGAGTGTCGGTGTATTCTCCGACCTGGTCCATACTCATTCTGATGTTTGACTTAAAAGGCCACGGAGTGTGGTCGGAAAAGCCCAGGATCTCAAAACCTTCTTCTATGGCCCTTTCTATATATTCCCTTTCGCTGCCCACAGCGTGGTGGCAGCGGGGAGTGTGTGTGTGGTAATTTGCCTTCATTATGGGTACACCTTCTTTTGAAAAAATAGGAACGTGAACATATTACATCTTTATGATGTGAAACACAAGGTGAAACAAGAACAGAAATGTTTCCTTATCGGAAAGAAAATTTATTCCGTATTGTACATTTGATGCATTTATTTGTTGTGCTTTTGGGAATATAATGAGGCCATAACAAAAGGTTAACCACATTGTTCAAAAGCAAATAAAAATTTAAGGAGGTAAAGACTATGAATCAGATGGATCTTAACTGGATATCATTTCGCGAGATCAGACCCGAGATCCCCGTATGGGCAAAGGCTGAGCACATGGAAAACTGCACCTCTCAATCTGAGCTTTGGAAGTGCGGTAACACAAACGTTGTATACAGAGAAGAGACGGAAGCAGTATTGTAATTAAGGAACGGGCCTTACGTGATAACTTCACGTAAGGTCTTTTTTGAAACCCGGAGATTTTTTTTACGGGAAATGAGGTGAAGGAAGTTATGTACAAAATTTTATTCAATTTGGAGGAGAGATGATAGAGATTACCTATTATGCTGTATTTTTGGTGAGCCTGGCGGTTTGGATCATTGCAAGGGTCCTTATCTACAAGAGGGACGGATTTTTCTCCCTGAGTAATGAACTGAGACACCTGCTCCTGCTGGCATATGTCATGCTCATAGTCAGAGGGGTCATCTTCCCTTTGCGTTCCGTTGACGGACGGGCGGTGAGGATCGTTCTGAACTTTTACCAAACTGTTCCGCCCAATATAAATCTGGTGCCTTTTACCTTTGTTTCCGATTTCTATCAGGGCTGGCAGGTAAATGTTATCGGTAATATAGTTGCGTTCATTCCCGTGGGGATACTGTTCCCCTATTGCTTTAAAAAGATCGACAGATTTTGGAAGATCCTGCTTGTGGGATTCGGATTTACTCTGCTCATCGAAACCACTCAGCTTTTCCTGACAGACAGATGTTCCGACGTGGACGATCTCATTCTCAACACATTTGGCGCAGCCATAGGAGCTGCGGTTTTCTATTTGGTAAAGATGATAAGAAATAAACAGAAAGTTTGATCCTCCGTATAAGAATAGTGCGTAAACAGTGCAAGAGACGGTTCGTTGTGAACCGTCTCTTGTATTTTTGCTCAGAATATGTTATTATATTCCTTATGGCAATATTGTGGAGTGT
>JAILRC010000022.1 GCA_024698485.1 Lachnospiraceae bacterium | reverse complement strand
AGTACGGCCTCAAGGCCGCGAGACGCGCTCCGCAGTTCAGCAAGCGTTAATCGAAGCTTCGAAACATCAAAAAACCCTGGAAACATGCGGCTTCCAGGGTTTTTTCTTTCGCTATTTTGGCTGACGAAATTTGACATGGTTTGACCAAATCTGACCGGAAAAAGTGGGTTAAAAAATAGCAAACGCCTCTTTTGGGGTTAAAAAAATAGCAAAAACTCGAAAATGAAGGAGGGTGTCTCGGAAGGTTAAAGGTAGCGAGACTCCTTCTGTAAAGAGGCCAATTTAAAATCTGTGAGGCAGATCAAATCCGGCTTAATAGGCTTGGCATAATCTGATCAATTCTATGCTTCCATATACTGCTTTGATGTCTGGCAGTCAGTCGTTTTTTGAGAGTCCGTTTCATACAATTGAATAGTTTATTTTACATAGCCCGGTTACGAATTGATGATGAGATTCGTGGCCGGGCTTGGAGGTTCGGAAGTCCTCTTAATGTAATCTACCAATGCATGCAGCTCATCAGCGACATGGTGGATATCAAAAGGTTTGGCACGGATGCTGCCATCCCCATTGAGAATGGCAACTGTACTCTTGGATTTTGATACATCAATACCAAATCATGAGAAAGACGCTCCTTTCGTAAGTGATTTATGATTGGATCCAGCTCTTCATGGTTCACTCATATTCTTTCGTTAAACGGGAGAAACAATCTTTCCCAACTTGCTGAATCGAATGTATAACGATGAAGGCGGGCTGACACATTTGTCGCCGGGCGTGGTGTCCCAATCGAAGATTACGTCAGGCCAATCACCTTCATTATAAAGAAAGAGCAGAGACTGTAAAAGCCTCTACTCATATATTAAGAATAGTAATTTATGGCACTTACACGAGTATCAAATAAGAAGGTGATAAATATGATGTCAACGAATGAACTTGAGGAATATGTAACCAAGGAGATAAACTCCAGAATAGATGATGTTTGCTGGGAGTATGTGCATTTTGAAGACGATGCAAAAACCGGATACGAAGGATGGACGTTTTTTTATAAAGATGGAATGTATCATGGAGTACATATTAACGAAAAAGGCGTATTTAAAGAGGATTTTATTACTGACAAAAAAGAAGAAGTACTGGAAAAAGCTTTGAGAAGTGTTACAGTCTCCACAGTATTTCTCTATGCAATAAGGTTGAAGAAGAAAGGAGAGGAGTTCAGAAAAACTTTAATTCAAAAAGAGCTTGAAATATATTCGAAATTCGGTGGAGAATTGTATGAGAAGAAAAAAGCGGAAATAGATGAAATTCTGTCACGAAATCCATACAATGACAACACACATTAGAAAGTTATATGGGATTTTTCTCTTAAGCGTAAATCATGTTAACGGCATTCGCGCAGTCGGCGGGCAAGCAGAGCTTGCCCGCCGACACTTTTCTCTAACCAAAACACTGTGTCGGTCTGCTTCACGGATCTCGTATGAGGCTTGCGGCGTGTGAAGGTAAAAAAATAAGCGCGTAGCGGCAGAAACGAGATGAAAATTCTACGGAGGAGTTTAGCCGGTGTTAGCGCCCGAATGCGTGATGGGCACCATTGTCTGAGCCCTGAGTACGCTTAACTTAACATCGTGTAGATGGGCGAGATTGGTGCCCATAGCATTGGGCACTTACAGCGGCTTAACGACGGAGTCTGTGTTTTCGTCCGTTTCTGCCGCAAAGCGCATAAAAACAATTCGATCGATATGCCGCAAACGCAAGGAGAGAGCGGTGAAGTCAGGGCACACAATGTTTTAATTCTTCCCCCCCTCTGCGCGATAACAGTTAGATTAGAAGAGGAATATCGGTTAAATAGGGCTTTTGACGTATCTTTCCTTGAAAATGGGACTCTGGCTTTTGGTTCAAATGGTATTTTTGGCGATTCTGATCATAAGCTTGATCAAAGAAGAAATACTAAAAAAGAGATGGACATGGCTAGGCATTCTTCTGTATACTATAATTGCAGGATATGGGATATATAGAGTGTTTGGATGGTTTTGGTTTTAAGAAATAAAGAATTATAAAAATGTTATATAGTTACATAAAATGCGTCAATATTGCAGTTGACGCAGTTTCTTGCTATGGCAGTCCATGGAAAGGCTGTGATTATGATTTGTTCCTCAAAAGGTAGAAATGATATAGACGGGAATGATATGGGAGGGAGCATATGGCAGAAGTAGTTGAGGCAATTTATTTTAGCAAAAAGGCGGATTTTTACAAAGATATTCTTTTGCATTTTCAGGAATTGAATATCATTGAACCAAAGCATATGCGTATTGTTCAGAAGGATAATTGGACGGATGAGTCCGGAAAAGAGATAGGGGAAGAGGATATTGCCCTTGCGTTAAGAGATTCTAAGATTGTTTGGACAGACTGTAAGGTGGCTAAAGGATATGCCGGATTGAATGTTGAAAGAAAAGATAACATATATCTGCTCAATATTTGGTTTAATTGTAAAGAATACAGTTGCGGCGGCGGATATGGACGTCTTCTTAAAATGTTTATGGAGATAGCAAAGAAATATGGGAAGGACGATCTTATTCTCTGCGGTTTTGGTGAAGAACTTTTGGTTGAATATTATCCTGACATGGCAGATATTGTTAAGAACGCACATAATGTAGACGTTTGGATGTTCTCGAAGGATAGTGGTGTTTACAAGAGATTGTCAGCGGATGCAAAAAAAGGCTATGAGAAAACTTATGCAGGAAATTATGATGTTCTTATTAAGAAAAGTCCGGAAATTAAAGATTTAAAGCTACAGGCGTGGTGTTAACAGCAGTACATTTTTGACTTGGAGATTTACGGGAGGTGGCATGTGGACAAAATAATATTTGAAAAAATATGGCAGGAAGGAGATTTGCTCGAATTCAAAATTTCTGCAGAGTCGGAATTTGTTTCGGCATATCAGACTTGCTATGTTCAACAGCCTCTTTTTAAGAACAATGCGAACAAGATGATAAACTATATCGATAACTGTACAGAGCCATGTTATGTGGAGTATGGATGCAAGAAAGGAAATTATACCCCGGCTTTTTCAATGAATATTATGGAGGCAGATAACCATGGCCATGTAAAAATTGAAGTTGACATTGAATTGGCGGATAATGATGAAAGATTGCATCGTTGCTGCTTTTATGTCAGAACTGAATTAGGACAGTTAGAGAGGTTTAGTAAAGAACTTAAACAATTAAGCGATGGTGAGATTGGAAGTAGTGCACAATTATGGAGAAACTCTTTCTAGGGAGGCTGTATGTATATTAAAAGCATTAACTGGCTGGACGAGAGCGCAAAAGAGGCTGTGCTTCATGTTTCAAACGGTGAAGAATGCATAGAATGCTTTTCGTGTCCATGTCCGTATAAGATTGATGAAACAGTAGGTAAACTTGAATGCCTGGATGAAATAGATTTACATTCTACCGATTCAGAAGATGAAAGCATTGAAAAGGCGGAAGGGGCTTTCAGATATCGGATCAGAGGGAAAATAAAGGATCTGCAGTCAGGTTTTGTAGAAGCAAAAGGCTTTCGTTTTCACGTTAATGAAAACGGGATCCCGAAGGATCTGAGGAATGGAATGAACGTTGAGTTTATAGCGACGAGAATAGATCTTTGGTAGATAAATTTTTTTTGACAGATAACAAACATATGAAGGCGGAGGTGACGAATGTGTTATCTACAAGCGAACTTAAAGAATACGTGACAAACGAAGTAAATTCAAAAATAGAAGGCGTGAGTTGGGACTTTATTCGCTTTGAAGATGGTAAGACAATTGTTCCCGGTGGATATAATTTTTATTATAAAGATGGAATGTATCATGGCATGGGGTTTGGTGACAGGGGAGCAATTGTTGAAGAGTTTGTTACCGACAAGAAAGAGTATATACTTGAACGTGTCGTACAAACTGTGGCATTTTCTGTAGCGTGGAATTATACCTATCATAATCATATTGTTGGAGAAGATAATCGACGGATAACTTTTCAAAAGGAACTGGAAATATATTCAAGATTCGGCCAAGAATTCTACGAGAAGAAAAAGGCTGAAATTGAAGAAATTCTGTCACGAAATCCATACAATGACAACACACAATAGAGAGCTATATGGGTTTTCTCTCTTAAGCTTAAATCGTGTTAATAACCATCGCGCAGTCGGTTGACAAGCAGAGCTTGCCCGCCGACTTTTTCTCTAACCAAAACACTTTGCGGTCTGCTTCACAGATCTCGTATGAGGCTTGCGGCGTGTGAAAGCGCATTAAACAACCGATATGCCGCAAACGTAAGAAGAGAGCGGTGAAGTTAGGGCGCACAATGTTTTATATCTCATCCTTTTGTGCATTTTGTACATTTAAGACACCGATTTTTGTTAACTTTGTATATTGAAAATCCACACATGATGCATGTACAATACTATTAATTCTTTTGGTGGTTCTTCACCGATAACAGCTGCAGCTTTTCTTTTTGACGTTCTTGCCAAAGAATTCCCTTAATTTTTTAATTCATTCAGGAGGTTTAATGAATACAAAAGAAAACACTGCTACTATGCCTGTTTCCTTCGAGGATGCAACAGGTCCTATTGATGTTACCCTTAAAAACGATATGATGTTCCATCTTGTTATGGCTAAGTCTCCCAAAGCCCTTAAAGGTTTGGTATGCGCTCTTAAAGGTCTTGATCCTAAAACCGTGAAAGAAGTGACACTCACCAATCCCGTCGACTATTCGAAGTATGCCACCAAGGAGGTCATCCTTGACGTAAAGGTTTCTTTAAACAACAACGAGATCATCGATATCGAGCTTCAGATGTATGTAAAAGGCAGCTGGAAACTTAGGACTTTACTCTATCTTTGCCGCTGCTTTGACAGCATAGGGGAAGGCGATGACTATTCAAAGCTTAAGCCCGCCACCTTTATTGCGATCATGAACGATCCGCTGTTTCCGGATTATCCTGAATTCTATTCTCATTACGAACTTCTTAATACCAAAAACTTCCATTCCTACTCTTCCTATCTCAAGCTAAACGTGTTATATTTAAACAAGACCGATATAGCAACGCAGGAAGACATAGATAACGATCTTGTTTATTGGGCAGAGATCTTCAAAGCAACCACATGGGAAGAGCTTAAGAAGATATGCTTAAAGGATGACACGTTTAAGGAGGTGGCACAGGTTATGTATAGTTCCAACGTCCAGAGTGAGGAAAAAACAATTATGGAAGCCCATGAGAAATATATGCTTGATAAACGGACTCTTGAGCATGAATTACAGGAAAGCAGGGAAGAACTCGCTTTATTGGCTGATGAGAAAGCTGCATTAAGTGCAGAAAATTCTTCACTAACCGCAGAGAACTCTACCTTGAGCTCAGAGGTTTCCAAACTCCTCGCTCTTCTTAAGCAGAACGGGATTTCAGAAGAGCAGATAACGGCGTATCTTGAACAGTAAACCCAGAACATGAAAACATGCAAATACTCTATATGTAATTGGCTTTTATCGCGCAGTCGGCGGGCAAGCAGAGCTTGCCCGCCGACTTTTTCTCTCCGCTAAAACACTGTGCGGTCTGCTTCACGGATCTCGTATGAGGCTTGCGGTATGTGAAGGTATATAAATAAGCGCGCAGCAGCAGGAACGGATGAAAATTCTACGGAGGAGTTTAGCCGGTGTTAGCGCTCGAACGCGTGATGGGCACCATTGTCTGAGCCCTGAATACGCTTAACTTAACATCGTGTAGATGGGCGAGATTGGTGCCCATAGCATTGGGCACTTACAGCGGCTTAACGACGGAGTCTGTGTTTTCATCCGTTTCTGCCGCGAAGCGCATAAAAACAATTCGATCGATATGCCGCAAACGTAAGAAGAGAGCGGTGAAGTTAGGGCACACAATGTTTTAACTATCATCTTTCTGCGCGATGACTACTGCCGAACTCATTTTGATTATGCCGAATTCTGTTGATTTCGTTATGAACTATGTTAGAATTATATTATATTGCAGCTTTATAAAGTCCGGAGGAAACAGTATTTATGAAGAAATTGGCTATAGTGTTCGTGATCATTGCAGTTCTACTGTCTGACGTGATGTGTGCGCGTGTTGCTTATATCTATCGCGATATGCTTTATGCGATTGAGCATCTCGGTTTTAGTGCACCGGCAAGCGTGGCATTCATTTACGGCATACCGTTCATAGTCGGAATAGTTATTTGTATTGTTTTAGCCGTTGTTTTTTATAAAAAAGCAAAAAAGCAGTGATAAATAGAGTTATTTCGTAAGATAATTGCAATAAAGGTCTTCAGTCCAAAAAGGCTGAAGACCTTTACTTTACCGTAAGATGCGTACCGAAAGAGTTGTTCTTTACTTATTTCTTATGAGATCCAGGAAGAACACTGCGGGCTCCGTCAGGGGCATGGAGTCGTCATAGGCTGCCACTATGCGGCGGGAAGGGATCTTCTCGTTTATCTTGATCTCATAGAGATTGGAGTTCTCCTTGGTCTTGAGGCTGTAATCCGGAACGAAGGCGATTCCCAGGCCGATCTTGGCCAGGTCGATCAAGAGATCGTTACTTGCAACTTCAATTGAGGGCACCAGATCGATGGAAGCCTTGCGGAAAAGCTCGTGGAGAAAAACACTGGTGGTGGAAGTCTTGTCCAGCATGAGGATGGGCATCTTGGAGAGCTTTCTTAAGGTGAGTTCCTTGTCCTCAAAAGGGAAAGCTTCACGGTCTGCCACGAACATATCTCTGAATTCGGCCACAGGAACGATCTTCATGGTACTGTTCAAAGTGGGATTGGGGTGGTTGGACACGATGAGGTCCACTTTGTTCTCTTCAAGGAGAGCGGCGCAGCCTGAAGAGGATGCGTTGATGACTTTTATGTGGATGTTGGGATATTTCTTATGAAATTCGTTGAAATAGGGCACCAGGAAGTAGCGGCATATGGTGTCGCTGGCAGCGATCTTAAATATGATGTCGCCGGTTTCCTTGGCTGAGGAAAGCTGGTTCTCTGCCTTTGTGATGAGGCTTACCGCAGGTTCGATGTGCTTGTAGAGGATCTCACCTTCCTTTGTGAGGGTGACTTTTTTTGTGCTTCTCACGAAAAGTGTCTGTCCCAGCCTTCTCTCAAGAACCTTGATGGACTGGCTGACCGCAGATTGTGAAATAAAAAGATCCGTGGCCGCATCGGAGAAACTTAAGGATTTCGCCACATGATAAAAAACCTTGTAAAGCTCGTAGTTAACGTCTGTCATTGGAACCTCCATCCGGGCATATAGCCCACCCGTATCATCTTCAATTTTTAATTAGCCTACGTAATTAAACAAGTGAATTATATTAATTTTCATAATAACACCATTTGTGCTTTAATGGAAGTACGAATAAAGGATATTTTTTTAACAGGCAGGCCAAAACCGGATCGGTCCATATATTACAGGATCCGCCGTGAACTGCGCAGCAGTATGCCTGAACGTACGTACCACAGATCCTGTTTTTTAGGAGCGTGTGGTATGTACGTTTGGGCATAAGGCGGCACGTAGTGCCGCAGGCGCATCCTGATTTCAGATATAGAACGAATGTGCTTTAACCTGTTCGAAAAAGAAATCCTTTTCCCCCACATTCATCAAATCACACGAGGACACGTTATGGTAAAACGCATCTACTCCGAAAAAAAGCCCGCCTATGCGGTGCGCGCAAAAGAACTTAAGAATGAGATCACCGAGTATCTCGGCATTAACTCTGTCGAGAACGTCCGTGTCCTCATCAGATATGACATTGAGAACCTGAGTGAAGAGACCTACAAAAGATCTCTGGGTACGGTCTTCACAGAGCCTCCCGTGGACTACCTCTACGAGGGCAAGTTCCCCAAGGCTGCGGATGAGGTTTCCTTCTCCGTTGAATATCTCCCCGGTCAGTTCGACCAGAGAGCGGACTCCGCCGTTCAGTGCGTAAAGCTTCTCTGTGAGAGCGAGGAGCCTGTGATCCTGAGCGCCACAACCTATGTTTTAAAGGGAAAGATCACTACGGACGAACTGGACAAGATCCGTAAGTACTGCATAAACCCTGTGGATTCCAGAACGGCGTCGGAAGAGATCCCCGAGACTCTCAAGGTGAACTATGAGACTCCTGCGGACATCAAGATCTTTGACGGCTTCAGGGAGGCTTCCGAAGAAGAACTCAAAAAACTTTATGATTCCTTGAATCTTGCCATGACCTTCAGGGATTTCCTTTTCATACGCGATCATTACAAGAATGAAGAGAAGAGGGATCCTTCCTTTACAGAGATCAGAGTGTTCGACACCTATTGGTCGGATCACTGCCGCCACACTACTTTCCTTACGGAACTCACCAATGTGGAATTTGAAGAAGGAAAGATGAACGAGCCCGTCAAGGCTACATATGACAAGTATCTGAAGGCACGTTCCGTGCTCTACGCAAACCGTCCCGACAAGTATGTGTCTCTTATGGACCTTGCAATCTTCGGTATGAAGGAGCTTAGAGCCGCAGGCAAGCTTGACGACATGGAAGTGTCGGATGAGATCAACGCCTGCTCTGTCATCGTTCCCGTTGAAGTGGACGGTAAGACGGAAGAGTGGCTCATATTCTTTAAGAACGAGACTCACAACCATCCTACGGAGATCGAGCCCTTCGGTGGCGCTGCCACCTGTCTCGGAGGAGCCATTCGCGATCCCCTTTCGGGAAGAGGCTATGTTTACCAGGCAATGAGAGTGACAGGCGCAGCAGACCCCAGAAAGCCTATAGCAGAGACTCTGCCCGGCAAGCTTCCTCAGAGAAAGATCGTTACGGGAGCAGCCAACGGTTACTCTTCCTACGGTAACCAGATCGGTCTTGCCACAGGTCTTGTCGATGAGATCTATCATCCCAACTATGTTGCAAAACGTCTCGAGATCGGTGCCGTAATGGGCGCTGCCAAGAGAGAGAATGTTATAAGAGAAAATTCCGAGCCCGGAGATGTGATCATCCTCATGGGCGGACGCACAGGTCGTGACGGCTGCGGCGGAGCCACAGGTTCATCCAAGGCTCACAATGCCGAATCCATCAACACCTGCGGCGCTGAAGTCCAGAAGGGTAATGCTCCCACGGAGAGAAAGCTCCAGAGACTCTTCAGACGTCCCGAAGTTACAAAACTCATCAAGAAGTGCAATGACTTCGGTGCAGGCGGTGTTTCCGTAGCAATCGGTGAACTTGCCGACGGTCTCACGGTGGATCTGGACCTTGTTCCCAAGAAATATGCGGGCCTTGACGGAACTGAGCTGGCTATTTCCGAGTCTCAGGAAAGAATGGCCATTGTTGTTGATAAGAAGGATGCAGACAAGATGCTTGAGTTTGCGGCATCCGAAAACCTTGAGGCTGTTGTTGTGGCAACGGTCACCGAGGAAAAACGCCTTGTTCTCAAGTGGAGAGGAAAGGACATCGTTAACATATCCCGTGATTTCCTCAACACCAACGGTGCTCATCAGGAAGCGGAAGCTTTCGTTGAACTTCCCGGAGAAAAGGCGAAGGAAGAACAGGAGAGCGACCTTAAGAAGAAGTGGCTCGACACCCTGTCCGACCTTAACGTATGTTCAAAGAAGGGTCTTTCCGAGATGTTCGATTCATCCATCGGTGCATCCTCGACCCTTATGCCTTTCGGAGGTAAGTATCAGATGACCCCCACCCAGACCATGGTGGCAAAACTTCCCGTTTTACGCGGAAAGTGCGACACAGTTACCATGATGAGTTACGGTTTCGATCCCTACCTTTCGAGCAGAAGCCCTTACCACGGCTCTTCCTATGCTGTTATCTCCTCTGTCGCAAAAATTGTGGCAGCCGGCGGTGATTTGACCTCTATCCGTTTTACATTTCAAGAATTTTTTGAAAGACTCCGTGACGACAAAAAGCGCTGGGGTAAGCCGCTGGCAGCGCTTCTCGGAGCTTACGAGGCACAGGTGAGACTGGGACTTGCGTCCATAGGCGGAAAGGACTCCATGTCCGGAAGCTTTAACGACATCGATGTTCCGCCCACACTTGTTTCCTTTGCGGTCGATGTTGCAAAGCACGGTGACATCATTTCCGACGAGTTCAAAAAAGCGGGAAACCTCATCGTGAAGTTCCCCATGAAGAGGGACGAGTACGGTCTTCCCGATTACGAGGATTTCATGGATCAGATGGAAGCCTTCCACACCTTTGCTCAGAAGGGCTACATAAAGTCAGCTTGGGCAGTCTGCGGTCACGGTCTGTCCGAAGCTGTTGGCAAGATGGGCTTCGGTAACCGTCTCGGTGCAGAGATCTATGACTCCGTAAGCTATGACGAAATGTTCGGTGAGGGCTACGGTGACATCATCGCAGAGATCTCGGAGGAGGACTTTGCTCTCATCAAGGCAGGCAAGGTGAACTGTGCTATCGTAGGTAAGGTTACGGAAAGCGGATTTGCCTACAAAGATGCATGGATCTCGGAAGAAGAGGCACTAAAGGCTTGGACTTCGCCTCTTGAAAGCGTATTTCCCACAGCCACCGCAAAGAAGGAAGAGAAGGATGCAGCACAGGCTGTCATTCCTTTATATGAAAACAAGACTGTCATCACATCCAAGTTCAAGACCGCGAAGCCCACGGTGTTCATTCCCGTCTTCCCCGGCACGAACTGCGAATATGATACACTGAGAGCATTTGAAAGAGCAGGGGCAAATGTCAACACCTGCGTCTTCAGAAACAGGAACGAGAAGGACATCCTTGAGTCTGTGGAAGCCTTTGAAAAGGGCATAAGAGAAGCGCAGATCCTCATGTTCCCCGGCGGTTTCTCCGCAGGTGACGAACCTGACGGCTCCGGTAAGTTCATTGCCACGGCCTTCAGAAACGAGAAACTCAAGAATGCGGTGAACGACCTCATCAAGCAGCGTGACGGTCTTGTACTGGGTATATGCAACGGCTTTCAGGCCATCATCAAGCTGGGTCTTGTGCCTTACGGTGAGATCTGCGAGATAGACAGCGATTCACCCACACTTACAAGAAACTCCATCGGACGTCACATTTCCAAGTCCGTTTACACCAAGGTGGTGTCCAACAAGTCTCCCTGGCTTGCAAAGGCAGAACTTGGCGGTGTTTACTCCATTCCCGCATCCCACGGTGAAGGACGTTTCGTAGCCAACGACGAGTGGCTTAAGAAACTCATAGCCAACGGACAGGTGGCAACACAGTACGTTGATGTGAACGGTGCTCCTTCCTTTGATGAAGATTTCAACCCCAACTTGAGCTACATGGCCATCGAGGGCATCACGGATCCCACAGGACGCATCCTGGGCAAGATGGCTCACTCCGAGCGTATAGGAGAGGGTGTTGCAAAGAACATCTACGGACCTCAGGATCAGAGGATCTTCGAAGCAGGCGTTGAATACTTTAAATAAAAAATTCATACTCATGATTTCAAAAAACTTTCCTTATCGGAAAGTTTTTTGTTTACATTCTTTACGTATGATATGTTATAATCTTTCCAATGGCTCAATATAATTGACGATGGAGAAAAAATACGCATGCGGGCACGGAGGAAACGGTATGAAACTCAAGATATCCGAAAATATCAAGCAATACAGAAAAAAGATGAACATGACTCAGGAGGAACTGGCAGAAGCTCTGGGGGTGACTGTGGGGGCTGTTTCCAAATGGGAGAACGGCAACAATGTTCCGGATGTGGTCACCATGATGGATCTGGCGGACTTTTTCAACATCTCCATGGATGAGCTGCTGAGCTTTGATATGTCTTCCAAAAAGATAGAGGATATGTGCAAAAAGATGGATGAGTTCAGCATCAACCACAGGTTTGATGAGGCCATATCCGTAGTGAACGACGCATTGTCCCGCTATCCCCACAACTTTGTGGTCCTTGCCTCCGCCAGTGCGGTTTACTACAGAAAGACCCTGACGAGCCTAGATAAGGCAGATGCCCAAAAAGCCATCGATATTATGGAGACTGCCATTAAATACATTTCCCAGAGTAAGGACAAGATGGGCGATGAATACAGTTTAAAAAGCTCCATTGCACAGATGTATCGTACACTGGACCCTGAAAAGAGCCTGAGCCTCCTTAAAGAGATCAATTTCAACGGGGATCTTTTTAACGAGATCGGCCTTACCCTGCTGGATATGGACAAGACCGATGAAGCACTCCACAATTTCACCGAATCTCTTCTTTTGACCATGGCGGAAGAAAATTCCGTGATCCATTCCATGGTCAAGGCCATATTGAAGAAGGGCGGCAAAAAGGATCTTTTGAAAGCTCTTGACCTTTTGAAACTGGAAGAACAGGTGATGGAAGGCTTTAGCCGTGAGGGGAAGATGGGGCTTTTCTATAAGATGGAGCTGTATCTGGTGATGACGGAAGCCATGGTTTACGAAAGAATGGGGGACTTTAAAGAAATGGAAGCCCGTGTCAAGGAGTGCTATGACAGGGCTGTGACCTATGATTCGGGCGAGAGTACGGACAGATTGTCGGAAAGCTTCAAATTCTATTATTCCTCGGAGGAGATCCCTGCTTTTGATGCAGGCGGCTCCACTGCCATTGAGAGCGTTGAGAGCATGCTGACCAAGAAAAGAGATAAATACTGTAATGAAGAGATGCTGGATAAGATCATGGCCGTCTGGAACGCACAAAAAACAAAGAAAGCATCGGGTCAGTGATAAAGAATGGGATCGCCGTATTCCATCACCGCTGTGGCGGAGGTGGCTTCGGTGATCTTTTTTTGCACCTTGTCCAGCAGTTCTTCGGGAACGCATACGGTGATCACTACATTGTCGGCATATTGTATATCTGCGGGAGTAAGTTCTTCCCCGGCAAGGATGTACTGGATCTTTCCCATGCCGGTGTAATCCGTTCTGACAGTGAGGATCCTTCCCACGCGGTTGGTGACGATCTCGGCATTCTGAACCGCAAGACGGGCGGAGTCGGTGTAGGCGCGCACAAGACCGCCGGTACCCAGAAGAGTGCCGCCGAAGTAGCGGGTGACCACGCAGCAGACGTTTTTGAGCTCTGCTCCACGAAGAACGGAAAGTATGGGCTGTCCTGCGGTCTTCTGAGGCTCCCCGTCGTCCCCGGCTCTTTCCAGTTCGCCCTTTTCTCCGATGATATAGGCAAAGCAGTTGTGACGCGCATCATAGTGTTTTTTACGCACGGACTCGATGAAAGCCAATGCTTCCTCCTCCGATTCGCAGTGAACGGCCACGGCGATGAAGCGGGAGCGCTTTTCCTCCACTTCTCCCGATCCCGATCTGATTATGGTCTTGTGTTCTGTCATATTTTTGTTCCCAAACTCCATTGTGTATGTTAAAATCCATTTTATCATAAAACATGGAAAAAGGGGAGAGTTTATGGTAAGCGAGATTCTTGCGGGGGAGAGAAAAAAGTTCATTATGATGGTGGGTGCGGGAGTTTTGGTTGTGCTTGCCTTTGTATATGCCTGTTTTATCATCTGGGACTCGGTGCACGTTAGGCGTGTCGCTGCAGAGTACGCAGAGGCGGTGGCAAACAGTGACTGGGAAGCGGTGTTCTCGGAACCGGATGAAAAGATCCCTTTACACACCTTCGACAAGTCCCTCATCACCACCGATGAAAACGGATACAGGATCTACAGGGAGAACGGCGTAAAAACCTCTCTCACGGGCATAGACGTGTCCAAATGGAATGAAGACATAGACTGGGAGCAGGTGAGGAACGCAGGCATAGAATTTGTCATGATCCGTATAGGAAACAGCAAATTGAATTCCGGAGAGATCACCCTTGACCCCAGGTATGAGGAATACATTGAAGGGGCGCAGGCAGCGGGACTCAAGGTGGGGGTGTATTACTACAGCCAGGCTGTCACGGTGGAAGAAGCCCTGAAAGAAGCACAGTTTTGCATAGAGAATCTGGCGGGGCGGGACATCACCTTCCCTGTGGTCTTTGACACCGAAAGATATGACGGAAGTTCAAGGGCAGACGTCATAGAAAAGGATCTGAGGACCGATATAGCCGTCGCTTTTCTTAACAGGATAAAAGATGCGGGCTACATTCCCGCTGTCTATATGAACACTTCCTGGAGCCTTACGGCGGTGGATCTGGAAAGACTGACGGAGTACGATCTCTGGTATGCCTATTACGGCGAGGAACTCTACTGGCCCTACAGGTTCACCATGTGGCAGTACACGGACAAGGCATCTGTTCCCGGGATAAAGGGCAACACGGATCTGAACATAGCCTTTATCGATTATTCCGCACGATGATCTGCAAGGCTCAAATTCAGTGTTTGAGCCTGTTCAAGAAATTTTTTCTGTTGTGTCCATAATTTTGAAAAAAACTACTTGCAATTTGTTTTTTTTCGTAGTATAATGCAACCCGTGCCTTGGAAAACAAGGTACGGGAATAAAGATAGGGCTATCGCCAAACGGTAAGGCAACGGACTCTGACTCCGTCATTTTCAAGGTTCGAATCCTTGTAGCCCTGTGACAGGAACTGCGAATGCAGTTCCATTTTTTTTAGTTTTATGCTAATATCAAAAAAACGCGACTTTACTTTGGAGGAACTATGCTTAAAGAACTGGTTGTTAAAAACAGAAGTTACAGAGGCTTTGACGAAAATTACAAGGTTTCGGAGAAAACCCTTAAGGAACTGGTGGACATGGCGCGGCTCACCGCATCGGGAGCCAATGTTCAGCCCCTTAAGTACCGTCTGATGGCTGATGTCGAGAGCGTTGGGAAGATGAACGGCATCACCAGATGGGGAAAGATGCTGACTCAGATGACACTGCCTCATCCGGGACAGTTTCCCACTGCATACATCCTTGTTTATGTTGATACAGACATATGCAAAGAGCCCAAGAATGCGGACACGGATCTTGGCATTGCAGCCCAGACCATAATGCTGGGAGCGGTGGAAAAAGGCCTTGGAGGATGCATGATCGGAAACTTCGACAGAGAAGAGGCTTTTCAGCTGTTCTCACCCCGTGAAAACCTTCGTCCCGTCCTTGCCCTGGCCATTGGAAAACCCGTCGAAACGGTGAAACTTGTGGATGTGGGAGAAGATGGCAGCACAAAATATTACCGAGACGAAAAGGATGTTCATTATGTACCGAAGAGGACACTGGAGGAAGTTCTGATCTGAGCTTTTCTTTACAAAACCTCCTTAAGGGCGTATACTTGTCATTGATGATCTTAAGTATACAGCTTAGGGAGGTTTTTTTATGAAAAACATAGCAAGATGGTTCAAGAGCATCAAGAAGGAATTGTTTTTCCTGGGAATACTCAGCATAGCCATAGGCGTGGTGATGGTACTCTACCCCGACACCGTGAATAAGGTCATATGCTACGTCATAGGCGCGATCCTTGTGATCTCCGGAGGCTTTGTCCTTACGGTGGTCCTTGTAAACAAGGGCGCAAAACCCTTCTCTTTAAGAGTCATTGCCGCGGCGCTGGCTGTGGCGGTGGGAGCACTTTTTATCTTCGGTGCATCCTTTGTATTTGACATTCTCTGGGTTTTCATGGGCATAGGCATCATCATGAACTCCTATTTCAAAACACAATATGCCTATGAACTCAGATACTCCGGAAGTCCCAGATGGTGGATCAACCTTGTGATCTCCATGATCTCTCTGGCACTGGGCATCATTCTGATCCTGAACAGGGCGGGAGAGCCGGGAAAGATGATCAAACTTACGGGTATCTTCCTTGCCATAGACGGACTTTGCGATCTGGCTTCGGTTCTCACTTTCCTTGCGGAATTCAGACGCATCAGGAAAGAAGAGAGGGCCGTGGAAAAAGAAAGGCTGATGCAGGAAAAGCTTTCCAAGAGAGAGGCTAAACTTGCCAAGAAGATGGCAAAGAAGAAAAAGAAGGACGAGGCGGTCATCAACCTGAGCGAAGTTGTGGCTGAGTCCAAGGAACAGGCAGCCATTGAGGAAGACGCGGAACAGAACGCGGCTAAGACGGAAGAAGATACGGATGCCGCAGTCTCCGGAAACGATAACGAAAACTGAAAAGAACGGGTAAAGATATGGAACGGATCATAAACAGTCTCCTTGAGACAGACATGTACAAATTTTCAATGGGGCAGGCCATCTATCACCAGTTCAGTGATTACAAGACCACCTGGAGCTTTAAATGCAGAAATGAGGGCGTCAGATTTACTCCCGAGATGGTGGAGGAGATCACAAATCAGATCAAACTCTATTGCGAACTCAGGTTTAATGAAGATGAACTGGACTATCTCAACAGTATCAAGTGGATCAAGGGCTCCTATGTGGATTTCTTAAGGCTCTGGCAGCCCAGATTTGCGGACTTCGAGATCGGAACGGATTCGGAGTGCGGCCTGACCATAGAGACAAAGGGAACATGGCTCAACACTTCCATGTATGAGATCCCCACCCTTGCCATCGTGAACGAAGTCTATTTCCGCATGGCCTATGACTATCCGAAGCTTCTGGAGAGTTTCAGGAGAAAACTGGACGAGAAGGTGGGTTGGCTTATGGAAGGAAAGTACAGGCTGGGTTCCTTCAGTGAATTCGGTCTCAGAAGAAGGCTTTCCGCCGAGGCCCAGGAGATGGCAGTGAAAGAACTGTGCGGTCACAGATATGCGGATTCCCTTTGTGTAGGTACTTCCAACGTTTATCTGGCCAAGAAGTTCGGAGTCACCCCCGTGGGCACCATGGCCCATGAATGGATCATGTGCATAGGACAGGGCACTCACAAGCACAACCCTGCCTATTCCAACTGGTATGCTCTGGATGCCTGGGTCAAAGAATATGGCATATTGAACGGAACAGCCCTTACGGATGCCATCACCACCGAGTGTTTCCTTGAGGATTTCCAGCTGACCTTCGCCACGCTTTTCAGCGGCGTACGTCATGACAGCGGAGACCCTTTCAAGTGGGGAGACATCATGATAGAGCATTACAAGAATCTGGGCATAGATCCCAAGACCAAGACACTGCTCTTCAGCGACAGTCTTGATTTTGAAAGGGCTGACAGGATACATTCCTATTTCGAAGGAAAGGTAAAGACGGCTTTCGGTATCGGGACCTACATCGCCAATGACACCTATGCGGAGCCCCTTAACATTGTGATGAAGACCACAGCCTGCAACGGCATGGATGTGGCAAAGATCTCAGACACCGACGGAAAAGGAATGTGCAAGAATCCGGAATACGTGGACTATCTCAAAAGGTGCATAGATTGGCGTCTTGCCCACAGGAACAGCAAGATATGACAAAGGGGAGGACCCCTTTGTATATGACAAAGGGGAGAACCGCTGCATTGATTTGCCATAGAAAAGTGACAGTTTTGTCTTTTTTTTGACACATCCTTAAATTATAATGGTTTTGGTTATAAAATATTCATTTTTATGCGGGAGTTGCACTATTGCCAATATGGGGATAAAATGTTACAATTGCCGTGTAAGCCATCGAAAGGAGGCAAAATGGTATGAGAAACAAGATGAAGAGAAGGATTATGGAGCTTGTTCTGTCCGCTCTTTTGGTTATGAACGTTATGGCAGTAGCTGCATGTGGTAACAAAGAAAACAATGATACCACACCCACACCTACACCTACCGTAGCAGCAGTAGCCAAGACCAGCACACCCACTCCTGCTCCTACAGCTACACCGGTTCCGACGAGCACACCCAAGCCTACGGCTACACCTACGCCTAAGCCGACCAATACGCCCGTTGCGACCAAGGCACCTACCAATACTCCTGTAGTTACGGTAGCACCTACCGGTACACCTGACACCACACCTAAGACAGGCGATAGCAACATCCTTGGAGTACTTGCCCTTGTTGCAGCAGCCGGAACAGCTGTTTTCTTCACAGTAGCAAGATTCTCCCGCAGAGGATAATCAAAGTCGAAAAACAGGACAATTAAAATGACCGGGTGGATATCCACCCGGTCATTTTTCTATGACACCGGGGAGGACCGCTGCGAAGCAGGGGAGGTCCCCTTTTTTATTTTTCTAAACGCAAGCCCGTTTCTTTGTCAAAGATATATACACTCTTTTTTGAAATCGTAAAACTGAATCCATCCTCTGCCTCGTCAAGAAGATGGGGATCCACTTTTAATATGGCCTGACGTTCACCCATGGTGATATAAATGTTTGCACTGTCACCCAGAAGCTCCGTGAGTTCTGTCTTACAAGCGAGGACAAGTTCCTCGGAGGATGCGGAAGTGGAGAGTGCAACGGCTTCCGGTCTGAATCCGAAGATCACTTCTTTGTTCTCGTATTCTTTAAGAAGTTTGTCATTCATGACGGAGGAAAGGTTCAGTTTGTTTTCGCCCACAGTAATGCATCCGTCCTTAAGTACGGCGGGGATCAGGTTCATGGGAGGTTCTCCGATGAAGCCTGCGACGAAGGTGTTTACGGGGTTAAAATACAGTTCGTAAGGAGTTCCCACCTGCTGGATGTAACCGTCCTTCATGACTACGATCCTGTCTGCCATGGTCATGGCTTCCGTCTGGTCGTGGGTAACGTAGATGGTGGTGGCTCCTGTTTCGCGATGGATCTGGGTGATCTCGGAACGCATGGTCACACGCTGCTTTGCATCCAGGTTTGAAAGAGGTTCGTCCATTAAGAATATGCCCACTTTTCTGATGATGGCACGACCAACGGCAACTCTCTGACGCTGACCGCCGGAGAGAGCACGGGGCTTTCTGTCCAGATAGTCCGTGAGACCGAGGATCTTGGCTGTCTTCATTACTCTTTCCTCGATAACGTCCTCGTCCACGCCTTCAAGTGTGAGACCGAAGGCCAGGTTGTCGTACACCGACATATGGGGATAGAGGGCATAACTCTGGAAGACCATGGCGATCTCTCTTTCACGGGGACCTTTTTCGTTGGCAAGTTTTCCGTTAATGAGAAATTCGCCTTTGCTGATGTTTTCAAGACCTGCGATCATTCGAAGGGTCGTGGATTTTCCGCAGCCCGAAGGCCCTACGAACACAATGAATTCTCCTTTTTTGATGTCAAGGTTGAAATTGTGCACCGCATGAAAGCCGTTAGGATAGATTTTATTGATATTCCTTAATGAGAGATAGGCATTTTCCTGTTCTGTCATCATTTTTCTCCTTAGGATTGTGTTTTATTCAAAAGATCCCCACGTGTCGTAAGAGAGCTATTGTAGCAAACATTGTGAATATTGAAGCAACGCTGGTGAAGACCACAAGCTGTCCCGCAAGTTGATCGTCGCCTCCCATCTCACCGGCCATAATGGCACTGGAGACTGCTACGGGAGTTCCGAAGGCTGCTACATATGCGGCGAAGTGAGCACCGTTTCTCATATGCAGAGCGAAGTAGGCAAAGGAAAGGCCCAACACCGGCACCACAACGGTTCGGAGTACGGTTCCGAAGAGGATGGGTTTAAGGTTGCTCTTAACGGCAGAGAATTCAAACTTTCCGCCGAGAACTATAAGAGCCATGGGTGTGGCACATTTTTCCAGGGATTCCAGGGCCTTGTAAAGAGGGGTGATATCTGACAGCCTCCAGGTGATGCCGGCTCTTACAAGGAAGGTTCTGACGATCACAGCCAGAAGACCGGAGAGAGCACCGATGATCAAAGGATTCTTGGCTGTGGAGATGAGGATCCTCTTGAGTTCCCCGGTTCCCTTTTCACCCTTGTCCGTGAAGACAGTGAGGGTGATCACCGCCAGCACGTTCATGGAAGGCACAAAGACTCCGGCCAGAAGGCTTGCGGCAGCCAGTCCCTCGTCACCGAAGAGGGAAGAGGCCAGGGCGAGACCGATCAATGCGTAATTCGACCGGAACATTGCCTGGATCAGAACGCCTCTTGTACCGGGACGATCTTTGTAGGGCAGTGTCAGCAGTATGCCCAGCAAAAAGATCACTGCCAGGGCCACTTCGCAATAGATCACAAAGCCGAAATCGATATTATCAAGGGATTCGATCCGATAGGTGCTTAAAAACAGCATTGCGGGAAGGAAAACCCTAAAAACCAGCTTGTTTCCCTGGGAAAGAAACGTGTCTCCGATAAAACCTTTGTTCTTAAGAAACCAACCCAGTCCCAGAAGAAGCACTATGGGAAGCACGGCGTTAGCCGCAAATATCAGTGTATCACTCATTTAAACCGCCTCAATATCTCTGTATAGCACAGGATGAAAGGAGCGACGCCCTTTGCATCGTTTTCCACCACGGGCTCGGAGATGTAATACTCAAAAGTGCCGTCCCTGCGTTTATTGTCTTCGGGACCGAGACCTGCCACCAGACAGATCCCCGAAAGTGTAAGACCGTTTTCCGTCTCTTTCAGATACTTTTTGCATATGCCGTCAAAGGTTTTTTGACCAAGAACAGCATATTTTTCTTCTGCGATCCCCAGCCTTGCTGCTTTAAGCATGGCATAGGCCACCATGGCGCTTCCGCTGGTCTCAAGGTAATTTCCCTGTCTTTCAACCTTATCCGGTACCTGATAGTACATGGATGTTTCGGGATCGGCATATTTTGCTATGCTTTCAATGAGATCTTTAAGGATCCTGCCGGTGGTTTTTGCCGAGGCTTCATCAAGGATCTCGGAAAGATCCGCCAGTGCGATCATGAACCAGCCCATGGAGCGGAGCCAGAAACTCTTGGAACAGCCTGTGGCAGGATCTGCCCAGAAGGCTTTTTTGCTCACGTCGCAGCCGTGGAAGTAAAGACCCGTAGATGGATCACGCATGAGTTTCTCCACGTTCTCTATCTGCTTCACAATGTCGGAGCAGTCGCCTTTAAGGCATTTTTCTTCGTAAAGAGCGGAAAAGACCTGAGCCATATATATGCCGTCCAGCCAGATTTGGTGGGGATAGATCTTCTTGTGCCAAAAGTTTCCCGTTTCTGTACGGGGTTGGCCCAAAAGCTGGCGATGGAGAGTGTCCATTGCCTTTTTGTACTTCTCGTTTCCTGTCTTCTCATAGAGATAGAAGAGGACTCTTCCTTCATTGATGTCATCCAGGTTGAACTTCTCCTGGTCATAGCCCAGGATGTTTCCGTTGTCGTCAATGTAGTAGCTGATGAAATCCTCCGCAAATTTGGAGTATCGCACGTCTTTGGTAATGAGCGACAACTGTATAAGTGCGGTGATCATACATCCGTCGATATAGTTCCAATGGGGCTTTTTCCCCTGACGGATGCTTTCTATGTTCCACACCGGAGCGTCCGGAGCGGAGTCACGCAACAATGTATTAAGATAGTTGTTTATGCTTTCGTACATATAAGATTCCTGCTTTGAACATTGCCCACGTTCTTGGTGATGAGGGGCTCGGTGTCGGGGCCTGTAACTGTGACGTCCGTAATGTTCAGGACTTTTACGTTATCGAAGTACATGCCTCCCCGGCAGAACTCCTCTGCATAGTTTCTCATGGCGGGCTTTCCGGGTTTTGCGTCGGGAGAGTAGGTGAAGGATATGTTTTCCACATTGATCTCCTCAATGGGCATTTCGGGAAGTCCGTCGCAGTAACATGCGCACACATGACAGTCGTCGCAGGTCATGTTGCGGAATGTGAATTTTCCGAGGTAAGGTGTACGATCATCCACGGGGAGTTTTTCCCTGGACCATACATATTCGCTGAAGCGGTCGGGATCGCAGCAGTTGTACCACATGTTCATGACTATGGGGGTCAGAACATTGGTCATCTTTATGTTTTCAAAGAGGATACCGTCTATCACAGCGTCTTTTCCGCGTCCGCGTCTTGTTTTGATCCTTAAGCCCCTGTCCGTGGCATTAAAGATGCAGCGGTTCACCGTAAGGTTTTTAACGCCTCCTCCCATTTCGCTTCCCAGAGTGATGGCACCGTGACCGAACTGCATGAGGCAGTTACGGATGGTGTGGTGGTCGGCGGGCTGCTTATATTTCTTTCCCACTTCTATCTTGCCGGATTTTATGGCTATGCAGTCGTCACCCACACTGAAGCGGCAGCCTATGATGTTCACATTGTCACAGGCTTCCGGATCGCAGGCGTCGGTGTTGGGACTGTTCTTGGGTGCATTTATGGAAAGATCGTAGAAGTTCACATACTTACTGAAGTAAGGATGAAGCTGCCACGAAGGTGAATTCTGTATAACAAGTCCGTGAAGGGTCACGTTGAAGCATCTGTTAAGGAACACAAGTCTGGGACGTGCAACGGGGTCATCCTTGAATTCCGTCCACCACTTGCTGTTTTGGGCGTTTCCGTCAATGGTACCCCGGCCGATGATGTAGATGTCGGAGGCATATTCTGCAGTGATGAGAGACTGGTACATGGACCTTTCTATGCCCTCAAAGGTTCCGAAAGGAAGGTCACAGTCCTTTACATCATCATGGCACACGCCGGGGATAACAGGATAATCTTCTTTGTTAACGCTTCCAAGAAGTGTTGCTCCTTCTGCAAATTCGAGAGTCATGCGGCTCTTTAAGAAGAGGGGAGCGGTAAGGTACGTTCCTTTGGGGAAGTAAAGTCTTCCGTTACCGGGAAGGCAGGCGATGGCGGTTCTGATGGCAACAGTGTCATCTGTGCTTCCGTCACCTTTTGCTCCAAAGTCTTTTACATTTAGGCAACAGAATTCCGCAGCAGTTTTAAAACGGAAGACTTCTTTGTCTGTATCGACTCTTAAGGCATATTCCGTGTCAGGCTTCAGATCGAAAAGGGAAAAAACATTTTCCTTACATCCGGTCTTTATGATCTCTCCGTTTAAGGACAGGCTGTATTCCCTGTCAGTGTAGAAGGGGAGGTCGTTCTGCAGCTCGAAACATCCCGATGTTGAACTTATAAAAAGGCTTTTTATCATTTTTTTACTCCGTGATCTTGTTTTGCCACCGCATCCTTAAATATCTTTATAAAGGTATTCTTGATCAGGATCAGCAACATGTCTGCCGCCAGATAGAAAAGCCCAAAAAGGATGGGCTCCACTCCCAGAAACAAAGCATCCGTATCTCCTGTGATCTTCATGGCGGTCACGTTTATGAGATTATAAACATATTGCACCATGGCGAGCACAACGAAGGCGTAAACAATGTTTAAGAAAAAGGAAGGAAGTCCTTTTCTGGGGAACATCATGTAGCGGTTGAATTCCCCGGGGGTCTTTTCCAAAAAACGTATGAGATTGTTTTCAAGGACATCCGTAAGGATACCTAAGGCAACGGCAAATACGAAGAGAAGATCGATACTGTTCAGGTAGGTGCCAAGCCCCCAGAAGAAAAAGAAGCAGGCAGCGCCGTTGAACCAGAACTTGATGAACAGGATCTTAAGGGATGAGGGGATGTGGATCTTGCGTTTTCCCGTATACTTCCTGATCTCTTCGTCGGAAACCTTTGGTGCGGTGCTTGCATTTGCATTTACCAAACGGTCGACAGCATCGGTGTTAAGCTTATAGTAATCGGCTTCCGTTCTTTTATTTTCATTTGATGGATTATTGCGTTTCTTAGACATTTTTCCCTTTGATCAATCTTCGGAAAGGTCGATGGCTTTCATATCTTCGTTGCCCTCAACTTCTACGGAAGTGTTGATCTTCTTCAGAAGTTTTCCGTACAGGGGCATTGCGATGTTCAGTGCTGCAGTGACGATGAGAAGGATGATGTGAGTAAGGAGCACCGAATAAGCTTTTGACATGTAGGGCTGAACGGGAATTGGATTCTCGATCCTTGTAACCGCAGTCCATATCCTGTCTCTGAAGACTATGTCTGCAACGATGATGGCTGCCAGCATGGCATAAGTCAGAATAATGAAGCCGATGTGGGGTTTCTGTCTTCTGGGATAGGAGTTAAGGAAGCACACAAACACCAGAATGGAGAAGAGCATGGTTACAAATTCGCAAAATCCCATCATCTTGCCCTGGATCATTGACAGGGAATCGGACATGCAGGTCAGGTTCAATGAATAGAACAGGAAAGCGATGACAAGAAAGGTTCCGGGTATGATCTGAGGTTTTCTTTTGAGTGATACAAGGAACTTTCTGAAAAATTCTTTTATTCCTTTGTTCTGTTTTGGGGTGTTCATTACAGATCTCCTTATTTGATGGCATTTGTTGTTTCTTTGTCGAAGAAATGCATTTTTGTGAAACCGATCTTCAAAGCGTCACCGGCTTTGTAATTGCACCAGGAACGGAACTTACAGGTGATCCTGTGTTTTGACAGGTGACCGTGGACAAGGGTGGTCTGTCCCAGATTTTCATTGGAAAATACGGTCATATCGATGTTTCCGCCTTCAACAGTGTCTTCGGGGCGAACACCGAGGGTGATCTCTTTACCTTCGTAGGAAGAGAGCAGCGCTTTCTGCTCGTTGGAAAGACTCACTTTAAAGGAATCGCATATGAGTTCTCCGCCGGACACCTTCACATCGAAGAAGTTCATGGGAGGAAGTCCGATGAAGCTTGCAACGAAGAGGTTTGCGGGATCGTCGTAAAGTTCAAGGGGAGTGCCGATCTGCTGTACATGCCCCATAGACATGCAGACGATCCTGTCCGCAAGGGTGAGGGCTTCCGTCTGATCGTGGGTAACATAGAGCATGGTGGCTTTAAGACGCTTGTGTAAAAGCAGGATCTCACGTCTTGTGGAACCGCGGAGTTTTGCGTCAAGGTTTGAAAGGGGTTCGTCAAAAAGGAAAACTTTGGGAGTACGCACTATGGCACGTCCCATGGCAACACGCTGACGCTGACCGCCGGAAAGCTGAGAGGGCTTTTTGTTGAGCTGATCCGTAAGACCCAGGATCTCTGCTGCTGCCAGCACTTTTTCGTGTATCACGTTCTTGTTCTCTTTTCTTAAGTTAAGAGAGAAAGCCATGTTCTCATATACTGTCATATGGCCGTAGAGGGCGTAGTTCTGAAACACCATGGCCATATCTCTGTCCTTTGGAGGCATTGTAGTGATGTCCTTGCCGTCCAGGATGAGATGGCCGGAGGAAATGTCCTCAAGACCCGCAACCATTCTGAGAGTGGTGGATTTGCCACATCCCGAAGGACCCACGAGGACAATGAGTTCTCCGTCCTTTACATCCAGATTGAAATCAAAGACTGCCTGAACGTTATTGTCATATATCTTGTTTAAATTCTGCAACTTAAGTTCTGCCATTGATAAACTCCCGTTTTACTTTATGGAAAGATTCTTGGTGTATTCGTTAAGTATCCTGTTTTTGATCACTCCGATGACACCGCCGGAAATTGCAAAAGCGGCAGAGATCAGAAGGAAGATGATAAGCCTTGTATACAGCGCATCTCCTATGACAGGCAGGTTCCCTGCGGCTGTGGTGATCACGGCTGCATGTGCCTTGGCGGGGAGATAGAAGACTCTTGCGATCTGCAGCACTCCGATAACTATGAGCAGAACGGAGTAGTGGAGACTGTATTTCTTAATGCCTTCGGAACTTAAGAAAGTGAAGAGCATAAAGAGAAGATTGTATATTACGGATACTCCGATGGTGAAGGAGTAAAAGTAGTTTCCTGCGTCGGTTTTGTAAACGCTTACAAAATAGAAAATGTTAAACAGGATGGCAAGAAGGGCAAAGTTGGAAGAAAGGGTGTTCTTGGAGTACCTCAGTCTGTCCTTTTTGATGGTGGCTGTGTCCATTATCGCTCCTCCTTTCCCTGATCTATGAGTTGTCTTTCTTTTTTCATCATTACGAGCTTACAGATGAGATTACCCAGAAGAAGTGCATCGGTCAAAAGAAGAAGGCCGAAAACACTGTAGCCTAAGTCGAACCAGAAGGTTGATTCCGTGTAGGTGCCGTCAAAGAGTTCGGCGAAAAATTTTAGAGCTTCAAAATCCACTGTTGTGAGGAACTGTATCTTAAATGCGTTGATCCTGGGCAGACAATAAACTGTCGAAGCGATCCCCGCAAGGATATTCAAAGTAACTGTGATGATATTTCCGATGTAGTAGCGTCTTCTCTTCTGAGTGCTTGTGACAAACAGAGTGAGAGAGGCGAGTATCAAAAGGATACCGATGGTGGTAAGTTTGTAATTAAAGGGTTGCATATCGTAGTAAATGATGGATCCGGGAACCCATGTGTCCGAAAGGTCATCGGGATTCATCATCGTGGAGTAGAAGCAGTCATACATATCTGTCATGATCCCCAGAGAATAGAGGAATACGATAAAAGAAGCGATCAGGCTTCCAAGGCATATTATCTTTTGAAATTTCATTTGAGCTTTGTACATTGGTAACTCCACGAAATGTATTTTTTTAATTTTGTTCCGTGGCGGAAGATCCGCCACGGAACAGGGTGGTTGATAGCTTATTGTTAATGTTACTTGTTAGCGATGTCTGAGTTGTAGAAATCTACCAGTCTCTTCCAAGCACTCTGCTTGAGAGTGATGAAGATCTTTCCGTTCCAGGTCTCGTTAAGGGTCTTAACGGCTGCTGCTCTGTTTGTAATGTCGCCGGTGTAGCCCTTTGCGATGATATCTACAAGAAGGTTCTGCTGCTTCTTTCCGGTTCCGAAGTATCCGCTACCGCTGTTGGTGATCTCTGTGAGTTCGTTCAGCTTGGTAGTCTCAACCGTTGTGTTGGGAAGAACTGTAGGAACTGATGTGTACCAAGGGTTGGAAGTGACAGCAAGTTCAGGATGCTTGATGGTGCCTAAAGCAATGGCTGTGGAGATCTTGGAAGCGCCTTCTCTACCCACTTCATGTGTGCACTGATACTCAAATGCCTGGCTCTTTACGAAGGAAAGAGTTGATCCGAGATACTGACGTGCAAAGTCGGTGTAGCTGCCTCCTGCCAGGTTCCAAAGTGCTTCATATGTAGCATCGGTGATGACAGGCATTTCCTTGCCGTTGAACATGAAGGTCTCGTAGGAACCGTCAGCCTTGGTCTTGATGAATGCATCGGGACCGTAGGACATGAGGATCTGGCCTTTTTCACTGTATGCGTAGTCGATGAGTGCAAGGGCAGCATAGAGCTTATCCTCGTTGCCGGCTACACCTTCGATAGAGATTGCCCAGGCATCTGTCTTTACTGAACGCCAGGACTCTGTAAATCTCATGTAAACACCGTTGGCATCTGTGCCGTCGTACCATCTTGCAACGGGAACCATGGCAGCGATGTACTTTTCACCTGTTTGACCGTTCTGGTTGAGTTTGGTCTTGTTGTAAGCTGTCTGAGTCTGGTTGTAATCATAACTCATGAAACCAAGGTCGTTCTCAAGCATGGTTGTGCTCTTTTCATCACTGCTGTTGATGAAGGACTCACTGATGAGACCTTCTTCGGCAAGAGCGTGCATTCTTTCGAGGGCTACATAGGTGTCTTCCTCAAGACGTGCGTCATGAAGCTGGCCGTCTGTGCCTACAAAGAGATAATCTGCTCTTGATTCAAGTCCGCGAACGCCGAAGAGAATGCCTGCAAGTTTGTACATATCAACACGACGCTGGTTGTTGGCGTCTTCTCTGGAGAAGATGCCCTGGATGGAATCTGTTCCGTTAAGAGTCTGAGGGTTAGCAACCACGCAACGAAGGAGAGCAACCAGTTCGTCTGCATCCCATGCGGCATTCTGGCCCAGGAAGAGGTCTGAACGCTTTGTTCCGTAGTAGCCGTTGTAAGCCTTGTCGATGTAGTCACGGAGCATGTTGACTGCGTCAACACCTGTAAGTGTACCTGCAGAAAGAGCCTGATTCATTTTCTCCACAATGTTTCTTGCTTCATCGTAGTTCTTGGTAACCTTTTCAGCGCCTGAACCGTCAGCCTTTACTACATCGACTGTCACTTTTCCGGAAGTGGGCATATAAGGAGTATATACAGCCTTATTTACGTTCTTGGAAGTTTTAGCCGTGAACTTGCCGCTTCCGTCAAGAAGCTTCTCTACCCAGTCTGCTCTCATAAGAGGCATACGCTCGATGTCGTTAACACCGTCGAAGTAAGGCGCGAAGTAAACGGCACCCTTGTTGGCTCCTGTGGTGGATCCTGTGATGGAGAGACGGACGATGGGGTTGGCATCGAGGTAAGCCTTGAAACTGGGCATTACATCGAAGTAATCCGCAAGGTTTACAAGAGCTCCGTTGTTACCGTATTCGGTAAGAGTTCCCGCGTTACCTGTAAGCATGTCTACGTCATAAAGATGAGTATTCCAATATTTGAATTCGTTGGTAGCGGAGTTACCCTGGTACTTATCCTCGATCTTGATGCCGAGGATGTTCTGGACTTCAACCCAGGTGGGTTTCAGATCGCCTGTGTGATAGGTCTTTCCGTCGGGAAGGGTGATGCCGTCCTTTGCAACGTCTGCAGAGAAGGTAAGACCGGTCTTTGCACTGTTGTATCCGCATGCAAGACGAAGAGAGGTACCCTTTGTGAAAAGGTCAGCAGCAGTTTTCTGCGGTTCGGGTGTTGCGGTGGGAGTAGGTGTGGACTTCGTTGCGGGAGTTGTGTCCGTACTACTCTGATTTGAAGGTGTGGGTGTGCCTGCAGGTCCTTCGGGAAGCTTGTTGCCGCCGCACGCGGTGGTAGCCAACATAGCTACGGAAAGAAGAAGGGACACCAAAAGTTTGGATTTCTTCATTTCAAATATCTCCTCTTATTATTTTTATTATCACCGGCACCATGCCGGGAATAATCCTTTTATTCCTTTACACCGCCCATATTTACGCCCTTGGCGAAATATTTCTGGATGAAAGGGTAGATCACAAGGATGGGGATAACGGAGCATACGATGAGAGCGTAAATAATGGAGTCTGAAGCGTATACTTCGTTCCAGCCTGCCATATGCTCGGGATCCGTGAATTCCTCAAGTTTAAGTCTTATGAAAACCTGCAAAGGTCTTTCGGAAGCGTTGGATATCATCTGTCTTGCCCAGAAGTAACCGTTCCATCTTGAAATGCCGAAGAAGAGGGCAACGGTGGCTATGGTAGATTTGCACATGGGGATGTAAACCTTGCCCAGAATCTGGAATTCCGTGGCACCGTCCACTATGGCTGCTTCTTCGATCTCCGAAGGAACTCCTTCGAAAGCGTTTCTTAAAAGGATGATGTTCATGGCTGCCATACCCATAGCGATGATGACCAGCCACTTGTCGTCTTTGATACCCACAGCATTGAACACTTTCTGGGTGTTCAGGTAGTTAATGTATTGAGGCACGATGCCGGCCGAGAACCACATGGTGAACACCAGAAAGAAGTTGAAGCCCTTACGGAACAAGAGTCTCTTTTTGGAGAGAGCATATGCACCCAGAAGGGCAACTCCCAGAGCCCAAAGGGTTCCGAAAAAGGTGAGGTAAAGGGTGTTGGCGTAAGAGTTCCAGAAAAGGTTGTCCGTGAACATGGTCTTAAAAGCTTCAAACTGTATGTTCTTGGGGAAAAGCACCACTCTGCTGTATTCCACATCCGCTCTTCCGCTGAGCGCAGCGGAGATAGCATATACGAAGGGGTAAAGACATGCTATTGCGAAGATGGTGAGCAGAAGATAGCTTATTATCTTGAATATCAGTTCTGAAATTTCCAGTTTTCTTTTCATTTGAAGTCTCCGGGAAAATGGTTAATATAGTGAAACATCCGATGCTTTTCTTGCTATGGTGTTGGCACTGATGACAAGCAGCATTCCCACCACGTTGTTCATCATTTCCGCCGCAGAGGCCAGTCCCTTGAGGCTGCCCTGAATTCCGTAACGCTGGGCAAAAGTAGAAACCACATCCGCGGTCATATAAGTGTTTGTGTTGTACAAAAGGAGCACTTTTTCGTAGCCTACATTAAGAAGGGAACCGATCCTGGAGATCAGCATGATCACTATGGTTGAAAGGATGCTTGGCAACACTACATATCTCATCTGGGCCATCTTCCCCGCCCCGTCGATCTGAGCAGCTTCATAGCTGGTGGGAGCGATGGCGATGATAGCTGCGAAGAATACGATGGAATCATAGCCCGCACCTTCCCAGATGCCGCTCACAAGATAGATGGCACGGAAGAATCCCGGAGCGTTCAGGAGACCTGCATTTCCCACTTCGCTTGTGATGAGACCAAGTTTTACAAAGAGCTGGGAAAGAACACCCATGCTGGAAGTAAGGGAACCCTGCTTTACAAGCATTGTTACAAGGGTGGTCATGACAACCGTTGACATGAACTTGGGAAGATAGGTCATTACCTGATAAACGCTTCTTGCCACGTTCGACCTGATCTCGTTAAAGAACAGAGCGATGATGATGGGCATGGGGAAGCCGAAGCACAGTCCGTAGAAACTCAGAAGGAAGGTGTTTCTCATGGCTCTCCAGAAGTCGTAGGATTTTGCGCTGGATCCGAAAAGAAGCCCCTTGAATTCGGAAAAACCTTTATAAAATTGCTGTGCCACAGGTTTCACTTCATCGGAAACCTTGAAGCAGCCCAAAAGCTCGTACATGGGGAAATAACGCCAAAAAAGAAAGACGAGGATCATGGGCACCAGCATTATGTACAAACGCCAGTCACGAAGGATTATGTGCAGGACTCCCGCCCATTGATGTTTTTCCACATCGTCGCGGACAGCCTGTTCCGGGTCCTCTTTGTATATGCCCTTGGTCTCGTCATAGATCAGATAATCTGATGCAATGTTCTTCATTTTTAATCTCCTCTGAAGCTTAGATGTTTCTTTGCTCTTTGCGTTCTCTTTCGAGACGGAAAAGATAGCTTTTTTGGTCTTCGAACAATCCGTCCGCATGTCTCAAGGCTGTTACCGCTACCAGAGCAAACAGCAGAGAAAGGGAATCGGTGGTAAGAAAACGTATGATATCCCCCGGAGTGCCTCCGAAGGCAAATCCCGCCAGCCAGCGCCCGGTCTGCTGGAAAAGAAAGACCAGGAACACCAGAAATGCGGACTTTAACGGATCTTTTCGCACCCTTTCCTTATCTCTGAGCCTGAAATAAAAAAACGGGATCACTGCCAAAAGATTTCCGGCGATATATATGATGTAATGACACGGCTCTCCTCCGGAAACTGTGCAAAAGGCTACAGCTCCCACTGTTGCAGGGACTATTGCGAACAGCCCCCAGCGCATGAGGATCAGTGAAATAAAAAGCACCGAAAGGGAAAAAACGTAGGGCTCGGCGGGAAACCATCTTGTGGCCGCAAGGGTGACAACGGATTCGGATATTGTGAAAAGTGCAGTTAACAAAATCAAGTCCGTCGTCCTATATTGTTTAAAGGTTAGTAGTTTATTTTTCACGGCTTTCCCCACATTCTCGTTATGGAAAAAATATACCATTTTATTGTTAAATGTGTCAATATAAGGGCCTGTGAATCACATTTTTTTTTGTACATATTTCACAAGATTAACAATGCTTGTTATGTTATAATTGCAATGAGCTTGATTTTAAGTTACGGTTTTTCGGAAATCGGTATCAAAAATGTATCTATGGAGGAAATTACAGAAATTATGTTGTGCGTGGAATTGGGCCCCGATGACGATCTTCAAAAGGAATTTGACGGCCTTGAGCCGGGAATGAGAGTGACACTGAAGCCCGGTGTATACAGACAGAAGATAGAGATAAACACTCCGAACCTCACCGTTATTGGCAGCGGAGCGGAAGAGACCCGGATAGTCTACGGGGATTATGCGAAAAAGCCCGATGAGTTCAGAAGGGAACTCTTGACTTTCAGAACCTACACCGTGGCGGTGTGTGCCCCGGGAGTCATTTTAAAAGATCTTACCATAGAAAATGACGCCCTTCACCCTGAGGAAAGGGGGCAGGAAGTGGCGCTCACGGTGTATGAGGATGACTTTTCGGCGGAGAGAGTGAGACTCCTGTCCACTCAGGACACCCTTTTTCTTGGGCCTTTGCCTTTTGATCTCACACAGAGATATGCCGGATTTCTCAAGGAAAAACTGCTGGCCTTTAAACCCATGAGACAGATATTTAAGGACTGCCTGATAGCAGGAACCGTGGATTTTATCTTTGGCTGCGGTGATGCCCTTTTCGAAAACTGTGAGATCCGTTCCCTAAAAGATGCACGGGGAGGCGGTTATGTGGCCGCTCCCGCTCACGGTCTTGAAGACAAGGTGGGCTTTGTGTTTAAGGATTGCAGACTGACAAGCGAAGAAGGGGTGGGGCAGGAGAGCATTTGGCTCGCCCGTCCCTGGAGGGACTACGGACTTGTGACTTTTGTGAACTGTACCTATGGAAGCCACATTAAAAAAGAAGGTTTTGACAAGTGGGGAGATTCGGACAGAGACAAGACCGCAAGATTTTACGAAGATCATAAAAACGAAGGAAGGGTCCAATGGTCAAAAGAAGCCCCCGAAACCTTTGTTCGGGAGCTTCTGGACAGTTTTTACGGATCATCTTCTGCCGGGGAAACCTGAACCGCCGGGGCCGCCAAAGCCGCCGAAGCCGCCTGCGGATGAAGCGTTCATGGTTCCGCTTTCCTGAGTCCAGGAGAGGACGGAGGAACCGTCTTTATACAATGTATATGATGTGCCGGTCTTTAATAGATCGGAGGAGATCCAGCCGTTTGAATAGGCAGTTGTTAACTCGAAACTTGCCAGGCAGTTGCCCTGTGCATCTTTCAGCTGATAGCTGCCTTTTTCGAATTTTGTGGAAGCAGCCGCATAGCCGTTTACGGAATTCTCGGGAACTTCACAGATGCCGCCCAGAGCGATGACAGTTCCGCCCGTTACGGTGATCTTTCCGTCGGCATCCACGGAACCTGCCACCATTCCCTGGGAGTTTCCGCCCTTTACCAGGACGAAACCGCCGGTCATATTGATGTTTCCGTTGGAATCCACGCCGTCTGTGTCTCCGGAAGAAGTTGTGATGTCGGCGTATCCGCCGTTAAAGTTGATGGCAGGGGTCTCGCTGCCGGAACATGCGTTTATGCCGTCGTCCGAGGCGTATATGAACATGTTGCCGTCGTTCAGGTTGACCACATTTCCTTCAAGACCCTCGTAGGAAGCGAGGATGTTGACGTTGCCGCCGTTAATGCTGAGGACTGAGTCCGCATGGATGCCGTCGTCGGAAGCTGTGACAGTGACCGTGCCGCTTTCGATTGTTACGGAGCCTATGCCTTTTTCGTTGTTTTCCAAAGTTACATCGTTGTTTGCGTGTATGCCGTCATCGTTACATTTAACGGTGATGGTGGCATTTGAAATGCTGACGGTGTTACAGGCGGTGATGCCCTTGGTGGAGTAAACGGACTTGTCGTTTGAAGACGAAGCGTTCATGGTGACCTGAGTGTAGTCGCCTGACAATGTAAGTGTGTCGTAATCGAGGCTTGTGATCAGAAAAGCATTCTTCGCGGTGTTGAACGTGCTGCCTGTTGTGGCACCGATGTAGTTTTCGGTGTTGGGAGTCGTTCCGTTTTTAAACTTGAAGAACTGAACATTTTCATAGCCATTGGGAGCAGAAAGCTTTAGGCCGTAGTATCTTGTCCTGCCTGAGGAGATGGCTGCGTCATAGGTGGCTGCTTTCCATACCCCTGCCGAGTAATCGTCATTGTAGAAGTAGGCGCAGAACACAGATGTGGAGGTGTAGACGGAAGAGGGCACCACGATGTAGAAGTCCGTTCCGTTTTCTATCTTTCCTTCTGTGTATTCCGAGTATTTTCCTGTATATATGTTGATGCTGCCCTCTGTGGTGATGACTGCATCATAGGCTGCGTCTATGCCGTCACAGCAGGCGTATATGTCCAGATTGCCTCCGGAGATCGTTACGATGCCTCTTTGATTTCCCTTGGAGGAAACATCGCTGTTTGAGGTCTTGATGCCGTCGCCGCCCTTGGCGATGAGAGTGATCTCTCCCGATTCGATCTCCACGGAGTCGTTGCCGCGAAGAGCATTGTTGGCTGCGGTGATCTTTAAAGTCACATTCTTTACGGAAATCGAATCCTTGGACTGGATGCCGTTGTTATATGTTGAAGACACCACAAGGGTACCTTTGCCTGTAAGATCCAGGTCCGCCTTGGAAAAGATCGCTGCGTTCACGGTGGAATCTTCATCGTCGTCGGTCTTGGGTTCTCTGGAGTCTACGATCTCGTTGTATGTTCCTTCGATGGATTTGATCTTTACCTTGTCCGCTTTAAGGATGGTGATGGGAGAAGTGGTGGAGGCGGTGATCTTCACGCCGTTCAGATCCAGGTTCACCTTGTCGTCACTGCCGGCGTTCACTGCTATGGATCCCTCTTCAAGAAGTCCCGAGAGAGTGTATGTGCCTGCAGCCGTAATGGTGTATGTGTTCCCTGACTGCGTGTAGCTGCCGTCTTCGGTGGTGATGCTGAAAGCGTTGCTGATCTCTGTCCTGGCTTCCTCAGCATCTTTCGCGTGGACGGTTTCCGTTTCCTGTGCGGTGGTGGCTGCGTTAACGGTGTTTGAAGTTTCGGTTGCGTTAATGCCGGATGAAGAGTTGCCTGTTTCAGCGGAAACGGCGGCAGTGGGGGTGGGAGTTGTCACGGTGCTTCCCGCCGTTGCTCCGCAGGCTGTGGCCAGCAGGCATATGCATGTTGCGGCAGTGAATAATATCTTCTTTTTCATAGTATATACATCCTTTCCGAGTGTAAGGCCCTTAGGTTTCAATATGTTATGATCGGATTATAGCATATGAATTGTGTTCATTGTATGAAGAGACAGTGTAATATTTGTTACTCGTTATTGTGCTCAGGGGGGTACATCCAGCCCTTGTATTGCTTGATCTGGTACTTGTCTATCTTTTCTTTCTGCTGCAATGTTTCATATCTGTAGGTGCGAGGCGTAGTTTTCAGTCTTTCGGAAAAATGCCGGTTGAAACTCGAGACCGAATGAAAGCCCACGGATTCGGAAATGTCCAGAATGGAATCCTCGGTACTCCTTAACAGATTGCAGGCTTTGTTGATCCTTATATTGTTGATGTAATCCAAAGGACTTGTTCCTATTATGCAATGAAAAAGCCTTCGAAAATGGGTGGGACTCAGATGGCATATGCCCGCCAGATAATCCACATCTATCTGCCTTGAATAGTTTTCTTCTATATAATCAAGGACAGGAGAGAGCACCATGGCGTTCTCCGGGGGGTTGTCCGAGGAGGTGACCAGAACTCCGCCGGCGCTCTGTATCCTTGTGAGAAGGACGATCAAAGACATGAGGAGTCCGGAGGCACAGGCTCTGTAGTGAACGCGCTGATCCTGCAGCTCTTTGATGACGGCCAGCACCAGCGAATAGACTTCGGGATGTTCCTCTCTTGTGAGGATGTATTTGTAATCTTTGTATGCGGAAATGGAAAGGTCGTAGCTTCTGGCTGAGACGTTGGGAAGCATACTCTTCATGAATTCCTCGGGATCCACGAAGATGTAGGACCAGTGGCTCTCCGTGCCTTCACTTGACCAGGTGGTGTGGGGGATGTTACGGGGGATACAGGTGATGTCTCCTTCCTTAAAGAAAAGGGGATCTTTTTGCCCGATAAAAGACATGTATCCGCTGTCGGAATGACAGATACCGATCTCCAGACAGTTGTGAAAATGAAGATTGGGGCTGGGTTTACTGGATATCCTCCAGTAATCTCCGGAAAGCAGCAGCACCGGAAAATCGTAAGGAAGATAATAATTTCGATATTCTGCGACAGATGTTTTTGGTTTTGACATGATGTGCCTCTTTCAGACTATAGTTGTAGTGCGTTTTTGCCGAATCGATCACATTTGTTAACATTGCGTACACATTTAGGGGTGCAGATGTTAACAAGTTAGTGAAAATATACAAAAGCGTATGGATTTACACGACAATTTTAGTTTATTTTGGATAGATTGTCCAAGGAGGATTTTAGCATAAATGGTTGAAATTGCATAGTTTTATTTTGGGGCTGATTAGAAAAAGTTTATAATTTGGGCGATAATGTAGCAGAAAAAAAAGAACGAGATCTTATGAGGATCTTGTGAGGAGAAATACAATGTCGGATGCAAAGACACATTCAAATATAGTAAGTAAGGAGACCAAAAAAGCCATAAAACGTGACTGGCAGCTGTATCTTTTGCTTATGCTCCCGGTTGCCTTTGTTGTCATATTCAGCTACGCGGCTTATCCCGGTCTCCGTATGGCTTTCATGGACTACAAGCCCGCTCTGGGATATGAAGGCAGCGAGTGGGTGGGTCTTCAGATCTTTAAAAAGATCTTTAAAGATCCTGATTTCATACGTGCTTTGAGAAATTCCGTCAGCTTTAACCTTTTGGACCTTCTTGTGAGCTTTCCGGCTCCCATCATTCTGGCTCTCATGCTGAATGAATTGAGACTTATGAGATTCAAGAAGGTTTCACAGACAATCCTTTATCTGCCTCACTTCCTTTCTTGGGCCATCATCGGATCAGTGGCATACACCATGTTCCGTCCTTCCACCGGTCTTGTCAACATGTTCCTAATGAGGATGGGCGTCATTGAAAAGGGTATTCCTTTCCTCACGGAAAAATGGCACTGGGCAGTGAGCTACCTTCTCATCGGCGTATGGCAGGGCATGGGATGGGGCACCATCCTCTATCTTGCAGCCATCACAAGCATCAACGGCGAGCTTTATGAAGCAGCCATGATCGACGGCGCGGGAAGATGGAAGAGGATGTGGCACATCACCCTTCCCGGCATCAAAGGAACAGTTGTGACACTTCTCATCATGAACCTGGGACGTGTTATGGGAAGCAGCCTCGAAAGACTTAAGGCTCTGGACAACACCCAGGTACGTGAGTTTGAATATCAGCTGGCCATCTACATCTATGAGAAAGGACTTCAGAACAGCAAGTTCTCTCAGGCTACCGCAGTGGGATTGTTCCAGTCTCTGGTGGGTGTGATGCTTGTACTGATCGCCGACAGGGTTGCCAAGCGACTCGGCGAAGAAGGATTGTTGTAACGGAGCGAAAAGATCATGTTTAATAAAAAAGAAGAAACAACTACATCAGACGGAAGCAGAGCAATAGTAAGACTCCACGTCAGCGATTTTGTCATCGTTGCTGTGCTGACGATCCTTTGCTCCACATGCATATTGCCGTTTTGGCATGTTCTCGTCAAATCCATTTCGGGAAACGGTCCGGTAATGGCGAAGGAAGTTTTTCTTTGGCCCAAGGATTTTACTTTGGATTCCTATGTTTCGGTATTTCATGACAAGTCCATGACCTATTCCATGGGATACAGTGTCTTTGTGGTACTCCTGTTTACCGCCCTTGGAATGCTGGTCTGCACCTGTGCGGCTTATCCTCTTTCAAAAAAGAGACTTAAGGGAAAGAAATTTTTTACATTCGTACTCATGGTACCCATGTATTTTTCGGCTGGCATGATCCCGTCCTATCTTCTCCTTAATAATCTTCATCTTCTGGATACTATGTGGGTGCTTATACTTCCTTTGGTATACTCCCCTTACAATATGCTGGTCATGAAGACCTATTTCCAGAGTTCCATCCCGGATTCCCTTGAGGAATCGGCTTTCCTGGACGGAGCCACGAATTTCCAGATACTTATGCGGATCGTGCTCCCCTTGAGCAAGCCCATCATTGCGACTCTTTCACTGTTCTATGCTGTAGGGCGTTGGAATGCATACTCGGATCATTACTATTATATTACCAGCGATAAACTGAGACTCATCCAGTATAAGCTCCAGCTTCTTGTTGAGGGAGCCGAGGCATCCATTCAGACGGCACTGGGAGATGTTGGCGGTGCAGCCAACACCACCACACCTGAAGTTCTTCAGGCTGCCTGCATCATGTTTGTTACCATTCCCATCATCGCGGTTTATCCCTTCCTGCAGAAGTATTTTGTAAAGGGAGCCATGATCGGGGCGGTTAAAGGCTGATGTTTACCGCATAGTGCGGCTGACATAAAATAACGTTTATCAAAACGGAGGAAAAGATTTATGAAGAAAGGTTTTAAGCGCATCCTTACCGTTGCACTTGTAGGAGCTATGGCTGTGTCCATGCTTGCAGGCTGCGGTAAAGAAAAGAAAAGTTCCGGTTACACCGGAAGCTTCACCGGCAACATCAACAAGGATGTTAAGGGTGTGAATGGCTGGTCAAAGTTTGACAAACAGGTAACCCTTAAGATTCCCGTATATCAGCGTGCTACTCCCAACGGCGCACCTGATGCCGCAAAAAACTACTGGACAGATTGGGTTCAGAAGGAATTCGGCGACAAGTACAACATCAAGGTAGAATATGTTGCACTTGCACGTGGTAAAGAGAATGAACTTTACGCTCAGAAAGCAGCAGCCAAGGATCTCCCCGTAGCTTGCTTCGAGTATGACTATCCCGACGTTACTCTCTATCAGAGTGAAGGTTATTTCGCAGAGTATGACAAAGAGTGGTTCGCTCACATTGCTCCCACCTACTGGCAGGCAATGGTTGACAACACCCTTGACAAGTATACCGATATCAACGGAAAGACCGTTCTTATCATCGGTACAAGACCTTACGGTAAGACAAACTATCAGTTCGTTACATTCTATCGTAAGGATTGGGTGAAGGCTGCCGGCTATGATGAGTATCCTTCGGATCCCGCAGAACTTCTCAAGATGTATGCAAAGATCAAGAGCCTTGGCCTTTGCGGAGATCACATCCTCGGCGGTACGAAGATCGAAGGCAGCGGTGTAGATCAGAACTATGCATACAGAAAGTATCCTCAGGACAAGCTTCTCTGGGCTACAACAGGCGATTACAACATCCCTGCACTTTCAACAGATGCTCAGAAAGAATTCTTAAGATGGCAGAACAAGCTTTATAACCTTGGTTACATCGACGATGAGTACAACACAAGAACATCCGACTATGCAGCTACTGACTTCGTAAGCGGCAAGACTCTTACATACAGCTGCTATGCAACACAGAACATCGATGTTCTCAACGAGTTCTACAAAGCAAATCCCAATGCTTCCCTCGGTATCATCGTTAACAAGGGACCCGAAACCTATTCTGACGGTTCTTGCAGTGCATTCCGTCCCAACGGTATCTTCGGTGAGTACATCGGATTTTCTTCACAGGCAACAGAAGAAGAGAAGACAGCTTTCGCTATGTATCTTGAATGGATGAGCCAGCCCGACATCCTCTTCACACTTCAGTGGGGCTTTGAAGGCAAAAACTTCAACTATGAGAACGGTGTTCCCGTTTCCGTAGCAGATCAGTCAGGCATTATTGAGCAGCAGAGCCACAACAACAACGTTGATATGTGGTGCCTCGTAACTGCTACAAGATCCCTCGGCGATGTTGACAAGGATATCAAGGCTATCACTCCTCAGGGTTACAAGGACAGCGAAGAGTTCTTCAAGGCTATCAAGGCAAATTATGAAGGACAGCTCAAGTGCTATGACGCAGGTCTTGCTTCACCTGACTGCATGTTCACAGTTTCCATTGCATCATCCGATGAATACAAGACAGCTCTTTCATCCAAGTATGCAGAGCTTCGTGATAAGATCGTAATGGGCAAGGAAGCAGACTTCGAGAAGAACTACGCCGCAGCAAGCGAAGAGTACCTGAAGTCAGGCTATCAGGAAGTTATCGACGAGAAGAAGAAAGCTTTCGAAGCAGGTAACTACAACTAAATCCGGGCAACTAATCCCATAGAACACTTAAGACCTCCCGGCCCGTCCGGGAGGTCTGTGTTGTAGATGGGGAAAGATCTATGCAAAAAGTGGCGGATCTTTCCTCATCCAGAGCGCAGAAAAGCGGGATATGATGAAGAAAAATAAGTTGATTATATCCTTTAATCTTTTTTTGTTATAGAATAAGATCAATAAAATGCCTATACTGGGCGGAATGGAGCGACATATGAATTTAGAGATGAACGAGAAAGAGATCAGAGACGTTATCGACAGGATCGTAAAACGTACCATGAAGATGGATCTCACCTGGGACTGGCCTTGCGGCGTTGCATATTACGGAATTGCAGATGCCTATGAAAAGACGGGAAACGAGGAGTATCTTAAACTTCTTAAGGACAGAGTGGACGAACTCATTGATCTTGGACTTCCCAAGGTTTGGACAGTCAATGCATGCGCCATGGGACATTGTCTTGTAAGCCTTTACAAAGCAACAGGCGAGCAGAAGTACTGGGATATCATCATGAGTAAGATCAATTATCTCAGAAAGGATGCCCTGAGATTCGGTGACAATGTATTGCAGCACACGGTTTCCGCCAACAACGATTTTCCGGAGCAGTGCTGGGCGGATACTCTTTTCATGGCTGCTTTCCTTCTTCTCCGTGTGGGAGTTGAACTTAAGGATGAGGACATCATCAACGATGCGCTGAACCAGTGGTATTGGCACATCAAATTCCTTCAGGATCCCGAGAGCGGTCTTTACTATCACGGCTGGGACAATATCGCCGGCAATCATATGTCCGGCTTCTATTGGGGAAGAGCAAACGCATGGGCTGCTTTCACAATGTCACAGGTGGGAGAGATCCTTCCCAAGTGCTATCTCTATCCCAAGTACATGGATGTTGCGGGCTCACTTAATGAACAGCTTGGAGCTATAAAACTTCTTCAGACGGAAAACGGCCTTTGGAGGACCATTCTTGACGATCCCGATTCCTACGAGGAAGTTTCCGCTTCCGCAGGTATCGGCGCCGCAATGGTTTCCAGAGGAAATCCGCTCCATACAAAATACATCAACAAGACCATAAAGGGTATGCTGGCTAATGTAAGCCCCGACGGAAGAGTACTGAACGTTTCCGGAGGTACTGCCGTAATGAACGACAGAGACGGTTACAGAAACATCTCCAAGGACTGGATCCAGGGATGGGGACAGGGCCTTGCACTTGCCTTCTTTGACAGAGTTCTTGTTTCTGCTACGATTGCAAAGGACGGAGCACTGTAATATGCATTTTTCATTTTGCGAAAAAGGAAAGGGAACAAGGGTAAAACCTGAGGACCTTTACAATAAGGAAAGAGGCTGCGGGTTTATTACGGAAAACAACATGCCTGTTTCGGGGCTTGGCAATCATTTTGTGATACCCGCATATTATAAGGATGTGGAGACCGTTAAGCCGGAAGCGGGAGAACAGGGAGTCTTTATTGATCAGAAAAAAGGATGCGAAAGGCTGGAAGCATCTAAGGATCGCCTCATTCCTCTCATGTTTGCGGCGGATGTTCCCGAATACGGTAACTACAAGGTGAAGGTCGAGATCTGTGCCAAGGGTGAAGTTTTGATCTTTGCGGGCAGCAGGAGACTGGTCTTCAGAAAGACCTTTGCGGAAAAGACTGTTGTGAGTCACAGCTTTGACCTTAATGTAAGCCCGATCATTCCCAGAGGACAGACTGCTCCCGGGGATAGAAGAACTGTGTTCATCACTGTTCTCGGAGAAGATGTGAGCCTTTCCGAAACTGAGAGCGAAAAGAGTAACGTGCCTACGTTGTTCATCTGCGGTGATTCCACCGTCACCGACCAGCCGGCAGACGTTCCCTACGCTCCGGGAACAAGCTATTCCGGCTGGGGGCAGATGATGCAGGATCATATGTCGGGAGTGGCGGTTTCCAATCACGCTCATTCCGGACTTACCACAGAGTCATTCCGAAGCGAGGGGCATTACGCCATAGTGGAAGAGATGCTGAAAAAAGGCGACTATGCCATGTTCCAGTTCGCACATAACGATCAGAAACTGCCTCATCTTAAAGCAGCGGAAGGTTACAGAGAGAGACTGGTGCAGTATATTGCCGAGGTCAGGGCAGCGGGAGCATTTCCGCTCCTTGTGACGCCTCTTGCCAGAAACACATGGAAACCCGACGGAGGCGGCTACAACGATCTCCTTAAGGAATATGCCGAAGAGTGTTTTAAGATCGGAGAGGAATACAAGGTTCCCGTCATCGATCTTCATGGCTTCAGCATGAACGAAGTTCTGAGGGATGGCCTTGACAGTTCCAAGAGGTTCTACTTCCCCAAGGATTACACTCACACCAACGATCATGGCGCCTACAAGATGGCGCGTTTTATAGCGGGTGAACTTGAAAAACTCACGGGAGATTACAAGACGCTTGCGGAGGCTTCAAAACCCGATGAAGCTGAATGGAACATTGATGAGATCCCTGTGGTTCCCGAGATCCCGGAAAAGTTCAAAATGACGGAAAAGAAGGAAGAGCCCGTTCTCTTTGCGGAGTTGGAAAGACCTGATGACAGGGCAAAGAGATGCGAAGCGCTGGATATGGTCATAAAAGCGGCTAAATTCTTCCCTACCAACGTGTTCAACGACATCTACGATGACATCGTGGGGCATGAATGGTACGCCGGAACCGTCCAATGTGCCTTCCAGAACGGTCTCATCCCTAAGGATATGATCAGGGACAAGAGATTCCGTCCCGAAGAAGACATCACTTTGCAGGATCTTATATGCTTTGCCGTAAAGGCCTGCGGAAGCAGAAGAAGCTTGCCCGCTCCCAAGACGACGGCATATGAAGGGACCTGCGATGAATATGCAATAGAATACATGAAACTGGGCGTTGCTCTGGGCCTTGTGGGAGAAAACAAAGATCCCAAGGCGACGCTTACAAGACGCGAGGCTGCAGACATATGCCTTGCCATGAGAATTTAGGTTGAAAGGGACTTTTACATGAAAAACGGAAGTTTTACACTGCCCGGAGAGGCAGGATATGAGAAACTGACACTGGAACTTGCTAAGAGATGGGGGGCTGATGTCATCAGAGACAGCGACGGTACAAAACTGTCGGATGAGATCACCAATGCGGGTTACGGTATCTATTCCACCATTTGTATCATCAGAGAGCACAATGAGTGGGCAAAGAAGAATCTTGACAAATTACAGCAGACATTTTTGTGCACAGAGCCTGTGATCGCTACGGGGAATAGCCTGGAGATAGCCCTTATGAAGGATTTCTTCGAAGGACAGTTTAAGATCAACGATTCCGAAAGAGCGATGAAGTACTGGCAGGTATATGACCGTACTGAAGACAGGGAACTTGCGAGAACAGCCTGGACCTACAATAAGGACAGGGGCGTTGTGACGGTTAAGGACCTTACACCCTGGCATGAGTACACCGTCAGCTTCCTGGCCTACCGTATCTGGGAAGAGATCTCCATGTACAACCACACCACCAACCATTGGGACAAGGAACATCTCATGCAGATAGATCCCATCTATCCCGAGACCAGAGAGTACTTGAGAAACTGGATGGACAACTGGTGCAAGGAGCATCCCACCACAACGGTTGTAAGATTCACTTCCATGTTCTACAACTTTGTATGGATCTGGGGCAGCAGCGAGAGAAACAGAAATCTCTTCACTGACTGGGCATCCTATGACTTCACTGTCAGCGATCTTGCTCTTGACATTTTTAAGGAAGAGTATGGCTATTCAATGACGGCAGAAGATTTCATCAACAAGGGTAAACTTCATGTGACCCACACACCGGGCAACAAGAAAAAATCTGACTGGATGAAATTTGTAAATGATAATGTTATAAAATTCGGTAAGGAACTTGTCAACCTTGTCCATGAATACGGCAAAAAAGCATATGTGTTCTATGACGACAGCTGGGTTGGTGTGGAGCCTTACAATGAAAGATTTACAGAATTCGGATTTGACGGTATCATCAAGTGCATCTTCTCGGGCTTTGAGATCCGTCTCTGTGCGGGAGTAAAGGCTGACACCCATGAGATCAGACTTCATCCCTACCTCTTCCCCGTCGGACTGGGCGGACTTCCCACCTTCGCTCCCGGAGGAGATCCCGCAAAGGATGCCAAGAAGTACTGGATCAGTGCCCGTCGAGCTCTTCTCAGAGCAAAGATCGACCGTATCGGTCTTGGCGGTTATCTTCACCTTGTACAGGACTATCCCGACTTCGTTCAGTGCATAGAAGATATCGGTGATGAATTCAGGACCATCAAGGAACTTCATGAAGCGGGAGCACCTTACACCATTAAGGCCAAGGTCGCAGTCCTTCATTACTGGGGGAACTTACGTTCCTGGACTCTTTCCGGCCACTTCCATGAGACCTATATGAACGATCTTATCCATGTAAACGAAGCTCTTTCGGGACTTCCCTGCGATGTTTCCTTCATCAGCTTTGATGATGTAAAGAAGGGCTGCTTAAAGGATTACGATGTTGTCATCAACGCAGGCGCCATGAACAGCGCATGGAGCGGCGGTGAAGTCTGGAATGACCCCGAGCTTGTAAGCCGTATCACCGAATGGGTTTACAACGGCGGTACCTTCATCGGAGTGAACGAGCCTTCAGCCACGGCGGAGGGACAGCATGTCTTCAAGGCAGCAGGTGTGCTGGGTGTTGACGAAGATACCATCGAAAGAGTGTGCCACGGAAAATGGGCATTTGAAGTTGACAAAAAGGCTGCGGAAAAGTATATTCCTAATGGGGCTTACATCAAGCTTCGTTCAAAGTGTCATCTCACAAACGGCGATGCTCATGTACTGGCGGAAGAGAATGGAATGCCTTTGATGACCAATTATAAATTTGGAAAAGGTCAGGGATTTTACCTGTCATCTTTCGAGACATCTTCCGCGAACAACCGCATGCTGTTAAATATCCTTCTGGGCTGCAGAGAGGACGAATCGGATCTTTATATCACAGACAACCTTAATACGGAATGTGCTTTTTATCCCGCAGGAAATGTTCTTGTGGTCATCAACAACACCGACGTTCAGCAGAAAACATCCGTAAAGACAGCCAAGGGAGTTCAGAATTTTGAACTTAAGCCCTGCGAAACAAGAATTGTTAAATTGTGATTTAACGCGGCGAAATGCTGCAATCTACAGCAGAAAGGGGATACATAATGGTATACTTAGCCATTGACATCGGAGCTTCTTCCGGAAGACACATAGTTGCTTGGCGTGAAGCGGGTCAAATCGTAATGAAAGAAGTTTACAGGTTCAAAAACGGTCCTGTGAAAAAAGACGACCGCCTCACCTGGGATCTTGAAAATCTGTGCAACGAGGTTGTAAACGGACTTGCAGCAGCAAAGAAAGCAGGCTTTGAACCTGATTCCGTAGGTATTGATACATGGGGAGTGGATTACGTCCTTCTTGGTGAAAAGAATGAGCCTGTTCTTCCGGTCTATTGCTACAGAGATGAAAGAGGAGCCTGCGGAGCGGCAAGCGTTCACACGATCCTTCCTTTTAAAGAGTTATATAAGCGTACAGGCATACAGTATCAGCCCTTCAACACTGTCTACCAGATGTTTTGGGACAAGGAAGAGGGCAGACTTGACAGGGCAAAGGATTTCCTTCTGCTTCCCGAGTATCTTGGATTTTTCCTAACGGGAACCAAGGCTCACGAATACACGAATTGCAGCACCACAGGACTTGTAAATGCGAAGAACAGGGAATGGGATGAGGAGATCATAAAGGCGTTAAATCTTCCTTTAACTTTCTTTGAAAAGCAGCCTGTTACTGCACCTATAAAACTTGGCAACTTAAAAAATGAAATCGCCGAAAAGGTGGGATTTAATTGCAACATAATTCTTCCCGCCACCCATGACACGGGATCGGCAGTTGCTTCCTTAATGGAAACAAAAGCAGAAAACGCCATCTATATTTCCAGCGGTACATGGAGTCTCATGGGCGTGGAACTTAAAGATCCCATTACAAGCGAAAAGGCTCTTTCCGCCAACTTCTCCAACGAAGGCGGAATAGGCACCATCCGTTTCCTTAAGAACATCATGGGACTATGGCTTGTACAGTGCCTCAAGAGTGAGTTAAATGATGAATATACTTTTGCTGAACTTGCTAAAATGGCCTCGGAAGAGAACAAGTTTGACTACAGGCTGGATGTAAACAACGAAAGATATCTTGCTCCGGAATCCATGATCGATACCATCAAAAACGAGTGCAGGGAAAAGAACTGGCCTGTGCCCGAAACTCCCGGGGAACTTGCCCACGCTATCTATGTGAGCCTTGCTCATTGCTACGATGCCGCAGCCAAGGAACTGGAAAATATTACGGGTGAAAATTTCAAAAATATCTGTATAATAGGAGGAGGTTCCAATAACACCTACCTCAACGAACTTACACAGAAGATCACAGGGAAGAACGTTGTTCTCGGAAGTTCCGAGGCTACAGCCCTGGGAAATATCCTTTTACAGGAAAAAGCATTTAACTAAGGAGGAATGATATGTACAACAATGCGAAAGCAGCTTATGCAGCCATCGGCGTTGACACGGAGAAAGCGCTTCAGACTTTAAACGACATCACTATTTCGGTGCATTGCTGGCAAGGCGATGACGTAGTAGGTTTTGATTCCAAGGAATCTCTTTCGGGAGGCATCCAGACCACCGGTAACTATCCCGGAAAGGCTACAACCCCCGAAGAACTCATGGCAGACTTTGACAAGGTTCTTGAACTTACACCCGGTAAGAAGAAACTGAATCTTCATGCATGCTATGCCATCTTCAAGAACGGAGAATTCGCCGACCGCGATGCTATTGAGCCTAAGCATTTCGAAACATGGGTAAAGTATGCAAAAGAAAGAAAACTGGGTATCGACTTCAACCCCACATTCTTCTCACATCCCATGGTTAAGGACGGACTGACCCTCACTTCTCCCGACGACAGCGTAAGAAAATTCTGGATCAGACACGGTCAGCAGTGCTTGAAGATTTCCGAGTATTTTGCCAAGGAGACAGGCATTCCCTGCGTCATGAACATCTGGATCCCCGACGGATTCAAGGATTATCCCGCTGACAGGCTTGGCCCCCGCAAGCGTTACATGGAATCTCTTGATGAGATCCTTTCTGTTCCTTTCGACAGGAGCAAGGTATTCGTAACTCTTGAATCCAAGGTTTTCGGTATCGGACTCGAAGCTTACACCGCAGGATCCGCAGAATTCTGCATGAATTATGTTAATTCACGTCACATCACTCCTCTTATGGATAACGGACACTATCATCCTACAGAGATGGTTTCGGACAAGATTTCTTCCATGCTTCTGTTCAATGACAGGATCGCACTTCATGTGACCCGTCCCATGAGATGGGACAGCGACCATGTTGTTCTTCTTGACGATGAGACAAAGGAGATCATGAAGGAGATCGTTCGTGCGGACGCAACGGACAGAGTTTTCATTGCCACAGACTATTTTGATGCTTCCATCAACCGTATCAGCGCGTGGGTGACAGGACTCCGTTCCGTTCAGAAGGCACTTCTTTATGCTCTTCTTGAGCCCGCTTCCCTTAAGAAGCTTCAGGATGCAGGCAACTTCACCGAACTTATGGTCCGTCAGGAAGAACTCAAGACCATGCCCTTCGGCATCGTTTGGGAGGAGTATCTGAAGCGCGAGAACATCGCTTCCGATTACTACAGCAGCATCAAGAAATACGAGGACGAGGTTCTTTCAAAGAGAAGATAATGGTTTAAGCGGAGGCGGGCACACCCTGCCTCCGTTTTGTTTTGAGTTTCTTTCATGCCCTAAAATAGTACATCGAATATCAATAAAAATCTTGTTTTCGATGCATTTTTCAGTTAAACTCATTTAAATCGTTTCGGATCATGTTTTTGGAATTATAACCGATCGGGAGAGAGTGGTGCAGAGCATGAAACTCAGAGAATACAGAGCGGAGGATTCCGCCATAATATGCAGTTGGATAAAGGATGAAGAGAGTCTGTTCAAGTGGTCCGCCGATAGGATCGGAAAGTTCCCGTTGGAGGGAGACGAGCTTAACAAGGAATATGCCAAGGGACTGAGGAGAGGTTCCCATTTCCCGCTGACCGCCGTCGATGATGACGACGTCCCCGTGGGGCATATGTTTATAAGATACCCCGATCTGAATGACAGGAGCCGTGTACGCTTCGGATTTGTCATCGTAAGCCCGGAACTTCGTGGGAAGGGCTATGGAAAGCAGATGCTGGAGCTGGCGAAAGCATATGCAAAAGAGGTACTGAAAGCGGAAAAGATCACCCTGGGGGTGTTCGCCAACAACGACAGTGCAAGACATTGTTACGAGGCGGTGGGCTTTCGCCCGGTGGGAAGTGAAATGTACAAGATGTCAGTGGGTGAATGGGAATGCATAGAAATGATGATGGAACTGAGGGCATAAAAAGTGTTTGATTGGATCATTGCAACATTGGCTGCGTACTTTTGTCGTATGATCTCGGGGATAGACTTGTGGTATGCTTTAGTATTTTTATTTAACATAGAAAGGGGCAAAGTTTATGAGGCAGAATAAGATCTCTTTTTCAAGTGATTACACAAAAGGGGCACATCCCGCAATCCTGAAAAGGCTTGCGGAGACAAATTACGATCAGTATGACGGGTACGGTACGGACGAGATCTGTAACAGCGCGAAAGAAAAGATAAAGCGCATATGCGGATGCGACAAGGCTGATGTTTTCTTCCTTGTGGGAGGAACTCAGACCAACCAGACGATCATCGATATGCTTTTGGAACCCTACGAAGGGGTTCTGGCTGCTGACACGGGACATGTGGCTGCTCACGAAGCCGGAGCCATAGAGTTTTCGGGACATAAGGTTCTCACCGTTCCCTGCATGCGTGAAAAAATGCAAAACGGAGCTGCCATGTACTCGGACACCATCGGAAAGATCAAGGCAGACGACGTAAGGACTTGGATCGAGAACTTCTATGCGGATGCGAACCACGAGCATATGGTGTTCCCGGGAGCAGTGTACATTTCCCATCCCACGGAATACGGTACTCTTTACACCAAGGAGGAACTTACGGCTCTTTCCAAGGTCTGCAGGGAATACGACATCCCTCTTTTCCTGGACGGTGCGAGACTGGGTTACGGCCTCATGAGCAACAGGACGGATGTGACCATAAAGGACATAGCGGAACTCACGGATGTGTTCTACATCGGAGGCACAAAGGTGGGAGCACTTTTCGGAGAAGCGGTGGTCTTCACCAAGGGCTTCCCGGGAAAGCACCCCGTTCCGGTTATAAAGCAGCACGGGGCACTTTTGGCCAAGGGTTGGCTTCTGGGACTCCAGTTTGACACATTGTTTACGGATGATCTTTATTTTAATCTGGGGCGTAATGCCACAGAAAAGGCTGAGATCCTGAGAAAGAAGCTTACCGAGAGGGGATATGAGATCTTTATCGATTCTCCTACCAATCAGCAGTTCATCATAATGGAAAACTCGAAGTTGGAAAAATTGGCAGAACACGTGCGTTTCGGCTTTTGGGAGAAACTCGACGAAAATCGCACAGTGATCCGTCTGGCCACTGACTGGGCCACCACGGACGAAGACCTGGAAGAGCTTTTCTCGTATCTGTAAAAGAAAATAAAACATAAATTTTTGGAGGTAAAAAAACATGGTAAATTCAATTGACGCAGAAGACGATCAGTTCGCGTATCGTTATGATACTCAGCTTCTTATAGACCGTCGTGACAAGGATCTTGACGAGGATGAGATAGCGGATTATATCACCGAACATTTTGAAGGAAACAGCCTTATCGCCGCAGGAGACGAGGATCTCATCAAGATTCATTTTCATACGAATGAGCCCTGGAAGATCCTTGAATATTGCAACACCGTGGGAGAGATCTACGATATTGTTGTGGAGGATATGATAAGACAGTCGGCAGGCCTTAAGGGCTGAGACTTTCAACGAATGGCCCCCGTCCCGGGGGTCCATTATTAAAGAAGGTTGCAAAAGAGAAATAAAGTGGTAAAATGGAGGAGGACGTGAACTGATGTTCACGAGGAGGAGAAAAAATGAACGTATTGAGGAAGATATGGTGCAGAACATTTCAAACGGGCATGAACATCGTTTTACCCCTGATGCCTTACAGAGAGCCGAAGCTTCTTGAAGGTGTGAAGGCCATCCCCGCATGCCTTAAGGAAAGGGGCGTGGACAAGTGCATCCTTGTGACGGACAAGGGGATCAGAGGACTTGGTCTCACGACTCCTTTGGAAGAGCATCTTAGAGAGATGGGCATAGAGTGCGCGGTTTTTGATGAGACCGTTGCAAACCCCACCATTGCAAATGTCGAAGCAGCACGGAAAATGTACATCGAAAACGGCTGTAAGGCCATAATCGCTTTTGGCGGAGGTTCCTCCATGGACTGTGCCAAGGGTCTGGGAGCCCGCATAGCTTGTCCCAACCTTACATTGCAAAAGATGAAGGGTATAATGAAGGTCAGAAAGAAATTGCCTCTTCTCATCGCCGTTCCCACAACCGCGGGCACAGGCAGTGAGACCACCGTCAGTGCGGTCATTACCGACGGAGATACCCATTTTAAATATGCCATAAATTCATTCCCTCTGATCCCGGAATTCGCTTGCCTTGAACCTGAGGTGACTCTGGGACTTCCAGGAAGTCTCACTTCCACAACGGGAATGGACGCTATGACTCATTCCGTTGAGGCTTTTATAGGCCATGCCACCACCATTAAGACCAGAGCGGCGGCCATAGAATCCGTCCGCCTCATATTCGAAAATCTTGAGAAGGCCTATGCCAACGGGCAGGACAGAGAGGCCAGAGCAAAGATGCTGAGAGCTTCCTATCTTGCGGGAGTTGCTTTCACAAGAAGCTATGTGGGCTACGTTCACGCGGTGGCTCACAGCCTGGGCGGCCAGTACGGGATTCCCCACGGCCTTGCCAATGCGGTGCTTTTGCCTCACGTCCTTGAGATGTACGGACCGACCGCATACAAGAAACTGGCGGAGCTTGCCAAGGCCACGAGACTGGTTTCCGGAGATACCGACACAAAGGAAGCAGCCGAAGCTTTCATAGCAAAGATCAAGCAGATGAATGCCAATATGAACATCCCCACTACTCTTAAGGGAATTAAGGAAGAGGACATATCCATGATGGCTGCTCATGCGGACAAGGAAGGCAATCCTCTCTATCCCGTTCCTGTTCTTTGGGACAGGAAAGAGCTGGAAAGAGTGTACAGAGCGGTAATGGAGAAATAAGCCCTTGACTTTTGAGGGTGAATAGTGTATTCTCGATTGAAGCGTTGAAGATGTTACAGTAGTTTGAGGAACAGCAAACACAGAGAGCCTGCGTAAGGTGCGAGCAGGTCGGGTTCCAAAAAACGAAGTTCGCCATCGGAGCAAAAACTGAATCCCAATGAGTGCAGGCTTGTCCTGAAAATGGGTGGTACCGCGGATTTATTAAAAGAAAATCACGTCCCATATGAGTGAAAACTCATATGGGATTTTTGTTTATAAAAACATTTTTTACGGAGGAAGATATGCAGAATCTGGAAGAACTTAAAAGCAGCATAGCGGCCATTAAGGAAGAGATCCTGAATGGCTCGGGGAAACTGGCAAATTCAAAGGAAGTCTATGAATTCAAAAAGAACTTTCTTGACCCTAAGATGGGTAAGATCAGCCAGCTCATGAAGGGAATGAAGGACATTCCCGGAGAATTGAGGGCAGACTTCGGTAAGGGAGTCAACGAGCTCAAAAACTGGGCGGGAGAGAAGTTCAATGAACTGGACGAAAAGCTGAAGGCTGCAGAGGCAAAGGCACGTTACGAAAGTGAAAAGATCGATGTTACAATGCCCGCTACCCATTCCATGAAGGGCTATCTTCATCCCGTAACACAGATCAGGAACAGGATCATCGACATCTTTGCTTCCATGGGATTTGAAGTTGTCGAGACCCGCGAGATAGAGAGCGACTATTACAATTTTGAGGCTCTGAACATTCCCAAGGATCACCCCGCAAGAGATATGCAGGATACATTCTATCTGTCTCCCGAATATCTTCTTTCCACCCAGACCTCCGCGGCTCAGATCCACACCATGGAGAAGAAGCAGCCGCCCATCAAGATGGTAGCAGCTCCCGGTAAGGTGTTCCGTTCCGACGATGACGCCACCCATTCACCCATGTTCCATCAGATCGAGGGTCTTGTTGTGGATAAGAACATCACCCTCTGCGATCTTCAGGGAATGCTGGATGTTCTCGTGGCAGAGCTTTTCGGAGAAGGCACCAGGACAAGGCTTCGCCCTTCCTATTTCCCTTTCACCGAGCCTTCCGTTGAAGTTGACGTAAGCTGCTTCGAGTGCGGCGGCAAGGGTTGCAGACTCTGCAAGGGCACAGGCTGGATCGAGGTTCTGGGTGCAGGCATCGTAAACAGAAAAGTCCTGGAAAACTGCCACATCGATCCCGATGTTTACTCAGGTCTGGCCTTCGGCTGCGGTCTCGAGAGACTGGCAATGCTGAAGTATGGCATCAACAACATCAAGATGCTCTACGAATCGGATCTCAGAGTACTTGAGCAGATCGACGACTGATTAGGATAAGGAGGCAAAAAGCATATGTTAGTACCGCTTAGCTGGTTGAAAGAATATGTAGATATAGATGTTACACCCGAAGTGCTGGAAGAAAAGCTTTTCGGCTGTGGCTTTGAAGTAGAAGAGAGGAAAGAAGTCGGAAAGGACATTTCCGGCGTTGTTGTGGGACTTGTGAAAGAGTGCGATCCCATTCCGGAGACTCATCTCCATGTGTGCAAGGTGGACCTCGGAGAAGGTGAGCCTGTGCAGATCTGCTGCGGAGCAGACAACGTATGTGCGGGAAAGAAGTTCCCCGTGGCAAAGGTGGGGGCGCAGGTTTATGCAACCGCCAAGGATCATGTGACCATTGAAGGTGTCATGAAGATCGGAAAGGGCAAACTCAGAGGCTATGACTCTTTCGGTATGCTCTGCTCGGGCACAGAACTGGGAGTTTCCGAGGATATGTATCCCGGCGCAGGCTATAACGGACTTCTGGTGCTTCCCGACGATGCTGTTGTGGGAAGTGACGTAAAGCCCATACTTGGACTTGACGACCAGATCTTTGACATATCCATCACCGCAAACCGTCCCGACTGCCAGAGCATCTACGGTATTGCCCGTGAGGTGGCTGCAGTCCTTGAGAAGCCTTTAAAGACCCCCGATCTTTCCTACACCGAGAGTGGCGTTAAAAAGGAAGGCTTTAAGGTCACCGTTGAAGATCCCGATCTCTGCCCACGTTACATCGCTCATTATGTAAGTGACGTGAAGATAGGAGAGTCACCCGCATGGATGAAGAGAAGACTGGCTCTTGTGGGCATAAATTCCATTTCCAACGTTGTGGATATCACAAACTATATCCTTATGGAACTTGGTCAGCCCATGCATGCTTTTGATGATGCATTTCTTGAAGGAAATGCCATATGTGTGCGCCGCGCCAAGGATAAGGAGAAGATCGTTACCCTTGACGAAAAGGAATTTGAACTCACTCCCGCCAATCTTGTGATCTGCGACGGTAACAGACCCGTTGCTCTTGCGGGTGTAATGGGCGGTCTCAATTCCGAGATCCGTGACACCACCACGGGAGTTGTTTTTGAAGCCGCAAAGTTTATGAGAGACAACATCAGGAAGACTTCCCGTGCTCTCGGACAGTCTTCCGACTCCAGTGCCCGTTTCTCCAAGGGCGTCGACGAATACGCCACGGTGATGGCCATGAAGCGTGCCCTTCACCTCATCGAAGAACTGGGCTGCGGCAAGGTCTCATCCACTCATGTGGAAGTTTCTACGGGCAATTCCGTGGAGCCTCATGAGATGAAGGCTTCCGTAAAGAAGATCAACGGTGTTCTGGGCATCGAGGTTCCTGCTGCTGAGATCGAGCGCATCCTTAAGAATCTTGACTTTGCTCCTTCAATAAGCGGTGATGAGTTGACGGTTCATGTTCCCGCCTATCGTGAGGACATCGGAGACTACCCGGATCTTTCCGAAGAGATCATCCGTATGTACGGTTACGATCACGTGGTGCCTTCATTCCTTACAAAGGCTACCGTAACTTCCGGCGGAATGACACTGAAGCAAAAGAAGGAGCTTAAGATCAAGCGCACCCTCTGCGCGTTGGGAGCAAGCGAAGGCATACATTACTCCTTCATCTCCCCTTCGGACATTGATATGCTTGGACTTCCTCAGGATGCTTCCGAGCGTCACGCCATCCGTTTGATAAATCCCATAAACGAGGATCTTTCCGTAATGAGAACAACCCTTGTTCCTCAGATGATCCATGCCATGGCAAGAAACGAGAAGCGCGGAAGGCTCTACGGTCGCATCTTCGAACTGGGCAACCGTTTCATAGCCAAGGATCTTCCTCTCACAGAGTATCCCGATGAGAGAGCGACTCTTTCCATAGGTGCTTTCGGTGACAACGAGGACTTCTTCAGCCTTAAGGGCATGGTAGAAGCTGTGGCTGCTGCTCTTGGCATATGCTTTGAGTTCGAAGCTTCCGAGAAGCCTTTCCTTCATCCTTACAGAACGGCAAAGATCACCTGCAAGGGAGAGGAGATCGGTTTCATGGGTCAGATCACCTATGAGATCCAGAAGGCGGAAGACATGAGAACAACCGGCTTTGTAGCACAGATCGACCTTAAGAGCCTTGAAAAGTACTATGAACTTGAACCTAAGTTCGTTCCTCTTCCGAAGTTTGACGAAGAGAAGCGCGATCTTGCCATCGTTATGGACAAGAACGTTTCCTGCGGACAGGTGGAGAGCATCATCAAGGGTGCCTGCAAGTTCGTTACGGGAGTACAGCTCTTCGACGTTTTCGAAGGCGCACAGATCGGTGAAGACAAGAAGTCCATGGCTTTCACCGTCACCTTCACACCCGGTGAGGAGGCCTTTGCAGAGGGTGCTGTGGACGGATATGTCCAGAAGATCCTTAAAAACCTTAAATTCCACCTTCAGGCGGAGCTCCGTTCATAAACTATGAAGATACATACAATGCCGCTTAATGCGTTGCAGACAAATACATATTTTGTGATAAACGAAGAAACACAGGAAACCCTGATCATAGATCCAGCCTGGGACAGCAAGGAACTTACGGGCTTTATCGACGAGAACGGCTTAAAGCCGGTGGCAGTGCTGCTGACCCACGGTCATTTCGATCATATTTACGGCGTGAAGGTCCTTAGGGAACGCAATGCGGAAGTCATCGCTTCCGAGAAGGAGACGGAACTTCTGGCTACCGTCAGCATGAACCTTTCGGAGAAGTTCAAGCGTCCCGTGACGGTGAAAGCCGACAGGACAGTGAAGGACGGGGAGGAGTTGAAGCTGGCAGGCTACAGGATCCGTGTCATAGAGACTCCCGGCCACACTGCGGGCTGCGTGTGCTATGAATTCCCGGAGCAGATGGTGATCTTTACGGGAGACACCCTGTTCAACGGCACCATCGGAAGGACCGATGTGCCCACCGGAGACTGGGAAACAGAAGTAAAGTCGGTGAAAGAAAAACTTTTCACCCTTCCTGACAGGATGATATGCTATCCCGGCCATGGAAGCACCACCACCATAGGACATGAAAAAATGTTCAACAATGCGGTAAAACAGGACAGATAAAGGGCTAAAAGAGAGGATGTACATGGCGTAATCCTCTCTTTCTTTTGTTGCTTTAAGGTTTTATTAGGTATATAATGGTTGGGAAGAAGGGAGAATGTATTATGATAAACGAGATCAAAAAAACTTTTGACGATGCTGTCAATAAGATAAAAAAGGATGTTGTCCCTGCTATTAAGAACGATTATTTTCCCAAGGTCAGGGAAGGGCTTGATCAGGCATATGACAAGACCATGGAGGCCGTTGACGGGATAAAGGAAAATGCCGCAAGGAATGCTTCCTTCAGCGTTTCTGATCTTTCCAGAGACGAGTTCATGCTGAGAGGCAGATTTGCAAGCAACGGATATGACTGGTGGTGGCACAGCTTCACCGGACACGACAAGGAAACAGGCGAAGAGAAGAGTTTCTTCGTTGAATACTTTACTGTAAATCCTGCTCTGGCAGAGGATCTTCCCGTTCTTGGACAGGATCCCGAGAATCAGGAAATGGGCAAGAAACCTTCATATGTGATGGTCAAATGCGGAGCCTGGGGCCCCAATGCAAAGCAGCTTCACAGATATTTCCCCTGGAAGGACGTGAGGATCATTCCCAACGCTCCTTTTTCACTGGAAGCTGAGGATTGCTACTGTTCCGAGGGAAGGATCGCGGGAAGCGTGAACATTTCCGAAGAGGAAGCAAAGCTTCATCCCGAATGGATGTGCGATGCGGGAACCATGAAGTGGAACCTTTCCGTAGACAAGAAGATCCCCTTCAATGTGGGCTACGGCGCTTCCAAGCCTCTTCGTATGTCTGAAGCTTTTGAGATGTTCTGGCATGCGGAAGGCATGAAGACCGAATATACAGGAATGGTTGAATATGACGGACGAGAGTATATTGTCCGTGCAGATGATTCCTTCGGATATGCCGACAAGAACTGGGGTTCGGATTTCACATCCCCTTGGGTATGGCTTTCCTCCAACAATCTTATTTCCAAAAAGACAGGCAAACGCCTTTTGAATTCCGTTTTTGATATCGGCGGCGGCAGCCCCGGCATCGGAGGCTTCGAACTTCAGAACAAGCTTCTCGGAGCCATGTTCTATGAAGGAACGGAGATGGAATTTAACTTCACCAAGGTCTGGACCGAGCCCAAGACACGTTTCGAGTGCAAGGAGACCGAGGATGAAGTCAGCTGGCACATCGAGCTGCAGAATGCGGCTTATGTAATGCTGGTAAATGTAAAGTGCAAAAAGTCCGACATGCTCCTCATCAACTATGAAGCTCCCGACGGCATTAAGATGCACAACCGTCTCTGGAACGGCGGAAACGGAGAGGGCATAGTGAAACTCTTCCGCAAGGTTGGGGACGGAAAAGAACTTATTGACGAACTCTATGCCAAGAACATCGGCTGCGAGTGGGGCGAATACGATATCTGATAATAAAAGACCGATCCTTAAAGGACCGGTCTTTTTGTGCCTAAAACAGAGGAGAAGCCGGGACAGAGGGGAGGGAACTGTTCCGGCTTATTTTATGAAAAATGTTCTTATTGGCTTGTTAGGTTTTGTTTTATTGAGGCCATTATACATGGTAAATGTGTCCCTGTTATGTAAAAAAATTGAACGTTTTGAGAACAATTCACAACAAAAGTCCAACACTTTCAGAACATCTTTTTGGGGAAAACAACTTTTATCCTAACTTTATTGATTTTGAGATCAAGAAATGATAGAATACAGCCGATCAATAAGATGATCCCTGATATTTAGGGAGAAAGGAGGCAATATGGATATAGCTTCTTTATCACCTGTTTTAAGCCAGATCAATACACAGAGTCAGGTCGGCGTGGCGTTGCTCTCAAAAGCATTGGACACTCAGGAAGAGATGGGTGCCGAAATGATCAAAATGATGGAACAATCCGTTACGCCTCACCTCGGAATGAACTTTGATGTTTCGGTTTGACTTAAAAAGCGACACCTGCCCGTTTGGGCAGGTTTTTTTGTCCCTTCGGGGTCACTAGCTCTTCCTTGAAAATCGAGGTAAAATTTGTTATAATTAAACATTACCACTCTATGTGGTACGGAGGTCAAATATATGAGAAGATATCGTTTAAGGATTGGTCTTGATGTGGATGACACATTATATGACTGCAATGCTTATGCGCTGTCCATTGTGAACAGCAAACACCCCGACGAGGAACCTGTCAGCATCAATGAGATCAAAGGCTGGGGCAATTACGGAAGACATTTTGATGAAAGGATCGCTCTTTATTCGGATCCTGAGTTTGTACGTACCCAGCCCATTCTCCCCGGTGCCCAGAAGTTCGTCAGAGAGTTGTCCAAGCAGGCTGACGTTTTCTTTGTAACGGCAGTTCCCGCTGCTTGCATGAGCGCCAGAGCAGAGAGGCTTTTACAGGACTTTCCCGAGATCCCTTCCCAAAACATAATCATCGGAACCCGTAAAGACGTTTTCGCACTGGATATGCTACTGGACGACGGAGCCCACAACATTGCCAATTCGAAAGCGGTTTATCCCGTTCTTTTCCGAAAGCCCTGGAACATGGACATGTCGGGCATATTAGCCGTGAACAGCTATTCGGATTTCATGCAGCTTTTCCGCATGGTGAGAAACTCCTTTGTGGAGAAGGCTCCCGATCTTTCCGAAGGCGGAGTCATATGCCTGGTAGGTCCTTCGGGTTCCTTGAAAAATGAGATAGCCTACGAGCTTACAAAAGATTCACTGGAATTCAAAAAGCCCCTCACTTCCACCACAAGACCCCAGAATCAGGGTGAAAGCGAGGCAGCATACAGGTTCATCGACGAAGATCAGTTCCTCAGGGAAAAGGAAGAGGGCAGATTCCTTGAAACCACTGTTTATTCCAAGTTCCATTTCGGAACTCCCACCAACGAGATCCAGCAGATCGTGAACGAGGGTAACTATGCGGTACTGCCCATAGACATCTGCGGAGCTCTCACCATAAGAAATGCCTACAGAGGCAGAACCCTCATGGTTTTCGTTAACCGTGAGAAGGAAGCGGTGCTTAAGAACATCATCAGCCGTAAGTCCGACGAGGATGACAAGGTGAGACGTATAATGTCCCTTGACATCGAATACAGAAATGCGGAGATCTGCGACATTGAGCTCAAATGCGAGGACAATGCCATGAGAGCCGCTCAGGAACTTAAGAGGATCGTTACGGGATCAAACAGATAATACGAGGTTTAGGAATGTATAAAGCTTTATTGAAAGAGATAGAGAAGTACGACACTGTCATCATACACCGTCATTCCAATCCCGACGGTGATGCCATCGGAAGCCAGATCGGAATGAAGCACCTGGTCATGGCCAATTTCCCGGGGAAGAAGGTCTTTGTTGTGGGAGATGCAGCCGGAAGGTATTCCTTCATGGATGAAGCCGTAATGGACGAGGTTTCCGACGAAGCCTATGCCGGGGCCCTTGCCATTGTGCTGGACTGCGGCGGTGCGAATATGGTAAATGATGAGAGATACAAGACCGCAAAGGCTAATGCCAGGATCGATCATCATATGTACACCGGAGCTTTCACGGGTACGGAGGTCATAGATCCGAGCTTTGAGAGTTGTTGCGGCATCATAGCGGACATAATAAAGTCCGAAGGACTCGTGATCGATGAGGTAGGCGCCAGATCACTTTTTACCGGCATGGTGACGGATTCGGGACGTTTCCGCTACGATTCCACCAACGCCAGAACCTTCACTCTGGCAGCTTTCCTTACGGAAAAGGGAAAGATCGATTTCAACGACCTTTATTCCAAGATGTATGCGGAGGATTTCGAGAGCTTAAAGAGGAAATCCGAATTCATATTGAAGATCCGCTTCACGGAGCATAATGTGGCGTACATATACACCGACGCCGCTGAGGTCGAGAGGCTTGTGGGTGAGGGTATGACTCCCTTCGGAATTTCCCGGGGCATGGTGGGCACCATGGGTGACATCAAGGGCGTGGACATCTGGGTAAATTTCACGGAGAGCGAGGGCAAGGTTCTTTGTGAACTCCGTTCGAGCAAATATAACATCAATCCCATTGCAGTAAAGTACGGCGGAGGCGGACACGAGAAGGCCAGCGGAGCTGCTGTGGAAGACAGAGAGACTGCGCTTGCAATGCTGGCGGATCTTGATGCCATGATGCTGTAGGAAACCTTAAGAACAGGCTGAAAGGAAGAAATATGGATAATAAGAATTTAGATATCAAGAAACAGATCCTGGACAAGATCAAAGAATATGACAGGATCATCATAGGACGTCATTTCCGTCCCGACGGAGATGCTGTGGGCTCAACTATGGGCCTTGCCACAATTTTAAGGGAATCCTTCCCCAAGAAGGAGATCTTCGTGGTAAACGAGGACTATTCCGATTATGTGGCTTTTCTTGACGATGACAAGACAGTTCTTTCCGACGATGCCTATGCCAATGCACTTTTCATCGCAGTAGATACAGGCACTGTGGATCGTCTTTCCAATAAGAAGTACCCCCTTGCCAAGGAACTTGTAAAGATCGACCATCATGTGGACAATGCGCCTTACGGTGACATTTCATGGGTTGAGGACTGGCGTTCTTCAGCCTGCGAGATGATCGTTGATTTAGCCCTCACCTTTAAAGATGAACTCAAGGTCACAAAGAGGGCTGCAGAGTGCCTCTTCACAGGTATGGCCACGGATTCCGGACGTTTCCGTTTCGCTTCCACAAGCGGAGAGACCATGAGACTTGCAGGTTTCCTCATCGACTTCGGTCTGGATCTGGAGACCATCTATTCCAACCTCTATCTTGAAGACTTTGACTACTTCAAGTTCCAGGCATACATATTCGGTCAGATGAAGATCACCGAGAACGGTGTGGCCTATGTGGTGGTTACCCGTGAGATGCAGAAGGAGTGGAACCTCACCAACGAGGCCGCAAGCAATGTGATCTCCCTTCTTAACTCCATTAAGGGGTCCATCATCTGGCTTGCTTTCATCGAAAATCCTTTTGATGACGAGATCCGTGTAAGACTCCGTTCCAGATTTGTCACCATAAACAAGCTGGGTGAAAAGTACGGCGGCGGCGGTCATGAGAACGCTGCGGGGGCTACGGTCCATTCCCACGAGGAACTGATGCAGCTGGTGGAAGACGCAGACAGCATTTCAAAGGAATACAAGGCTAATAATACGGGTTGGTTATAAAAACATGAAGAAATACTTGATTGCGGTGGTCTATACGGTGCTGCTGGCACTGTTCACCCTTTACACGGTGATGGATACCTTTAAAGCAGGGACATCGACTGACTTTGACCTGCCGCGGACTTTAGCAAAATATACGTCAACACCCACACCCGTGCCTGCTTTGACGGCTGCGCCGGTTGTGACTGCCACACCTTCTGTAGCAGCATCAAAGAGCGAGACTCTTACTCCCACACCGACACCCACGGCAACACCGACCATAGAACCCACCTGGTCTGCCGATGGCTATATCGATTCGAATATGTCTGTAAAGATCAGCAGATACCGCGAATATGAGTCGGATATCTACGTTGTGGATGCTGTTGTTAATTCAGCGGATCTGTTGAAAACTGCCATCACGGGAGTTAACAAACGGGGTGATTATATATGGGATTATGTTTCCAATATTTCTAACAGTTACGACGACCTTATCATTTCGATCAACGGAGACTGTTGGAAACATAAAACTACCGGATATTCCATTAAAAACGGGGTTATCCTCAGAGACACTTACACGACTGCTTCAAACGGTTTTATAACCAAAGAAGAACCGAGACAGGAGACTCTGGTCTTGTGGGCGGACGGAAGCGCGTCCATTGTTAAGGAAGGGGACTATACGGCTCAGGAACTCATTGATAAGGGAGCATGGCAGTTGTTTAACTTTGGTCCTGCCTTGATAAATGATGGAGAGAACGTAGCAAAAACAAGTTTTACTACAGTTGATGTGGCAAATTCAAGACATCCCAGAACAGCAATAGGTTTAAAAGACGATCTTCATTATGTCTTCATTATTGTTGACGGAAGAAACGGATCGACCAACAGAGGAGTTACCTGTTCACAGCTTGCTGAATTCGGTATGAGTCTGGGAATAAAGTACCTCTACAATCTTGACGGAGGTGGTTCCGCCACATTATATTTCCAAGGTGAAGTGCTCAACAAGCCTTGCCGAAAAGAAGGGAAGATAGGAGAGGTTACCGTAACAGATATTGTTTACATAGGATATTGACATGAACAGACTATTTCACAGAAATTCATTCGTTTATTTGTTGATCTCTTTATTTATTTTGCTGACAGGGTTCATCTATGAGCTTTTTAGCCATGGTATTTACTCTATGTCCATGATCTACGCATATACACCCACCCTGATCTTAGGGACGCTTTTAAACGCCGTTCTGGAGCGTTTAAAAGCATATGCTCCCGGAAGCATTACCAAACAGATCTGGCATTGCGGTGTTGCAACCGTCACGGTAGGCATGCTTCTGAACGGCATTTTTCAGATATATGGAACGGCAAATAAGCTTTTAAATCTCTATTACATCATCGGACCGCTGCTTCTTGCAACGGCCGCGATCCTCTATCTTACAAAAGACAGAAACGTTAAAGAACAATAGAACATCGGAAAAGCGAGAGAGAGCAGTACCAAAACACTGACACATCATCACAAAAACAGGAGCCCACGGTCAAACCGTGGGCTCCTTTGTTATTGCTATTGTTAATTAGCGAGCTCTTTTCTTGGAAACTGTCATTACTGTGAATGATGCAGCTGCCATGAAGAGGAGCATGAACAGGATCATTACGGAGTTATCACCTGTCTTGGGTGTTGAATCTGCTGTAGCCTTCACATAGGTGCAGCCTGAATCAAATTCAATGGTACCCTTGTAGTTCTTGAGGTAACCGGTAACTGTGATGGTGTCGCCGACCTTGAGGTCCTTACCGCCTTTGAGACGATAAGCTTCGATCTCGTAATCGCCAACCTTCATCCATACGGAGCAGTTGTTGTACTGCTCGGAGTAAGCACCCTTCTCATCGAACTTTGTGATGGTTCCGGTAACTTCCTGGAGACCGGACATCTTCTCGCCGTCCTTGAGAGCAAATGCCTTTTCCATTACAAGGAGATCCTTTGCATATGCAAGCTTCTGACCCTTAATGTAAGTGCAGCCCTTGTCAAATTCGATTGTTCCCTTGTAGTTCTTGAGAACACCTGTAACGGTGATGATGTCACCGATCTTGAGATCAGCGCCGCCAACCATACGATAGGCCTGAACGACCTTATCGCCAACCTGCATGTTAACGGTGATGTTTTTGTACTGCTCAGAGTAAGCGGAAGGGATCTCAACGATCTTACCGCAGAGAACCTGCTTGCCGGAAAGAGCCTGACCGTCTGTAAGTTCGAATGCCTTCTCAACGGTGATGAGCTGCTTAGCTTCGTCAACGGAAAGAGTCTTGGAGTAGGTGCATCCCTTGTCGAATTCAACTGTGCCCTTGTAGTTCTTAAGAACACCTGTAACAGTGATGGTGTCACCGATCTTGAGATCAGCGCCGCCAACCATACGATATGCCTGAACGATCTTGTCGCCAACCTGCATGTTAACGGTGATGTTTTTGTACTGCTCAGAGTAAGCGGAAGGGATCTCAACGATCTTTCCACGGAGAACCTGCTTGCCGGAAACGGACTGTCCGTCTGCAAGAGCAAATGCCTTTGAAAGGACTTCTGCTTCGCAAAGATCGGAAGCCTTAGCTTCTACGATGACTGTGAAGAGTGCTTCTGCTGTCTTGTCGTTGCACTTAAGTTCAGCCTTGATCTCTATTGTCTGCTCATTATCTGTCTGGGTGATGGGAAGCTTGTCGCCTTCATGTAAAGCACCCTTGATGTAGTAAACGATGGAAACATCCTTGTAAGTAGCACCTGTAGAAACAAGATTGAGAACTGTGTCTTCTGTGATCCTTGCAGGGAATGTGAGCTTGCCCTTTTCGAACTCAACCATCTCGGCGTCTGTTCTCTTAGGAAGTGTAAGGTTTGTAAATGCGTCAGCGGAGATAGGGGAGATGTAGAAGGCTCCGTCATAAAGTGTAAGGAGACCGGTAACATCTGCGATATATCCGATGTGTGAATTGAATGTGTCAATGAACTTGGCCTGATCATCCTTGCCGATAGGGCAGGAAGAAGAGGAGATCCTTACATAGGACTGCTTGTCGCCAAGCTGGAACATGTAGTAGGTGGGATCGGAACCGATGCCGATGATCTCAACGCCCTTAAGGGTAACAAGAATGGCCTGAGGCTCTGCAAGGGACTTGTCCTTAAGAGTTGCAGCCTTCTTGAAGATCTCTGTGTAGTCGGCGGGTGTAACTTTCTTGATGGAACTGTCAAGAACTTCAACCTTAGCGTTTACGATCTCGTAAGTTCCGGAATAGGTGTCACGCTGACCTGTAACCTGAATGGTCATACCGGGCTTGAGGTTGAGGCTGTTGAAGTGATCTTCTGCGATGTTGTAAGCATAGTATCCGCCGTTCTCATCCTGGAAATAAACAGAGTATGAACTGTTTCCGTTTGCCTTGGAAAGGAGAGCGGTTACAACACCCTTTACAACTACTGTTGCGCCCTTTTCTGCTGCAGCGTATTCGGCATATGAGAGCTCCTTATATGCAGGTACGTAGTGCTTAAAGGATGCGGAAACCTTGTTTCCGTTAGCGTCCTTAATGGTAGCGGTGAGAGTGTAGTCAACCTGTGACTTTGTCTTTTCATCAACGTCGATGTTGACCATCTTCTTGGAATCCATTGCACCGATGGTTACACCTGATTTTGCATCTGTGGTCCATTCGATGTTGTAGGTAACGCCGTCGATCTTAACAACGCCGACTACGGAGTAATCGGATGCTGTTGCGGTAGCGCTGCCGTCTTTGGAAGCATACATGTTGTTGATGTAGTCCTTGGCAGCGTTCAAGCCTGTGGTATCAGCCGCAGGGGTGGGAGTTACAGCGGGAACGGGAGTGGGAGTGGGTTCAACCTCATTCTTTTTTCCGCAAGCTGTAAGGCAAGTAATGCTCATTGCTGCTACAAGCAGTAATGAAAGAAGTTTTTTACTCTTCATTCTTTTTTTCCTTCCCTTTTTAATGAATGATTGTTATATACTTTTCAGATAACACCTTGATCTGGTAGGAACCGTCGAAATGCTCCACGATGCCCTTGACGGAGATCGTGCGGCCCTGGTAGGCCGAGGCGGTGATCAGTTCGCGGTTGTCATCATAAAGTACCACTGTTCTGACGTCGATCTTTGTGCCATCCTGTGCGACACAATGAAGGGTCATGGCTCCGTTGGAGGAGCTGGCAGGATTTGAGGTGGTGTAAATGCTTACAACATCCAGATCCTCTATGGAAACCGTAGTTCCCTGGATCAGATCGGCATATGCATACTCTTTTTTGGTAACATTGCCTTCTGAGTCTTCCTGTTCGATCTCTACTTTACCCTCTGCAAATCTCTTGGGATCCACGGTAACAAATGCGCCTTCGTAGCCCGATCCTATGAGCTGAAGATTGGAAGGATCGTTGGGCTTCATGATCTTGTAAGCTACATCCGCTATCTGATAAGTGCCTCCTGCTTCGTAGTACTGGCAGGAACCTACGATCCTTACGCGGTTACCTACCTTGAGGATCTCAAGACCTGCTCCGCTCAGGTTGTATCCGTAGAAGACGGATATGCCGTAGTACAAGTCGGTGTTGGGATCGTAGTCTTCAACATAGACCGTGCTGTCGGAGTTTACGGTCACAACGCCCTCGAATGCTACTTTCTTTCCGTTGTATTCCGCAACGTTCAGCCTCAGTTCTTTCAGAGTGAGCTCGTAAGCATCACCGTAGAAGAAGTCCGGATCCTGAAGTCCGGAATAAAGGTTGAGCTTGCAGGCTTTGGCGTTAGTGAGAGCCGCAATTGCAGTGGAACCGTAGCGGTTGTTTGCCGTGTTGGAAGCAATGGCCAGACCGTTCTGGAGTATTTCCACGTTCAGGTTTCTGTACTCCGGATCTTCTGCTGTCTTGTACCATACCCACACGAGATAGCGTCCGCCGGTAGAATCCAGATTCCAATTGGAATCATCGGATTCAAGGATGATGGAGGTAGCCTTTTCGAGGGCAGCTCTCGTGTATTTGGAAGCGGCCTTTCCGTATTCCTCGATCTTTCCTGTGGATTCGGGGGTGTTTATGGCAAGGAAGCGGGCCTTTAAGAGACCTGTGCTTTCTACACTTGTGGGTACATCGAAGTGCACCGTATCACCGTCTACAAAGGTCCTCACCGTAGCCTTGGTCTTAATGGAATCCGTGGACATATCCAGCTTGAGTGTTGCTGCATAGTCGATGAATTCAGGCTCGGGACTGGGGGTGGGAGAGGGCGTCTCGGTGGGAGCAACGGTAGCTTCCGCTGTGGGAGCCGTTGCCGGATCCGAAGACGGTTCACCGGAACCTGTCTTCCCTCCGCAGGCACAGAGGCTTGCGGAAAGAAGAAGAGTTGCCATGGGGATTATTATTTTTTTACTTTTCAAGATGAACATATTATTTCCTGTTTAAAACTATATTAGTACTTGCAGTTCTTTACGGCTTCCTTGAATGCTGCATCGATCTTTTCCGAATCTCCTGCTGCAAGGAAGCACTTCTGCATGAGTGAGCCGACCTGATCGCGGGCCTTGGAAGAACCGTTGAATGCAGGAGATACATAGTAAGCATTCTGCTGCTCAAGGCAAACCTTTGCGGAAAGAGCGGAGATGTATGAACCTCCGTCAGCCTTTGAAAGGTGATCCTTGTAGATGGGATGGTTTGCTACGGAAGAAAGAACCGGAACATAACCTGAAGCGATGGAGAAGCTTGCCTGGAATTCTACGCTTGTTGTAAGGAACTTAACAAACAGCCAGGATGCGATAACTTCCTGAGGGTTGTCTTTTTTGAAGATACAAACCGAAGGGCCCTGAGAGATAACCTTAGGGTTGGAAGGATCTACCTGAGGAATGGAAGCGATGCCAACTTCAAACGGATACTCGCCCAAAGTGTTCTTTGCGGGACGCTGGTGAGTTGCACCTGCGGAAGATCCGATGGACATGTAGCTTCTCTGACCTGTTTCCGCTACGAAAAGACCGGATGTGTAAGCACCGTAAAGCTGCTGT
>JAILRC010000012.1 GCA_024698485.1 Lachnospiraceae bacterium | reverse complement strand
GTCTGCCTGGTTGATGTAGTAAGGAGCACGGATAGGCTTGTCACCGAAACGAAGGTGGGAAATTGTGATACCGCCCGTCTTCTTGGAGTCATACTGGAAATATGCCTGGATGAACTTGTCGGTGTGGTCGCCGATGATCTTAGTTGAGTTCTTGTTTGCTCCGACTGTTCCGTCGCCGCCGAGACCCCAGAACTTGCACTCAACTGTGCCGGGTGTAGCGGTGATGGGAGCGGGCTTAACTTCAGGAAGAGAAAGGTTTGTAACATCATCTACGATACCGATGGTGAAACGGCTCTTAGGCTCTGCCTTAGCAAGCTCTGTGTAAATAGCAAATACGGATGACGGAGGTGTATCCTTGGAACCGAGACCGTAACGTCCGCCTGTAAGGATAACGTCGTTGAGACCTGCCTCACGAAGTGTTGTAGCAACGTCGAGGTAGAGAGGCTCACCGAGTGATCCGGGCTCTTTTGTTCTGTCAAGAACAGCAACCTTCTTTGCTGTCTTGGGAAGTGCTTCAAGGAATGCAGCGGAAACCCAAGGTCTGTAGAGACGAACCTTGATGAGACCAACCTTCTCACCCTTAGCTGTAAGGTAGTCGATAACTTCCTCTGCAACGTCGCAGATGGAACCCATGGCAACGATGACTCTGTCAGCGTCCTTTGCACCGTAGTAGTTAAAGAGGTCATAATTTGTACCGAGCTTTGCATTGATCTTGCCCATGTACTTCTTAACAACAGCAGGAAGTGCTTCGTAAACAGGGTTGCAAGCTTCTCTGTGCTGGAAGAAAACGTCTCCGTTTTCGTGAGATCCGCGCATAGCGGGATGCTCAGGATTGAGTGCATGCTCACGGAATGCCTTAACAGCATCCATGTTGCACATTTCCTTAAGATCTGCATAGTCCCACTTCTCGATCTTCTGGATCTCATGAGATGTACGGAAACCATCGAAGAAGTTAAGGAAAGGAACCTTACCCTCAATAGCTGCAAGGTGAGCTACGGGAGAGAGATCCATAACTTCCTGAGGGTTAGATTCGCAAAGCATAGCGAAACCTGTCTGACGGCAAGCATAAACGTCGGAGTGGTCACCGAAGATGTTGAGTGACTGTGTAGCTACGCAACGTGCTGAAACGTCAAATACGCAAGGAAGCTGCTCTGCAGCGATCTTATACATGTTGGGGATCATCAGAAGAAGACCCTGGGAAGCTGTGAATGTTGTTGTGATTGCACCAACGGCAAGGGAGCCGTGAACTGTACCTGCGGCACCTGCTTCAGACTGCATTTCTACAACCTTAACCTGGTTACCGAAGATGTTTTCCTGTCCCTGTGCTGACCACTGGTCAACATAATCTGCCATGGGGCTGGACGGAGTGATCGGGTAAATGGCAGCAACATCCGTAAATGCATAGGCTACGTGAGCCGCAGCGGTGTTACCGTCCATTGACTGTTTTGCTCTGGACATATTTTTTCCTCCTAATCTTTTGGCTTATATTGTTGGTTATATATAATTAGCCGATTTGTCAAAAGTTTATCATCTTTTTTCTGTTTTGTAAAGGAAGAAAATCTTAACACTTTCGTCACGGGTAAAAATCTGTGAAAGCTTGCTTTCAAACAGATTTTTGGCGTTGTAAGGTCTGCGAAGCAGGAGGGTTCGCTTCAGCGAACCCCGAACAGGCGTTTTTTATCCCCCTCCGGCTCAAAGTGTTAAGATTTTCTTTCGTAACAAGCAGACAAAAAATGATACACCCCGCTACAGGGGCAGCAGCGAGGCTGCTGCCCCTGTCATAGAGTGCATCCCATTTATTTACAGCAACATTATATTATTTTCTTCCGCTGCCCTCACGGTGTCCTCTGTCCAAATGCTGGACTGGACTTCTCCGATGTGTGCTTTTCTTAAGAAGAACATACAGATACGGCTCTGGCCTATACCGCCGCCCACGGTATAGGGCAGGCGTTTCTCCAGAATAGCCTTCTGGAAGGGAAGTTCAGCCCTCTCTTCACAGCCTGCTTTCTTGAGCTGCTCAGCAAGGGAAGTCTCGTCTACTCTGATACCCATGGAAGAAAGTTCCAGGCCCATATCGAGGACGGGGTAGTAAACGATGATGTCACCGTTCAGCTTCCAGTCATCGTAGTCCGGAGCACGTCCGTCATGCTTCTCGCCGGAAGCCAGCTTGTCTCCGATCTGCATGATGAACACCGCACCCTTGAGCTTCGCGATCTTATTTTCACGCTCCTTGGGAGTGTCGTTGGGATACATGTTCTCAAGTTCCTGTGTGGTGACAAAGGAGATCTCCTTGGGAAGGATCTCTTTGATATAGTCATATTTATTGGCGATGTAGTGCTCGGTCTCGCGAAGAGCGGAGTAAACCTTGCGAACGGTCATCTTCAGTGTCTCGATGTTCCTTTCGTCCTGAAGGATGATCTTTTCCCAGTCCCACTGATCCACGAAGATGGAGTGGATGTTGTCAGTGTCCTCATCCCTGCGGATGGCGTTCATATCCGTGTAAAGTCCTTCGCCGTAGGAGAAGCAGTACTTCTTTAATGCCATTCTCTTCCACTTTGCAAGGGAATGAACGATCTCCACTTCCGCGTCTCCCTGCTCTTTTATGCCGAATTTAACGGGGCGTTCAACACCATTAAGATTATCATTCAGTCCTGTCTCCGGTTTTACAAAAAGTGGTGCGCTTACACGCGTAAGATTGAGCTGCTTCGAAAGCTGTCTTTCAAAGTAGTCTTTGAGATGCTTGATGGCGCCCTGGGTTTCCTTAACGCCAAGCTCAGACCTGTAATTCTCAGGGATCCTGAATCTCTCCATGGTGTTTACCTCCTGTTGTTATCGTTTAAATTTTATTACTTTAAATGATTAAAATAATGAAAGTAATTTTACGACCTTTAAGCGATTTTGTCCACAGATTTTTACTTCATGAGAAAAAAAGAGGCATATTTTTCATATGCCTCAATGAAATCAATATCTGTTATGCACTTTTTCCGCAAAAACAAGGATGTCGCTGAACTCGATCTTCTCTCCGTTATCAAGGATCGCGTGTCCGGTCATACGCCCGAAGACCTGATGCTGATCCGAAACGATGACCTTAAAATCCATCTTGGCAAACCGGTCGAAAACAGGAACGAACTCCGCCTCGAAGCGTCCGTCGGAAGATGACATATGCCAGGGTTTCATATAGTCAGGTGCTGTCATGTTCTTGGGATCGATGTCGTTGGGGATGCCAAAATCCACATCCTCCAGTTTGTGAGCCACTCCGTCGATGAATACTATGTTCTCGCTGGCAGCCTGAGTGTTTCCGAAACCATAGCCTAAGTTGAAGCCGAAACTGTGTCCTCCCACCTTCGCGTTTCCGTTGCCCCAGTACCAGGTGTTGTCGTAGGTCCAGACGCCTCTGCCCCAGTCAAGGGTACCGTAGTCGTTTTCCGGGTTGAACCTGTAGGTCTTTCCGTCAAAGTTCACCTCTCCCGAAGCAGGCATACAGTTGATCTTCTGATTGTAATAGAAGTGGGCTTTCTTGTCCCAGGGAGTTGCAATGACCATGGTGTCGCTCTTGGGCTGGAAAAGTGTAATGTCCGCGGTAAGAAGCTTGCCTTCTTTAAAGTTTTCAAAGTTGCATGTGATGTGGCGGCTGTCGTCAACTTTTTTAAAACTCATCTGAAGACGTTTGTCCTCGTAGACCACGTCTCCCTCTTCCGAACTTTCGGGAAGATGAAGTTTTCCCATGGGAAAGACGTTAAGTATGGTCTCTGTGTGCTCATCCGTTTTTCCCTCATCCAGATGAAGCAGTGACACCGACTGCAAACCCACGTAACCGTCGTCGGAAACAGTGAAAGCCGCTGCAAAGCTCTCTGTGCCGTCTTTTTTGCCGTCATGGATCACAATGTAGTAATCCCATTCCTTGATACGAAACTTGGGTGCTTTGATGGCACTCCTTTTGTATTCCCACTTAAGACTCCTTGCCCATCCGGGCTCCATAAGATTTCCCTTCGCGTCCAGCAAAGGTATCTTCTCGGTGATCTCATGGTTCCTCATATGTACCCTCCTCCATTAATATTTTATTTTCCTATGAAAAGAACGCCCAAAGTGCCGGGACCGCAATGAGATGAGATCACGGCGCCTGCGTTGGTTTCAAGTATTTCTTCAAACTTGTTCAGGCTCTTTAAATAGTTTCTTACTTCCTCAACGATGGCCGGATCGCAGGGGGAATGAGTGATAAAAACGCGTTTCCCATCCGCATTTTTAAGTTCTTCTTCCATATCCCGAACATATTCCATTACGAACTTCTCCGGCTTTCCGCGGTACTTTTTCTCAGGCTGCATGGCTCCGTTCTTTACGGAGATCCTGGGATGAAGTTTGAGGGCGGATCCAAAGAATGCGGCAAGTCCCGAGCATCTGCCTCCTCTGTGGAGATAGGTCAGGGTGTCTATTACAAAGCTTGCCCTGACTTTGTCGGTGATCTTTCCGATCTCGGAAGCGATCTCCGCTCCGCTCTTTCCTTCCGCCGCAAGTTCCGCAGCGCGAAGGACCTGAAGGCCTATGCCTGTGGAAAGATTTGCGGAATCTATGACAAATACTCTGTCGCTCATTTCCGCTGTTTCAGCTGCCAAACGGCAATTGTTGAAGCTGGCGGACATGGATGATGAGATGGTGAAGATCACATATTCATCATCTTCGTTACCCGATGTAATGAAAGCCATAACATCTTCCACACCGGGAGCGGCTGTCTTCGGGGTCTGTCCATGTTCGTCGGACCACTTGAACAGATCCTCGGGCTTAATGTTTATGCCATCCTTATACTCATCCCCTCCGAGATTTACATAAAGAGGAATGATCCCGATATTGAACTTCTCAACAAGCTGCGGCGAAAGGTCGCAGGTGCTGTCAGAAAGAATTCTAACCATATTTTCTCCTTTTGAAGTGCTTGACTTTAGTATATATAAGTTTAGCACATTTGGGTAAGCAATAAAACCATGATATTTTTCCATTGGTCCAAAAATGTGAACAATTGATACCGTTTTTTGATTTGTTTAAGATTTATCATAAATCCCATTGACAAAATTAAAAAAGAGGACTATCCTTGCAAACGTTTGTAAAAAGGATGGCAAAAAATATGACCAACGAAGAAACCAGAGCAAATGAATTTGTAAGATTTATCACAGAACAGTCCACACGTAAGGTTGCGGGTCTTGTTCAGGAAGCAAAAAAACAGAGTTCCAAGAAGTACAAATGGAACATTACACAGTCTGCTTTTGCACAGAAAAACGTGGATGACCTCGTAAGAATGTACGCAAAGGCTTGACAGGTTCATAACAGAATTTAAAACCAGTCTCCTCGCCCTCAGCGAAGAGACTGGTTTTTTGTTATTTTATATCGTTTACAACGCCTACAAATGTGGGAACGTCGTTGGAATCACATACTACGAAGATGAAAGGGCGATCAACGGTGAAATCTATGATCTCAGGCTGCATGAATGCTGTGTTCTTCATCATCATTACGGTGAATGCCGCTGCCTCGCAGCCCTCTTCGTCGATCTTTACTCTTGCCGCATGAACAGCACTGTCAAGGTATATGCCCTCTGCATCGCTGATGGGGGTAAAATCGGAAGTACCACCGCTCATTACGGACTTTATGCCCATATCTTTAAGGGCATCGATGAGCTCGAAGCTGTCTTCCACATCAAACTTGGGAACGGAGAAACGCACATCGCCTCTCTTTGCATGGAACATGCTGTTTTCCTCGCCACTGTAGATCCTTCCGAAAAGGAGGGTCTCGTACTTCTTGCTCTTAAAGAGTTCGGAAACAGTGGTTCCTTCGTTGGGAAGGACAAACATCATGCTTCCGCCTTCGTTAAAATCTTTTCTGTATGCTGTGTAGCCGTCGCCCGAATAAACCGTGCCACTCTTCTGTGAATGAAGGAAGTCTGCTTCCTTGTCCCCGCTCTTTCCGTGGAATGTCTGCTTGTAGGTCGCATCTTTTGAGAATTCTTCAAGCCAGGGTGCTTTGAAGTAGATAGTTGAAGCAAGGGCAAGAACGGTGGAGGGATCGAACTCAATCTCCGAAGCAGCATCCTGCAGGAGGTTTCCCGTGTTCTCGTTCAGCCAGTTCTGTATCATCGCATTGTATTCATGGCTTCCCATCTCTCCCGAGAAAGAAGACGCAAAGTACTTGTCTTTAAGTTCCTCAAGTTTATCAAGCTTGTAAGGGAAGTTGTTCCTGAGCCAAAGGCTGTTGGCGATCTTTGATGTCACAACTCCGTCATCGGAGAAGTTTGAGAAGAATATGGATCTTGCCACCTGTGAAAATGTGGCTTCGTCGGTGCCAAGAGTCGCAAGGATCTCGTCCTGTGTTTTTCCGTCGGTGATCTCAGCCAGCATGGCAAGTGCCATGTATATGTTTACGGGAGAATAGATGGTGTTGCCCTCGTCAACTCTGTCCGCAATGGCATCCGCAAAAAGATTGCAGAAAGTCTCCATTTCCTTTGAATAGTCCACGAGGCCTTCGTGTTCCCTGCTCTTTCGCCAAAGTTCATTCTGTGCCTGAGCCGCCTCGCTCCAGTCATTTGGCGAAGGTCTTAAAACCTGTGCGGGATATTCCGCTGCCGCAAGAAGTTTTGCCTTTTCAGCCATGGTGACCTCCTCTTTTGCAGGAACAGTTTCCGTTTTCACGTCTTCTGTCTTTTGTTCGGTCTTATTTTCATTATTCACGGGAGCGTCCGTATTTCCGCCCTTTTGCCCGCAGCCGGCTCCCACGACCAGAAACGACATGGTAAGCAGAAATGCGGTTATCTTTACTATTGTCTTCTTCCTCATAAAAGAACTCCTTTCGTTCCTTCGTTTTCTCTCCCTCTGTCTATATCACACGTAAAAAAACAAGCGAGGTTTCACATCAGTTTAAACGAAGTTCCGGAAAGGGCACAACCTTTGGAGCAGGAGACCTGTGCTCTCCCACCATTTTCTCCATCCATACCATATTGTACCAGCGATCGAATTTGTATCCGCATTTATGAAAGGTTCCAACAAGGCTGTATCCCTTTGCTTCATGGAACTTCACGCTCCCGAAGGTCAGATACTCGTCCTCTTCTTCCGGAACCGCTATGCACGCGTTCACATTCAGCACGTTCTGTTTTTTAAGGATCTCTTCAAGTCGTGCCAGAAGCGCGCTTCCAATGCCCTGTTGCCTAGCATCCTTTGCCACATAGATGGAAGTCTCGATGGAATGTTCGTAGGCAGCTCTTGCCTTGAATGGGCTTGCATATGCATATCCAACGATCTTCCCCTTTTCTTCTGCCACGATGTAGGGGAATTTCTTTAAAGTGTTTGCGATCCTCTCCCTGAATTCCGAAACGCTCGGAACCTCGTATTCAAAGGTGATGGCGGTGTTCATGACATAGTAGCTGTATATGCCCAGGAGTTCCTCTGCGTCATCGGGTGTTGCTGTACGTAAATTCATTTTCTTGCCTTCTTTCTGTGTCTATGATAACGGCGTTTAAAAAGCCGCTTCTATCTTTTTAATGAGAGTTACGTCTGCGGGAAGCCAGTTGACGTCCCAAAGCTCAGATCTCGTGAGCCACCTGGCGGCTTCATGTTCCTTCAGCACCAGGTCACCTTCGACCACCTTGCTCCAAAAAACATCCATGGAAAGATGGAATTCAGGGTAGTCGTACTCCACAGTGTCGATCTTGTCACCCACTTCGATCACTGTATCAAGTTCCTCTCTGATCTCTCTTTTCAAAGCATCCTCGGGAGTCTCTCCGGCTTCGATCTTTCCGCCCGGGAATTCCCAGCCGCCTTTAAAATTGCCGTAACCCCTTTGTGTCGCAAAGAAGACGGGTTCATTTTTTTCATTTGCAGCCTCTATTACGGCTGCCACAACTCTTACAGTCTTCAATTTTTCCTCCGTAGCCCTTTTATGGTTGATTCTTTATGTTCACAATAACATATTCGGATCTTGTGCCTGTTCTGAACTTAAGTTCCCAGTCGGATATGCCCGAGGTCACGATGAAGTCGGTTCCCTTGCGTTGTTCATGACCGTAGGTCTTGTCGTCAATGTTCAGAAGGTTGCTTATAATGTTCACAGGGAACATCCAGCCGCCGTGGGTGTGGCCCGAGAGAACAAGGTCCGCAGTGGAATCTGCCTGTTTTTCGTAATCCGCAGGCTGATGATCCGCAACTATAATGTACTTCGTAGTGTCAGTATTTTCAAGAAGTTCCGCAATTTCTTTTCTTTCACGCATGGAGCGGTCCTTCCTGCCGATGAGGTAGAAAGAGCCATCCACAAGGATCACATCATCCTTCAGTACCCTGACTCCGTTTTTAGCTAATTCCGCTTCCATGTCCTCCGCGGTAAAATCCCGTCCGTTAAAGTAGCCCCGGTCATGGTTCCCGTAAACATAAAAGACACCGTACTTAAGGTTCATTCTGCCAAGAGCTTCGCAGGCGGCGATCATGTCTTCTCTCTTTGTGGAGTCATCTACGAAATCACCTGCGATCACAAGGAGATCGGGATGTTGGGCCTGTATGGTCTCCATATGCTTGGCAAAGCCCGCTCCGTCAAAGGATGTGCCAAGATGGGAGTCGGCAATCATTGCAACTTTGAGGTTGACGTCCTTGTCCGTGGTGAGGTTGTAATCCGCCTGCCACACGTGGTGGAGGGAGACCCAGCCGATGACCAGGTAGATGGCGGCAAATGCAACTGCCAACAGCCCCTGAAGGTTGTAGTTGAACTCCTTTTTCGTGAAATGCCTCACGAGCCTCATTATCCCGCCAACTATCAGAAAGAACGCCACCAAGTGCAAGAAGATCACCAGAGCGTTCACGGTGGAGAAAACAACAGACAGCACTAAAAGGCAAAGCAGTATCAAGCCTGCGGAAGCAAGCCATCCGACCCACTTCCTCTTTCCTGCGAGGGTACGCATGAACTTAAACCTGCTGATGCAGGCTACCATGTATATGGAGCTCGCGGCGAGTAGTATAAATATGATCGTGATTATTGTTTCCATGTGGTGTTCCTCAATGTATTGTGATCAGCATCCTATATCTATTGAAAATGTGCTTCCTTTTTCTCTGTTTCCCGTTACCTTGATCTGCTGAGGTATGTTTTCTATGAGTTCCTCACGGTGGCTTATGACTCCCACAAGTTTATTGGCTCCGGAAAGAGCAAGCAGTATCTCCATGGCACTGTCCATAGACTTTTTGTCAAGAGTACCGAAGCCCTCATCAATAAACAGGGCATCCACTTTAACACCGCCGTTATTTACGGAAACAGTGTCGGAAAGTCCGAGAGCAAGACTCAGAGATGCCTTAAAGCTTTCGCCACCCGACAGATTTCCCACAGGACGCACATGCCCCGTAAAATTGTCACGCACTTCAAGATCAAGGAAGCGATTGCTTTGTTTTCCAAGTCCGTCAGATTTTCTTAAAAGTTCAAAACGATTTCCGCTCATGGGCATAAGTCTTCGGTTTGCCGCTGCCAATATGCCGTCAAAACCTGCCGCCTGCACGTACTGCTCCAGTGTGATCTTTCCGTTACCACTGGTTCCTCTAACAAGTTCATAGAGTTTTTTGCATACATTATAATCATTTTGTGCCTTTTCAAAACCTGCATGTTTGGAAGAAATGTTGGCAAGCTTCTCTTTGTTGTTTGCGATCACATTCTTAAGCGAATTCTCTGCTTCTCTCAAATTACGAACAGCCATTTCCCAAGATCTTGCATCTTCTTTGAGCGCTTCAATGTCGATCTCTTCCTTTCCGTCCGCATCTTTCTTTGCCTGTTCAAGGGCGGCTTTGTTGACGGAAACATCCCGGTCATATTTATTGACAGTCTGTTCATTATTTGCAAGTTCCGCCTCGGAAACGGCATGTTGCAGCATATCTTCAACACTCGAAAAACCGTTCTGCGACAGACTCGTGTTCAATTCCGTCATTGCCCCGTCGCATTCTTCTTTCTGCTTTTGCAGCGTACTTTCAAGGGTTCCGATCTCACTCTTAAGGCTAACCACTGCATTATCTGCCTTGATCTTCTCCTTTTGGGCGGTATCTATGCACTTTTCCGCTTCTTCCTTCCGCGTAGCAGCTGCCTTGAGTTCCTTTGATGCTATGCCCCAATCATCAAAACTCAAAGCATTCAGGCTGTTCAGCTTTGCATTTGTTTCCGCGAGCCCCGTTTCGTTTGCCTGCTTATCCGCAAGGCACTTTTCCTGCGCCTTTTCAAGTTCAGGAAGTTCCTCTCCGCGGGCTTTTTCAAGTTCCTTCTCGTTCTTATCAAGTGTCTTGCATGCTTCTGCAAGTTGATCAAGAAGGCCTTCCTTCTCCTTTTCTGTGGGCGCGATCTTTTCCTGTGCTTCTTTTAAGTAAGAGATCAACACATCAGGATCTTCATGATCTCTGTCATCATTAATCATGGGATCCTTAAGGCACTCGACTATGCTGTCCTTTAACTGAACCTCATATTCCGAAAGAGCGATCTTTGCCTTATTGGCATTAAGAGTTGCCTCGTCCTTTGCACTGCGTAATCTCTCAACCTCTTCCTGAAGTTTCTTAAATTCCTCGTCGCTTACAGTTTCTTCCGAAAGCAATGCGGGCTTCGGATGCTCAAGGGAACCGCAAACAGGACACGCCTCTCCGGCTTTAAGTTCCTTAGCCAGAAGGCCTGCCATGTTACAGTCTCTGATCCTTTCCTTTTCATGCAGTTCAGCGTCCTTTTGCTCATATTTCTCAAAAGCAGCTCTAAAGGCAGCCCGACAATCATCCAGACTATCTTTCCTTTTATCTCTTTCTTTGATCTTCTTGCCGGTTATTTCATTGATCTTTGAAAGCAGGGTTTCAAGCTTATTTTTCTCTTCCTCCGCTTTTTGCTTTTCCAAAGGCTTATTCTTTAATTCAGTGACGATCCTGCCTGCAGCATCTATCCTGTTTCTGAGTTTTTCTTCCTCCTTTTTAAGGGATTTTTCTGTTTCGGAGAGTTGCTCTTTCTTCTTGTTGAGAAGACCCAGTTGCCTTCTTAATCCTTCTCTTTCCCCGTACTTTGCTTCCTCAGCACTGATCCTGTCGATCTTTATCTTAAGCTCATCTACTTCCGGCTTGAGTTTTTCTGCCTCAGCCTGCGCCGCACCGGCTTCCGCCGCCGCTTTTTCAGCCCTCGTAAGCTCTTCCTTCCGTTTCTCCAGAACTATACCGGTCTCTTTGACACTTTGATCTTTGTTTTTCCAAAGGTCATATTTAGGCTTAACACTGTGGCTTGCAACCTTTCTTCTGTTTAAAAGAGTTCTTAATCCATCAATCTCCGCTTTTTTAAGTTCCAGTTCCTTTCGCTCTTCTTCAGTTTTCTTTAGCCTTTTTATAAACTCATTATTTCCTTCAGCTTTTGCAAGAGCTTCCTTTTTCTCGTTTAATACTTTTTCTTTGGCTTCAAGCAAAGCCTTCGCTTCCGCCTGTTTCTTTTCATCCGACAGGATCACATTTTCTATGGCTTTTTCAATCTCACCGATGTTCCAGACGCTCTTGGAAGCATCCGCTTTATCCCTGAGTTCCCGAAGATATGCATATGTCTCATCGTCGCTTTCCGAGGTCACATCATCAAAATACTGCAAGATGCTTCGTTCGTGATCCGTCTTACTGCCATATGCCTTATCCATGCGGTCTTTCAGTTTGTACTCTATGTTTTTCAGAGCGTCAGTCTGGAAAATGGTTCTGAGTATGGCTGTTCTCTGCTCGGTGTTGGCATTCAGCAATTCCCAGAACTCACCCTGTGCGATCATTGCAATCTGTTTAAACTGCTTCTCGTCGATGCCGAGAAGTGAAACGATCTCCGCATTTACCTTATTCAAACCTTCTACGGGAACATCCTGATCCCTGTAAAGAATGGCGGTCTCCTTCTCCTCTATGGTTCCCTCTCCGCGCTGCTTGTAACGCAGGTAAGAGGGCGTTCTTTTAATATGATATTCATGACCGTTGTGAGAGAAATAAAAATCCACAAAACTCGGGGTTTCAGGTTTTGCGAACTCACTGCGAAGGTTCTTTTCATCCCTGTATGTTCCGCTTGTTTTTCCGTAAAGTGCAAAACATATGGCATCAAAAACAGTGGTCTTTCCGGATCCCGTGTCGCCTGAGATCAAAAAGAGACCTCGCTCCTCAAATTTTGTAAAATCAATGGCAGGCATGGTGTCTGCATAGGGTCCGAAAGCACTGATAATTAGTTTGATCGGTTTCATTTCAAAGCACCTGCCTCTCTTGCCACATCACGCATGATCTCCATTTCCTCATCAGTGATCTCGGTCTTGTACATCATCTTATAGAAATCTCCGATGAGTTCCGAAAAAGACTTGCTTGCAGTGAAAGCTGTAACATTTACCTGCTCCGCTCCTCTTGTCCTCGAGTTGTCATAGTCGATCTTGACGGTGTACGGATAGGTCTGCTGAAATATGCTCATGGCATCATTGATAAAATCTTCATCTGTTAATGTTGCATATATGTAGTCATTCGTATCGGATATGTTTTTCGCATCCAAAAGTTCGGAGAATTTTCCTTTGATGTGCCTCATGTCCCTTAAAGGCTTCAGAGGAACAAGTTCAACTTCCGTCTTTTTGTCGTTTATCGTAATGACAGGAACCGATTTTTCGTTGTTCACCTCGCTTAAAGAGTACTTTAGGGGCGATCCCGAATAGCGCACTTCCTTTCTTCCTACCTGCTGAGGCGAATGGATATGCCCCAAAGCAACATAATCGAACTTGTCAAAAAGATTGGCTCCGATCATCTCAACCAACCCCACACTCTGTGTTCCCAAGCTTTCCGAACCGCCGAGTGCCGGTCTTTCACTTTTTCCCGCAACAAACTGATGTGCCACAAGGATATTACTCCTGCTTTCATCGATAACGGCGTTGTCAAGTATGGCCCTTACCGCGTCTTCATAGGAGTTTATTTCCGCATCCTCATAGAAATGCCGTACCTGGGACGCTTTTACAAAGGGCAGAAGCCAGATGTCCGCTTCCTCATCGTTTTTCTTTATCGTATATTTGGCAAGCCTTCCGTCAAATATGGACGAAATAAAGATCCTGCTGTTTTCAAACAACCTGCTGCCGTAGTTCAGCCTGTCGTCTGAGTCGTGGTTTCCGCTGATCAAATACGTGTCCACATTCTTCTTTGCAAGACTGCACAAAAACCAATCCAGAAGATTAGTCGCCGCTTCGCTGGGAACTGATTTGTCATATACATCTCCTGCGATCAGCACCGCGTCTATCGCCTGCTCTTCTATTATTTTCAATACCTGCTCCAGGATGTACCTCTGATCCTCTATCAGATCAAACTCCGCCAGTGACCTTCCCAGATGCAAGTCTCCCAAATGCAATAACTTCATGCTGCGCCTCCCAAATTGGTGTTACCAAATGTCTTCTTATCATATATACCCTCTCGATCATCCACAGTCAAGAGTGATGACGCTCGGTATATGCCATAAAACATCGAAATACGAAAAAAAGACATTTCCGATGTAAAATGCCCGATTTCGCCCGCTTTAATCCCCCCCTCGCAAGGACTATTCTTTTTTCATTGCCATTGTGACATCTTTCTGCTATAACGTGTACAGAAAAATTGTTACACGGAGAAAAATCTTGAAAAAAGTACTTACATTTTTAAAAAAAGAAATGATGCTGACTCTGGCGTTGGCGGCGGCTATTGTTTCGCTGTTCATCACACCGCCCACAAAGGAGCTGATCACCGCCATTGACTGGAGGACGCTGGGCATACTGCTCATGATGCTCTGCGTGCTGGAAGGCTTCAAAAAGGAAAACGTGCTGGGGCCTGTGGTGCGTCTGGCTTCAGGCATACATTCCATGGTGGGGCTGTCGCTGTTCGTGATCTTCGGTGTTTTCTTCACTTCCATGTTTGTGACCAACGACGTGTCACTCATCATATTTGTGCCCCTTACCATCCTGCTTTTCAGACAGGGCGGTAAAGAGAAGTACATCTTGCCCGTTATCTCAATGGAGAACATCGCAGCCATCAGAGGCTCGCTCCTCATGCCCTTCGGAAGCCCTCAGAACCTGTTTCTTTACGGTCAGGCCAAGGTCAGCGTGGGACGTTTCATGCTGCATATGCTTCCTCTTTGTGCCTCATCTGCGGTGTTGTTGATCATTTTTGTTTTGGTACTGTACAGAAAAAATCCCAAGGAAGAAGCAGGCTGCGGATCTGCAGGAGACAGCGTTCCCAAGAAACTTAACCGTCAGGGCATAGTTTACCTCTGCCTTTTCGTTCTTGTACTTGCAGTCATTGTAACAAGAACTTCCCTTTGGCCCTATGCGGTAGCCATTGTTCTTCTCGGCGTTTTCCTGAACGATCGTACCATCTTCCGCCGTGTGGACTATGTGCTGATCCTCACCTTCCTCTGCTTCTTCGTTTTTTCCTCTTCCATCGCTGCAAATGCAGGCATAGCGGAGGCCTTGAAGCGTTGGGTCGCAGGCCGGGAGTACTGGTGGGCCATCGGCCTCAGCCAGCTGATCTCCAACGTTCCCGCATCAATCGTTCTCTATCCTTTCTCCGAGAACTTCGCAGGACTGATCTACGGTGCAGACACAGCAGGGCTGGTTTCCCTCATCGGATCTCTTGCTTCTGTCATAAACTACAGAATATATGTCCGCGAGTACCCGGGACAGGGCCTCAAGTTTGTGAAAGTCTTTACGCTGGTAAGCTGGGCGTTCTTCGTGATCGTAGTGATCCCGGGATATCTGTTGTCCAAGTGGAATTTCTTCTAGAACAGGGAATATCAAAAGAGCCAAAGGCAAAACATTACCTTTGGCTCTTTAATCTTATTCAAAAGTTTCTGCCGCCTGCTCCAGAAGGTCACGGATCGGAAGATGCTGAGGGCACACTGCTTCGCACATGCCGCACTTGATGCAGTCGGATGCTTTGCCGTTGCCGTTTGCGATGAGCACGTTGTTGTAGTACTCCTTGGGCTTTCCGTCATGGAAAGCTTCGTTACGGTTCATTGCAGAGAAGATGTCGGGGATGCGGATCTTCATGGGACATTCATTCTCTTCAACACAGTAGCGACAGCCTGTGCAGGGAACAAGGATCTGCTGCTTCATGACGTTGCAGACATTTGCCACGGCACTTGTCTCCTCTTCGGTGAAGGGCTTGAAATCCTTCATGTAGGAGATGTTGTCCGTCATCTGTTCCATATCGCTCATACCCGAGAGGATGGTGGACATCTGAGGGAAGCTTGCTGCGAAACGGATGGCATAGCTTGCGTTGCTGCCGCCTTTAAGTTCTCTAAGGACCTGATCTGCCTCGGGAGAAAGTTTCACAAGGCTGCCTCCCTTAACGGGTTCCATCACCACAACGGGCTTGTTGTGCTTCACGCACACATCATAGCACTTGCGGCTCTCAACATTCTCATCGTTATAATCAAGATAATTGAACTGTATCTGAACAAACTCCACTTCAGGATGCTCCGTAAGGATCATATCCAGAACGGAGGCCTTGTCATGGAAAGAAAGACCGAAATGGCGGATGAGTCCTTCCTTTTTGAAACCGTAGCAGGTCTCATATGCCTTGCATTCCTTAAACTGCTTGTAGTTCTTTGCATTCTGGGCGTGCATGAGATAGAAATCGAAATATTCCACGCCACAGAGTTCCAGTTGCTGCTTTATGAAAGGTCTGATCTCCTCCTGAGAATGAAAGAAGGACTCCGTCAGCTTGTTCGCCAGAAGGAATCTGCTCCTGTCATATCTTTTCGCTACGCAGTCGCGGATGGCTGTTTCGGACTTTCCCGAAATGTATCCGTGGGCAGTATCAAAGTAGTTAAATCCTGCATCCACAAAGGCATCTGCCATTTTGATGAATTGCTCGTAGTCCACCTGATCCCCTTTCATGGGCAGACGCATACATCCAAAGCCGAGATTACCGTGCACTTCAGGGAAAAACTTGTTATCTGTCATAGAAATCGAACCTCCTTATGATTCTCATAAAAACAAAATGGTTGTCTTTCGATTATAATTTTAAAAACGGTTTTATTCAACATTTTCATTGCATAGTATATAAATTTATTATAAAATCTTTACTGTTCACGGATATGCCCGGCTTTTTCCGTCGTTTATCCGTGATAAATCAAGGATGCACGCCATGAGGGGTTTGCATCGAAAAAAGCAAGGAGAAACCATGGACAGACCAATTCTCAGAAATAAGATCTTCCTTTACCTGACAGAATTCTTTGCCGGAATGTCGGTAATGGCTGTGGAACTTGGTGCAAGCAGGCTGCTGGCGCCTTATTTCAGTTCCTCACAGATCGTTTGGACCATCATCATCGGAACCATCATGATAGCAATGGCTCTCGGCAACCTTTACGGAGGGCGCAAGGCTGACAAGGATCCCAATCCCGACAAGCTTTACGGCAGGATCATCATCGCAGGCATATGGATCGCCCTCATCCCCGTGGTGGGGAAATACATCATCATAGGTGTTTCGGCTCTTCTGGTCTTCGCCGTCAATTCCAATTTTCTTGTGATCGCCGCCTTTGTTGCATGTATGATCATCTTTGTTTTTCCTCTGTTTCTTCTGGGAACAGTCACACCTTCCCTGGTAAAGTTCACGGTGGACAGCCTTGACGACAGCGGAAGCATCGTGGGAAAACTCAACGCTTTCAACACCATCGGAAGCATCATCGGAACCTTCGTTCCCACCTTCATCAGCATCCCCGCAGTGGGCACCTCCGTAACCTTCCTTATCTTCGCTGGCATATTACTTGTCCTTTGCACGGTATATTTTGCGAGTTCAAAGGTAAATTTTATCAAGGCCAAAAAAGTACCCATTAGTATGGTGATCTTCATATTATGCTGCTTTTTTGGCCATAATAACAGCTTCGCATTCTGGGAATCCAATCTCACCTACGAAGGCGAATCTATCTACAATTATTTAAAAGTCACCGAAGACTCGGAAAGAGTCGAGCTTTCCACCAACGTGCTCTTCGGCGTACAGTCGGTTTACATGAAGAACAAAGCTCTGGCGGGAGGATATTACGATTATGCCATGGCAGGTCCTTTCATGGGGGGCGTAAATGAAAAGGACGGTTTCAGGATCCTCATGCTCGGTAACGGAACGGGAACCACTGCGACACAGTGCAAACGCTACTTTGACGATGTTTACATCGAGGGTGTGGAGATCGACCAAAAGATCACGGACCTCGCCATAAAATACTTCGAGTTTCCTGAGAACATTCCCGTCACCACCTATGACGGAAGAGCCTATCTGAACGCCATAGAAGATAAATTCGATGTCATCATGGTGGATGCCTATCAGGACATTACCATCCCTTTCCAGATGTCTTCCGTCGAATTCTTTACTCTTGTCCGCGATCATTTGACCCCCGACGGAGTCATGGTGGTAAACATGAACATGAAGAGCAATAAGGAAGGAAGCATCAACGAGTACCTTACGGACACCATATGCAGCGTTTTTCCGGAAGTGTATACCGCTGAAGTCGAGCATTACACCAACCGTGTTTTATATGCCTCCTTCAACAGCGATATGCTTGAGAGGATGAGAAAGAACAACGAGATCGAAGATGCTCCCGAGCTTCGGGAACTCATCGGCAGGATCGACACACGGATCACGCCCTGCACAGCCGGAAAGCACATCATGACAGACGACAAAGCACCTGTGGAACTGCTGGGCATGCGCGTCATCGACGAGATCATCCGCAGTGAGGTGTCCTACTTCAAGGATCTGTTCAAAGAAGGCGGCATAGACGCCCTTCTGGACGCCATGTAGGAAACATAAAGATTTCCATAGAAAAAGGAGACGCGCGTGTCACGTCTCCTTTGTTGTTTTCACGTTGAATATGAACAGCAAGTCCAAGCCCCGCAGTGATCACTGCAACCTGTGCAACACGGAGCTCTCGATCTCCGAAACCCCGGCAAATCCGGTATTACACATGATGAACCACAATTCTCTGTTTACCCTCGTAAGGAAATCTTTGGCACCTTCTACTCCGTCTTCCTCAAGTGCCGGCAACATGGCTCTTCCTACAGCCGCAGCATCCGCTCCCAAAGCCAACGCTTTGAAAACATCCGCTCCCGAGCTTATACCACAATCAACTATTATCTTTACATCTTTTCCAATTAACGCTTCCTTGATCTGAGGCAATATCATCATGGGCGGTACCGCATAAGGCATCCTTCCGTGATGATGACTGACTATTATGGCCTTGGCCCCAAGTTTTGCGCACTTAAGTGCATCTCTTACACTGAGCACTCCCTTAACGGTAAAGGGAAGCCCGTAATCCTCAGCGTAACTGTGCAGACTCTCCATGGTCTGCATCGTCATAGCCTCACCTACAACCACATCAAAACCTTCCGGTCCGAAAATATGATCAACATCCATTCCGATACCCACCGCGCCCACTTCTTTCGCAAATTCGATCTGATCGCGGATCTTTCCCGAATCTGCATAAGGCTTAATGATGCGGACTGTTTTAGCCCCTGTATCGGCAATGCGCTGAAACATATCATTTTCCATCATGCCGCAGAAATTAAGAAGATTACACTTCTTTGCAGCAATGGAATACTCTTCAAGCCCGGTCAGTTCACGGTTTTTGTATCGTCCGAGATGTGAAAAGGCGGGAGTCATTACAGGACTTGAAAATCTCATACCGAAAATCTCAGTGGAAGTGTCGGCTACGACCGAGTCGATAAGCCTTTCTTCGATCAGCAGCGAATCCATATACCTTGCGGTGATCAGATTCGCATCTGAGATCCTATCATATTCCATCCAATTTCTCCTTATAAAACACCAAATGTCTTCATGTTACGTTTCAGTGTTTATTTGTTTAACTTTCCAAATCTCATGAGACCTCCTGATAATAAGGTTTCCGTAACTTCCCCTGCTTAAAGCAATTTATAAACCCAATAATAAATGATCTTCCTCCATCTCGGGTCCCCGTTATCTCCAAGGTCAACGCCATTGTCACAGCTTTGATACATGCGTCTTAAAAGCCATGTTTTTTGTAAAAATTTAGGCATTTTCGGAATAAGAACATAAACATAATGGTGCGAATAGATCTCCGCAGCCATCTGAAGCGGTGTAACCCCTGTTATCAGCCCCTTGTCCAGGATATCCCCGGCAATTTCCAGACACCTCTTCTTGTCGCCGTATTCATCGGTCATTCCGATGTTGATATTTTTTCTCTCCATTTCAACTCCGCATTATTATGAGAACATATGTAAAAAAGTCATATGTTTACACTCCACAATATTGCCATAAGGAACATAATAAC
>JAILRC010000093.1 GCA_024698485.1 Lachnospiraceae bacterium | reverse complement strand
GAAATCTACCCATGATGCAGGCGCCACTCTTGCGGAAGCTACCAAGAGCAGCGAAGCGGTGGTTGAAAATGCAAACAACATGGAAAAGCTTACCAATGAATCCATTGATGAGCTTCTTAAGATAAATGAGATCGGAAGTCTCACACAGACCATTAAGGGCATTGCAAATCAGACTAACCTGCTTTCCCTTAACGCTTCCATAGAGGCAGCCAGAGCGGGTGAAGCAGGCAGAGGCTTTGCGGTGGTTGCGGATCAGATCGGAAAACTTTCTCAGGATACGGGTCATGCCGTTACAGAGATCGAGACCGTGGTTGCGGATCTGGAAGGCACCGTGGCTCATGTAAGCGATGTTCTGAGACAGTTGATCACAGCTCTTAAGAACAGTTCGGAAAGCGATATGGAAGTCATACAGAATCTCGGCAATGCCTTTGTTGATAACTGCCAGAGTAACCTGTCGGCAGTTGAAGAGATCTCTGCAAGCAGCGACTCTCTTGAAGAAAACTGCAACAGTTCTGCTCTTGCAACAGACAGGGTTAAGGACGAGGTTATGACCATCGCCAAGGATCTTAAGAGCGTTGCCAATAACACTCAGGCCAATGCGGATGCCATCAGCAAGGTTGCTGAAGGCTCCCGGAAGATCGATGAGATGGCTGAGGAACTGGTACAGCTGGTTAAGAAGTTTAAGATCTGAGATAAGAATAAATGAAAAAGAGGTGCTTCCCAAAATCCCGGGAGGCACCTTATTTTTGTGTTGTTTCGCATATAGCGGTAGAGAAGGGCTATGCCTGATCAGCAGATCTCCGATCCGCTGGGCATTGATTTTTCGGGTTTCATTAAAGCAAGTGTTCCGTCGGGAGCTTCCGCACAAAGGAGCATTCCTTCGGAAAGGACTCCGGCCAGAGTTGCGGGTTTAAGGTTTACAAGCACCATTACTTCCTTACCCACCATCTCTTCGGGGGTGTAGTACTGGTGGATGCCTGAAACGATCTGCTTAACTGTGTCTCCGATCTGAACCTGAGAGCAAAGGAGCTTCTTGGACTTGGGAACAGCCTCGCATTTAAGGATCTTGCCCACTGCGAACTGCATCTTTCCGAAATCGTCGAAGGTGATCTCAGGCTTCATCTCAAGCTTTACAGCATCAGTGTTTTCAGTCTTTGCTTCTTCGGCGGGAGCTTCACCGTTCTCACGTGCGAATTCTTCCGCCTGTGCCTTTCTGATCTCTTCTGCCTTAACAGCCACATCTTTGGGGTCGAGGCGGGCAAAGAGGATCTCGGGTGTATCCGTTACTTTGATGCCGGAAGGGATGAGACCGAACTGGTTCAATTCCTCAAAGCCTCTCTTCTCAACATTGAGCTGGGATAAGATCTTTTCTGCCGTCTCGGGCATGAAAGGCTCGACCATGGTCGTAGCGATGGAGATGGCTTCGATGAGGTTGTAAAGAACCGTCTGGAGCCTTCCCTTCTTGTCCTCTTCCTTTGCAAGAGCCCAGGGAGCTGTTTCGTCGATATACTTGTTACAGCGCTTATAGATGTTGAAGACCTCGTCAATGGCATCGGAGATCTTGAAAACATCCATCTTGGCGCAGAATTTTTCATATGCTCCTGTAGCCACGGCCTTGAGCTCATCATCCACGGGTTCGCAGACCATAGCGTTGATGACTTCGCCTCCGAAGTACTTGTTGCTCATGGCGATGGTGCGATTTACAAGGTTGCCCAGAGTGTTTGCAAGGTCGGAATTTATCTTTTCGGTCATGAGATCCCATGAAATGGAACCGTCATTTCCGTAAGGCATTTCGTGAAGAACGTAGTAACGCACGGCATCTGTACCGTAGACATCGCAAAGGTCAGTAGCATAGAGCACGTTACCCTTGGATTTACTCATCTTCTCGCCGCTCTGGATGAACCAGGGATGAGCAAAGAGCTGCTTGTAAAGAGGCAGTCCGAGAGCCATGAGGAAGATGGGCCAGTAGATGGCGTGGAAGCGGATGATGTCCTTACCGATGATGTGAACGTCGGCGGGCCACATCTTGTTGAAAAGATCGGTGGAATTTCCGTCCAGATCGTAGCCTATACCCGTGATATAGTTTGACAGGGCGTCAACCCAAACGTAAACCACATGCTTGGGGTCGAAATCAACGGGGATGCCCCACTTGAAGCTTGTTCTTGAAACGCAGAGATCCTGCAGTCCGGGAAGAAGGAAATTGTTCATGATCTCGTTCTTTCTGGATTCGGGCTGTATGAAATCCGGATGCTCATTGATGTATTCGATGAGCTTCGGAGCGTATTTGCTCATTTTGAAGAAGTAGGATTCTTCCTTGGCAGGCTTAACTTCTCTTCCGCAGTCGGGGCACTTTCCGTCCACCAGCTGTGAAGGAGTCCAGAAGGACTCGCAGGGAGTGCAGTACATGCCTTCGTACTCACTCTTATAGATGTCGCCCTGATCATAGAATTTCTTGAAGATCTTCTTGACCTGCTTCTCGTGATCTGCGTCTGTGGTTCTTATGAATCTATCGTAGGAAACGTTGACTCTCTTCCAGATCTTCTTGATCTCATCGGAAACGGAGTCAACATATTCCTTGGGCTTCATGCCGTTCTTTGCTGCTGCCTCCTCTATTTTAAGTCCGTGCTCGTCTGTTCCTGTCTGGAAGAACACATTGAATCCCTGGAGTCTCTTGTATCTTGCCACTGAGTCTGCCATGATGGCTTCATAGGTATTACCGATGTGCGGTTTACCCGATGCATATGCTATGGCGGTGGTAAGATAATAGTTTTTCTTTTCCATTTCTTCGTCTCCCTTTCTTTTTCTGATTTTTCGATTAATTTATGGATTATACACCCATAAGAGGAATCTTGCAAGTTGGAAAAATGGACCCTAAACCCCGTCCCGTGGGTCCATTCACTTGCTTTTTTTGTGGATTTTTGCTAAATTATAGCATGAGTTTAGAGAACTTTCGGAGGTTTGATTTTTAATGGTTACCATCAAGGACATTGCTGAACGCCTGGGTCTTGCGGTCAGCACAGTTTCAAAAGGACTTAACGGAGCGGAAGACATATCCGCCGAGACACGCCAGCTGGTTTTGGACACAGCGGTGGAGATGGGTTACTCCCTTAAAAAGATCAAAAGGAACGCCGTAGACAAGGTGTGCATATTCATAGAGAGTGCCAACATGGCATTTGAGACCAACGAGCAGTTCGGATATGAGATCGTAAACGGCTTTAAACAGGCAGCTCTCACCAGAGGATGGGAAGTTGTGGTTGAACCTTCGGAACTGAATTTCAGAACCCTTGAAAAGTACGACAGCTATATGCTTAAACATGGCTACTCCGGAGCATTTCTTCTTGGCTTCACCCTGCACGACGACTGGATCAGACAGCTGGAAAAGACAGGAGTTCCCACGGTGCTTTTGGACAACTTCATTGAAAACAACGAGCACGTGGGCTACGTGGGCACAGACTCGAGAGAGGGCATAGAACAGGCGGTGACCCACCTTGCTTCCAAGGGACACAGGAAGATCGCTTTCCTTAACGGAACCAAGAATTCCATGGTTTCCAACGAAAGAGACCTTGCTTTCAGAATGGGAATGAAGGCAAACGACATTCCCGTCGACGAGGATCTGGTGGCTTACGGCTACTATGTTCCGGATTGTGCGAAATCCTATGTTAAGAACTTTACGGATAAAGGAGCAACTGCTGTGCTTTGTGCCAGCGACCTGATCGCATCGGGCGTTGTGAACGAGTTGAACCGCCTCGGAAAGAAAGTTCCGCAGGATGTGGCTGTCATCGGATTTGACGACCTTCCCATTGCAGAAGAAATGAGTCCCAGACTCACCACCATCCGTCAGGACCGTAAAAATCTGGGAAAGAGTGCGGCTCTGATGCTTGACGGACTCATCAGGAACGTTCCCATGTCCAAACTCCTTTTAAGATCCAAGCTCATAATCAGGGAGTCCGTGTGACTCGCGGAGAAATAATATGAAACAGAAGTTTTGGAAGAAATTTTCTTCCTTTCAGATAATAATCGGAGGATTTTTGGCAGTGATACTGCTGGGAGCAGTGCTTCTAATGTTCCCCTTTTCTTCGGCAGCGGGACAGTGGACTTCCTTTGAAGACACTTTGTTCACGTCCACTTCGGCGGTCTGCGTCACGGGCCTGATCGTGAAAGACACGGGAATCTACTGGTCGCTGTTCGGACAGATACTGATCCTCATCCTCATTCAGATCGGGGGATTGGGAGTCATATCCTTTGCCGTGTTCTTTGCCGCGGTTTCCGGGCGAAAGATCTCTCTCTTTCAGAGAAGCATGCTGCAGGAGAGCATTTCCGCCCATCAGATCGGCGGTATCGTCAGGATGACAGGCTTCATTTTCAGAAATGCCTTCATCATCGAAGTCATCGGCGCGGCTGCCCTGCTTCCCGCATTTTGCCTTGAATTCGGTCCCCAAGGCATATGGATGGCGTTCTTCCACTCGGTTTCGGCTTTTTGCAATGCGGGCTTTGATATTATGGGAGGACATTCGGGAGAATTCTCTTCTCTGACTCATTTTGCGGGAAATCCCGCGGTGGTGATCCCCATCTGCCTTTTGATCATAGTTGGCGGAATAGGCTTCCTCACCTGGGATGACATTGCGGAAAACAAGTTCCGCTTTAAGAAGTATCGCCTTCAGAGTAAGGTGATACTTGTGACAAGCTTGCTGCTCATCGTTCTTCCCGCGATCATGTTTTTCTTTTTTGATTTCAAGGACTATCCTTTAAAAACAAGGATCTTCCTTTCACTTTTTCAATCCGTAACCCCAAGAACAGCGGGTTTTAACACCGCCGACCTTTCTCTCATGACCGGTGCGGGAAAGGCTGTCATCGTTGGACTCATGCTCATCGGCGGATCTCCCGGATCCACTGCGGGCGGTATGAAGACCACAACACTTCCCGTTCTTCTGGCAAATGCGGTTTCGGTCTTCAGAAGAAAGAAAAATGCCGAGATGTTCGGAAGAAGGATAGACGATGCTACGGTAAAGAATGCATCGGCTCTTCTCATGATCTATCTCACACTTCCCGTGGCAGGTGCGGCTGTTCTAAGCGTAACCAACGGACTCCCCATTGCCGTCTGTGCTTTTGAGACTGCGTCAGCACTGGGCACCGCGGGACTCACTCTGGGGATAACTACAGGCCTTAACACCCTTTCCCACATCCTTCTTGTGATCTTCATGTTCATAGGACGTGTGGGAGGACTTACACTGATCTATGCTGCTCTTTCCGTAAAGACTGCGGAGGTTTCACAATACCCCGTGGAAAAGATAAATGTGGGATGAGGGCAGTTTAAAGGATTCGGAGGTTTTAGCATGAAATCGGTTTTACTTATCGGTCTTAACAATTTTGGTGTTCTGCTCACCAAAAAGCTTCATGAACTCGGTCACGAGGTCATGGCGGTGGACATGAACGAAGAACGCGTGAACGCCGTGCTTCCCATGGTTACGGATGCACAGATCGGAGACGGTACGAACGAGGCCTTCTTAAAGAGCCTGGGAGTGAACAATTTTGACATGTGCGTGGTGGCCATTACCGGCAACTTCCAAAATTCTCTGGAAACCACATCCCTTCTCAAGGAACTGGGAGCTAAATTTGTCATATCCCTCGCGGACCGCGATGTTCAGAGCAAGTTCCTGCTTCGGAACGGCGCAGACGAGGTCATAAACCCCGAGAAGCAGATGGCAGAGTGGGCAGCCATAAGATATGCCTCGGATCACCTTCTCGATTACGTGAAGCTTGACGAGGAGCATGGTATCTACGAGGTTCCCGTGCCCGAGGAATGGGGCGGAAAGACCGTGGGACAGATCGACATCCGTAAGAAGTACGGCATAAACATCATGGCGGTGAAGAACGATGGCAAGATGAATCTTTCCATCTCTCCGGACACTGTTCTGGATGCGGGCAACACATTGTTGGTGCTGGGAGATATAAGATCCATGCAGAGATGCTTTAAGATATGATATGACTTTTTGATGCTCTTTTGTGCTTTTGACATATTTTTATAAAAAGTATTGACATGTAGGACACTCAGGAGTAATCTTGTCAAAGAAAAAAAGTTTGGGGTTTAAGGATGAGTTTGGTAAAATTTTTGACAGACAGACAGACAGACAGACAGACAGACAGACAGACAGACAGACAGACAGACAGGTAGAACCGTAGGGGGTTCTAGTTTAATATGTTTAGATTTAACACAGGTGAGTTATTCTTGCCTGTGTTTTTTTGTATATAAATGTATATGAAGAATGTTTCGTCAATAGTATGCAATGGAGGTAAGAGGATGTTTTTATTTGATCGGCGTGATTTGCTCACAGATGCTCAAATTGAGATTACGCATAGGTGCAATTGGAATTGTGGTTTTTGTTATTTGGGCCGTGAAAAAAAGAAAGAGATGGAAACGGAAGATGTTTTCCGTTTATTAGATGAATTGTATAAAATGGGATGTTTAAGAGTAAATTTTACCGGGGGAGAACCGTTGATCCACAGAGATGCTTTGAAAATTCTTCACTATGCAAAAAGTAAAGGGTTTATTTGTACATTAAATACAAATGGTTCGCTGATCAATGATTCGAACGTTGTAGAGTTAGCAGAAACCATTTCGGATTTCTATATAAGTCTGCTTTCGTTTGATGCAGAAAAGCATGATTGTATTGTAGGAAATAAAAATGGATTTGCTAATACAACTAACGCGTTAAGACTTTTAAAAGAACTCGGAGCCAATGTTGTTGTAAATACAATAATATGCAAGCAAAATGTTGAAAATATAACGGAAATGAAAAGGTTTGTGGAAGATGAACTTAAATGTACATGGAATCCTGATACGAGAATTGAACCTGTACAGATAGGAAATGTTGATAAAAATAGGGAATATCAGTTATCTGAGGATTTGCTTAAGAGTGTTTTAGACAAAATTTCTGTTTATGGGAAAGCCGATGAAAATGGAGAGGACGGCTTTTTTACAGGGCTTTGTGTGGCTGCGAGAAGTGCTTGTTTCATTGATGTCTTTGGAGATGTTTATCCATGTTTACAATTTAAAGGCGGTTATTATAAACCTGAAAATGTATACAAAAAAGAATTAAAGACAATATGGGAAAGTAATCCGTTTTTCAATGAAATAAGAAAACTTGAACGTGAAGATTTTTCTAAATGTGTGGCGTGCGGACATTATAAAAAGTGTTATAAATGCATTGCCAACAATTATAATGATTGTAGAAACCTCACTATTCCCTGCACAGAAAGATGTTCGATAGAAATGCTTTATGCAATCTATAATACAAAAACCAAAGGAGGTGATTAATGTGAAAAAAAAGTACTTTATACCGGAGATCATTGATACTTATGATCCGACAGTAATGGTCCAGTTGGGCGGAGGAAACGGACGAACCAGATCCGGATGTAAGACGTGGTGTCATTAAAAAATAGCGACACAAAGTCATCACATGCATCGGTGTATTTGCGGTGCGTGTGATGCATTTTTAAAAGGAGCAGAGTGTTATGGATATAATGTATAAAATCAGTAATAGTGATTTTGGATGGAATAATTATGGTGATCAATTTGTCCTTTATAATCATAAAAAAGAATGCTATTATGTCTTAAATGAGACGGCAAAAGATTTATGGGATATTATAGTTGCAGAGGCGGAATGCACCGTTGATGTAATTGTGAGAAAAATGGCAGATATTTACGATACTGACGTGACTGATTTAAGAAAAGATGTTCTTGTGTTTGTTGAAAGATTATTGGAAATAGGAGCTTTGTCGAAATGCTAAATAACAAAACAAATGGAAATAAAGATATTTGGGTATGCGTTCTTTCGTGTGTTTTAGGAATGATTTCGATTGGAATGACAATAGTTGCATCTATATGGACTGGGCAGGCGCTTGATCTCGCAAGCGAAGGAAATGTTAAGGCAATGATATTTAAGTGTATTGCTGTTTTGGGGTTTACAGTCCTTAATAATTTTATCTTTGTTTTAGCAGTTTGGTCTAATGAGGTGTTTTTCTTCGGTTGTACATTGACAACAGCAAATAGAATGGTTCGTGGACTACTAAACAGAGGAATAAGGCTATTCAGAAAAAAGGAAGATGCATTTTATTTGAATGTATTTACTGATGATCTGGATAAAGTCGGTGAGGATTACTATGGCTCATTTTCTGTTATTGCAAAATTTATATTTTTGTTTGCTGGTACGGTAGTTGCGATGGCATTAGTTCACCCCGGACTTCTGATTGTTGCGATTGCATTCTCGATTCTTCCAATAGTGGTTTCAGCAATTTTTGAAAAGGAAAACCAACAACGCGAAATTCGTCGTTCCGAAGCATATGAGAGATTTGGCGGAAGCATTATGCAATTTATACAGGGGTTTGAAATGTTGAAGCTTAATAATGTTAATCCGGAACGAATTGTTGCAAGTGTAGAAGAAAGCAGTAAGAAAAAAAACCAAGCAAGTCAAAGCGCTGATGTTTTTTCAACGCTGACCTTTTCATTATTGGATATTATAAGTAAAATTGGAAACGTTACTTTGATAGGGTTGGGAGGATATTGGATCATTAAAGATCAGATCACGGTTGGTGAATTGGTCAGTTGTATTATGCTCTCTGATTTTTTGGTGGGTGGAACAAATGGAATACTTCAGGCGTTTATTCATATGAAAGCGGTTGGACCAATAAAAAACAAAACAGATGCCCTTGTTGAAAAGTCGAAAACTGTTAGTGTAGATATAAATGAAAATAATATTTTAAATAAAAAATGGGATGTTTTTTACGATAAGGTTTCGTTTGGGTATACAAATGAAGACGAATCGAAAAAGAAGAAACTGTTTGAAAACGTATCGTTTCGATTTGAGGAAAAGAAATGTTATGCAATATGTGGGGAAAGTGGATGTGGCAAATCTACCTTAGTAAAACTGTTATTGAAATACGAAAATGATTATTCGGGAAGTATTTATCTTTCGGGCAGAGATATAAAAACAATCCGCGATGAAGAGGTCTACAGGCATGTGGGATACCTTAATCAGAATGAATATATTTTAAATGAGACTTTAGAAAATAACATTTCTTTGCTTAGTAGTATATCTATCGATCAGGAATATGACAAGTTTATTGATATGTTGAAATTGCGAGAACTGTCTGAAAAGTCCTCGGAACAAGCGTTAGGAGACATGGGTGATCGAGTATCTGGAGGGGAAAAACAAAGGATTGCTTTGGCTAGGGTTTTGCTTAGGAAACCGGAGGTGCTGATACTTGATGAACCAACAACAGGGTTGGACTTGGAAAATCGACAGATTATTGATGAACTTATTTTTTCTCTGCAAGATATTACAAGAATCGTAATAACGCATAATACAGAAAAAGAATATTTAAGTCGGTTCGACGGTGTACTTTACCTTTGATTCAAATGAAAAAGTTCGATACATTTTTGGCATGTACCGAACTTGTTTTTATGCTCTGAAACCGCGATTGTAATCTTTCGCATCCACGTAGGTTTCGTTTAAACAGCCTTTACCGTAGGTAAGGCCCGCATATACGCTCTGGGCGTTCTTCATGAGAGGACCGCTCTGGTCTGCATCTGCGAGGGCTTTGAAGGAAGTCCTGAGCTTTGTGATAACGTCGGTTACGATGTCCAAAGCTTCGGGATTGCTGCCTGCCACTGCGGAAGAAAGGCTCTTGTTGCAGTAGCTGTAAAGGCTCAGCAGGTCTTTTGCAAGGCCGCCTTCATAATTGAGGCTGGAGATCAGCTCGTTCATGAAGCGGGTGGCATGATGGATGCGATCCGTAAATTCTTTAAGGTCATTCTTTTCATGGGCCTTCTTCGCGCTATTGATGTCACAGAGAACGATATCGTAAAGGATCACGATGAGGTCACATGAGTTGGCTTCGGTAACGCGAAGCGTAAAGGCTTTGATTTCTTCTTTGTTCATTTAAGATTCCTTATGACTGTAAGAGGTTGAGTATGTTCTGAGGTCTTTCGTTAGCCTGTGAAAGCATTGCTGTGGCAGCCTGTACAAGCACCTGAAGCTGAGTGTAGGTTGCCATTTCACTTGCCATGTCTGTGTCTGCGATTCTGGAAAGGGCTTCTGTCAGGTTTTCTGCGGAAGTGTCCAAAGAGTTGATGGCGTGATCCAGACGGTTCTGGTAAGCACCGAGCTTTGCACGGATGGAGGAAACCTCGATGACCGCATTGTTGAACAGGGTGATGGCATGCTGTGCGCCGTCCTGTGTGGATATGTCTGCGGAGTCGATGAAGAGTGTGGTGGTGTCTACGCAGGGGATCCTGATCTCCATTGTCTGGCCTTCGCTTGCTCCGATCTGCAGTGTCATGGGGCCTGCATCAAGAACCGTTACCGTGGTCTCTTTGCTGATGGAACCGGCAGATGCCTGGAGCACCATCTCGAAGCCGTTACGATCGCGGACAGTGATGTAATCGCCGTCTACGGAAACTGTAGCTGTCTCGGAGAAGCCGCCTGCATTCTTGCCCTTTGTGGTGGTTACGGACTGTCCCATGGAGATGCCCTTTACTTCCGCACCGGTGGAACGCTTGGTGTCGTAGAAGTTCAGAGTGTTGTCTGCGGTAACCGTAATGGCGCCTGTGGAATCCATGGAGAATGCAGCACTCTTGGGATCCGTAAAGTCTGTGTTTATTGTGAGGGAGGGAACTTCTGCATTGCAGAGCTCAGCCATAGCCTTTACCACTGCTCCGTTTGAATGATCCGCAGTCAGGGTCTGGGTTCTGGTGAGGGTGTTTCCGCCGCTGGTATAAACCATGGTGAGAAGAGAATCTGTGACGGTGAAATCGATAGTGTCGCCACCTGTCACCGCTACATGGATCTCGCCGTTACCGGAAGCAGCTGTGCCATCAAAGCCCGATGAAGCCGAAGGGCTCACAAGAGCCATGTTGGGATCGGAGATCGTCAGGCTGAGACCTGAAACGGAGGATTCCATCAGGAAGTCGTTTCCGTTCTGAGTCAGTGTAAATATGTTGTTCAGTGCTGTTCCGTTGTATGAAGGAGCCGATGCAAGAGCTGTGCTGAATGCACTTGCAAGATTGGCCTTTGTTGTTCCTGCGGGAATGGTCACCCGGAAGGTGTTGGTGTAAGTTCCGTCAGCGGATTTAACTGTCATATCAACCGTTCCGCCGTTGAAGTTTACGTTTGCCTCACCCACGTTGATGACAGATTCCGTGTTCTGAGCGAGATAGCCGCTGGTGTCATATGCCTTTACTGTGGAGTAGGCGGGATCTGCGGAGGTGAACTGAAGATATTTTCCTGCTGTTCCGGTCTCTACGGTAAGGTCGATGAGTCCGCCGGAAAGTGTTGAGTAGAGCTGCATGATCTCGTTGATCACGTCATCGTTGGTAGGATTTGCGGGAAGGGTGGATGATGTCTGGGAACGAACCGTTGCTTCGCCCTCGATGTATGTCATTGTGACTGTTCCGTTCTCGATCTTGAATTCAAGGGAACAGGTCTTCTGATCCTGGGTAGAGAAGACTGCGGACATGGTCCCCTGTGAAGCGGGAGCTGTGGGCACATACTCGCCGCCTCTTACGGAAGCGGGCTGGTTTGCGCATATGCCTGTGTTATCGTCCGTAACGGTGATGGATATGTCCTTTCCGGAAGAAGCGGTAACTGCTGTCAGGGAAATGTAACCGTCGTTGTCCTTAAAGGAAACGTTTAAGATGTCCATACCGGATGTGTTTGAGGCAAGATCGTGCATAGCGGCGATGACATCGGCATAGGTGTTGGATGCCACTGCCTGGGTAGCAGTGATGAGGTTGCCTGCATAGTCTGTATAGTCCATTTTTACGGAACCTGCGTTGACGGTGAATTTAACCGTTTCCGTAAGTCCCGTTTCCGTATTGTCGATGGTGTAGGTAAGGGAACCTGTTCCGCAAAGAGCATCGGAAACAATGCCGGTGCATTTCGCAACGGCACCCTTGGCACTCTCTGTACCGAGAGAAACAGCGGAATCCGTACCTCTTGCAATGGAAGTTCCGGAAAGTCCCAGAGCGGAAGCAAGAGTGGAGTTGGTGCAGCTTACGGAAAGAGTGGCGTCAGAGCCGAAATCTTCCGTAACGAAGAGAAGGCTTGTGGTTCCGATGAGAGCATCCTGAGCGGAAGCGGGGGTGAAACCGCCCTGACCGTCGGGATTTTTCTCACCGTTGGTAAGGCCTACATATATGCCCATGCGGTCACAGGTGGCGGTGAGCTTGGAAAGGATGGCATCGATGGAATCGCCGGACTCGATCTGCACTTCTTCGTTGTTGATGGTGATCTTTCCGGACTCGGGAGCGACAGAACGCATGAGCTTGGTCATTACCACTGCCTGAGAAGCTTCCTTGTCCACTTCGAAGGTGTAGCTCTTAACGTTTACGCTGTCGGAAAGGGAAATGAGCTTAACCGCATTGTTGTCTGAGTAGGAACGTCTGTCAACGGTACCGTCCAGAAGAGTCTTGGTGTTGAACTCTGTGGTGGTGGAGATACGGTTGATCTCGGCTTTCAGCTGGGAAACCTCGTCCTGAAGGGTAGCGCGGTCTTCATCAGTGTAGGATCCGTTGGCTGCTTCCACTGCCAGCTGTCTCATTCTCTGGAGCATCTGCTCAACTTCGATGAGAGCGCCTTCGGCGGTCTGGATAACGGAGATGCCGTCGGATGCGTTTCTGGATGCCTGATTCAGACCTGCAATCTGGGTCTTCATCTTTTCGGAGATCGCAAGACCTGCCGCATCATCTGCCGCACAATTGATCCTGTAGCCTGAAGAAAGTCTCTGGAGACTCTTTTCCAACGAGGTGTTGTTCTTGCTGAGGATGTTGTTGATCTTTAATGCCGAAATATTGTGATTGATTCTCATTCACATTCTCCTTACTGAATTTCCGGCCTCTACATGGTGTCTGCCTGTCTCACATGTGTTACGAAGACTTTTGCGATCCTGTAAAGCTCATTTGAAGGGCTTCCGGTGTCCGTTCCTTCGGGGATGTCTTTGTAAAGTCCCGAAGTCTTGTAGTCGTAACGATCGGAGGGAACTTCTTCGGCTCCGTAGTAAATGGAACCGATCTGTATCCCGTTTCTTGCAAGTTCCGCAAAGAGGTTTAACTGACGGTCTTTGAGAACTCCCATGCCTTGGGCGGTGGTGCTGCTTATAAAGCATTTCATCTTGTTGTTTTCGATTGTCGCTTCCGCGGATACCGTTCCCAGGTTCTCTGTGGGGACCGAAGCATATACGCGGGAAGTTTGATTTTCTGCGTCATCTACGATGGTAACTTTCATACTTACGATCTCGTTACCGGTGTCTACGGGAATGGAGTAAAATTTACGTTTGCTGAGACGGTTCATGAACTTGATGCCCACGTCCATCTTCTTAAGAGCTTTTACATCGAGCCTGCTCATTGAAGGATCGTGCTGGATCTCTTTCTTGATCTCCTTGGACTCTTCCGTGAATGCGCTGAAGGCTTCTCCGATCTCTTCCTCGCTGTTGAAGCTTTCCAGAAAATCGGGAAGGACGCCTTCTTCTCCTGTTGCCAGAGTCTTGAAACGCTTCCAGTTCTTGAAGATCGTGGTGTCTTCGTTCAGAAGGTCCTTGGCTGCATCGATGTTCTCTATGTTTGTAAGTATGTTGAAGTCTTCCAGAAAACGTGTTGCATTCTGTCCGCTGGCGGCCAGCTCATTGAGATTTTTGAGCCATTCGTCTGCGGTGTAGTGCACGTCTTCGGAAAGTTCCTTTAATGTATTATCGGCAGATTCCACCAATTTATTTAGCATTATACCCTCGGGAGATGAAGGTTTTGACAGACCTGCACGTATCTTATTTTCAATCCTGTCAACGTCTCCGGACACTTTCGAAAGATTTACGAAAGTGTCGTTTATAATTGTTTCATGACCCGAAGCTTTACCCGAGCGCACAGCTGTGAGCAGAGACTGGAGAGTGGGCTCGCTGCCTGTTCTGAAAACGCTTCCCAGAGCGGAATCTTCGGATTCCTGTATCTGATGAAGAGCACGGTAGATGGCGAGGTAAGCGTCTCTCTCTTCGGGTTTCAGATCGCTCTTTTTATCCAGATTTACAAGGAAGTTTGCATAGGAATCTTCCTGAGACATTCCCGTTTCCGCCTTGAATTCGGCAGCCTTTGTCACAAGGTCGTCAAGAGCCTCGTTCAGTGGATTGATGCCTTCACGGATCATACGGACCGTTACTGCGGGAGTAAGGTTGGTAAATGCGTCCTGCAGTTTTGCATCGTATTCCGCAACTTTATTTATGTTGTCCGCTGTGATGTCCGCAGCGGCATATCCAAGGATCCTGGTGGCACGTCTGGAAGCTTCCGTCACGGGGAGACCTGCGTTCTCGATAAGTTTGTCCACGTTCGCAAAAGCTTTTTCGATGTTGTCTCCGTACTTTGCGGAAGGAGAGGTCATCACGGTCTCAAAAGTGTTGTTGAACTTGCCCATCACGTGACTGTAGGTTCCGCGGCCTTCTTCGAAGAGCTCGTCTATGGTGATGTTCTCAGCCTTGTCCACTGTATCGTAAACAAGAGATGCGGGCATGTTCTCGATCTCTTTTAATCTTCTGGTGGTGTCCTTCAAAAGGTCAACGTCGTTCTGGGTGTAGCTTCCGGGAGCGGCCCCCGACTGCTTAAAGAAGTCGGAGTAGTAGCGGTTCTCAAGAGCACGGAGGTTGTTAAGCAGCTTGTTCATTGAAACGGAATCGATACGGATGCCTTCCTTTGCAAGACGATAACCTGCCTCATAGGTCATCTTTGCCTTTACCTCTTCCAGCTGACGACGGGCCTTGATGGAGGCTGCGTTACCCATTCCGGAATTGCCGTATTCTTCAAGATAGGTAGGAACAACTGCGTTGGAGTTCACTTCTTCCTGGGCTTCATGGAGTTCACCAAGGGAAAGCTCCAGCTTGTCGGCGGAATATTCTCCCGTCTGAGCTGCCTTCTTTGCTACAGCATAGTCGATGCCTGCATCGGTGACGGTATCGTTGTTCTTAATGATCTGGCGCACCTGCTTTGCCGTGGAAGAAAGCAGGTTTGCGGACTTGGGTTCCTGACCTATGGAGATGGCGTCCACCGCACGGGTGAGGATTTCGTCCTTTGTAAGCTTTATCTTTGTAAGTTGTGCATATGCCTTCAGGTTGTCCGCGGTGAGAGGTATGTCCTTACGGATGAAGTCCTGGGCCGCTTCCATCATGTCTCTTCCCTGACGGAGACCTGCCTGGAAAAGAAGATGGCTGACAGTGGGCTGGAGCTGGTTCCATGCCGCTTCGGAAAGAGTCTTTTCTTTCTTGGCAACGGCAGATGCGGAACGTGCCTCCGCAATGTTCTCAAGGGTGGGAGTCATTTTGTTGCGGATGAGGTACTCTGCTTCCGCGCCGGAAACGGTTCTTTCGTTGCCGCTCATTTCAAGGGCGATGGCAACTCTCCGGAGGTTGGCTTCCGTGACGGGAAGATTTGCTCTCATGAGCTTGTCTGCGATCTTCTCTGCATCGGGATTGCCGCCAAGTGCACGGATAGCCATGGCGATGACTGCCTCTCTGTTGTCGATCTTTGCCTCGATCTGTCCTTCGATGGCTTCTGCGAACATTTCTTTCTGAAGTTTCAGCCTGTCCACTGCGGCACTGAGTTCTTCGGTGGTCATTCCGAAAACATCGTAGCCTTCGTTGATGAGCTGTTCCATATCGGATGCGGACATCCTGTCGGAGGAATCTTCAAGTCTTTCCTGATCCTTTTCCGCTTCTGTTTTGTTGTCGTCTTCGGAGGAAGAGACATTCTGCTCCGAACCCAGATTCTTGGAATAGAGTTCCGAAGTCTGAGCGGAATCAAGGGTTTCTTCTGCTGCTCCGAAGGATGCTTCAATGGAAGAAAAGGCGGATTTTGAAGAGGAGGATGTTTTCGATGTCTTTTCCTGTCCGATCTTGCTGAGAGCCTCGTCGAGATTCGACGCGGGTTTTGTATCGTGATTGTTGTTAACGCCGTAAGCTGCAAATGCATTCTGTATATTCATAAATACCTCGTAAAATAAATGGGTGAAGGTGAAATATTTTGTCAGTTCATAATAGTTACGTACAATATATCGGCATTTTTGAAGGAATAATTAGCGTTATGAATGTGTCGGGATCAACTGTGGCATTTGCCACAGTTGTAAACGCGCACATTCGACCGCTTCTGCAAACAAGTTTGCGAGAGCGGTCATATGTGCGCTACACCCGAAAAAAATTTCGGGTGATCCCGACGGAGGACACAAAGACTGATCGTGGAACAGGACACAGGGCTTACAATACGGAAATTCAAAGCTTTAGTGCGATTTTGATGAAACGTTTTAACTTAATATCCTCGCTTTATTTAACATTTTGAATGTTAAATGCTTATTCAATTAAAACATAAGAAACAAAATAGTTGCAATATTCAAAAAATATGCTATGATATTAATCGGATACGCCTTGAAATTTAAGGGTTTACAGCACAATGACATCAGGAGGAGACAGACGTGATCAAGAAAGAAATGATCGCCATGCTTCTTGCGGGAGGCCAGGGTTCCAGGCTTGGCGTTCTGACTGCAAACATGGCGAAACCTGCGGTTACTTTCGGAGGTAAATATCGAATAATTGATTTTGCCCTCAGTAACTGCATCAATTCCGGTGTTGACACTGTGGGCGTGCTGACCCAGTACCAGCCACTGAAGCTCAACACTCACATCGGGATAGGAATTCCCTGGGATCTTGACCGTAACGTGGGAGGTGTTTCGATCCTTCCGCCTTATGAAAAGAGCACAAACACAGAGTGGTACACGGGAACGGCAAATGCCATCTACCAGAAT
>JAILRC010000075.1 GCA_024698485.1 Lachnospiraceae bacterium | reverse complement strand
TCCGCCGGAAAGGATGAAACGGTCTCTGTCTGCCCAATCCGGATCTGCGGGATTGTGCTTTAACTTCTTTGCCCAGAGTTCATATGCAATGTCAGCACATCCCAAAGGAAGTCCGGGATGTCCGGATTTTGCCTTCTGAACTGCGTCTGCCGCAAGAACGCGGATCGCGTTTGCGGACATCTGATCGATCTTGTTTGCCATTTGTTGTCTCCTTAAATTGAATTCTTTATTTATCTCCGAATACAGCTCTGTAATCGTTCTGGAACTTGATGATACCTTCGTTTGTGAGAGGATGCTTTGTCATCTGCTCGATAACCTTGTAAGGAACTGTAGCGATGTCAGCGCCTGCAAGTGCACAATCCGTTACATGGATGGGATTTCTTACGGATGCGGCGATGATCTCTGTTGTGATGTTGTAGATATCAAAGATCTCTGCGATTGTTCTTACGAGATCGATACCGGGCATGGAAATGTCGTCAAGTCTTCCAAGGAAAGGTGAAACGTAGGTAGCGCCTGCGCGTGCTGCAAGAAGCGCCTGGTTTGCAGAGAAGATGAGAGTAACGTTTGTCTTGATGCCTTCCTTGCTGAGCACCTTGACAGCCTTAAGTCCTTCAACTGTCATGGGGATCTTTACAACCATATTGGGATGGATCTTTGCGATCTCTCTTCCTTCTGCGATCATGCCTTCAGCGTCAACTGTTGTAGCCTTTACTTCTCCGCTGATGGGTCCGTCAACAATGCTTGTGATCTCCTTGATAACTTCCTTAAAATCTCTGCCTTCCTTAGCGATAAGTGAGGGGTTTGTTGTAACTCCGCAAATAACGCCCATGTCATTTGCTTTTCTGATCTCATCTACGTTTGCTGTGTCGATAAAAAACTTCATTTTTTTGTCCTCCTGAGACTTTTATGATATGTTTTGGATACTCCGCTCAATGATCTTATGCTGTGTTTTTCCTTGCTTATATCCACTTGCGTTAAATCATATACTACTACTTTCTTTCGGTCAACACAATCGTTGCTCATTATTTACCATTTTTTATCTTCTTATCACTTTAACGACTGTAGATTATATCATCTTTTCTCTTTTCCCGCCACTTCTCATTGCATAATAAAAGGGACTGCACACTAATTGATAGTGCAACAGCCCCATTAATATCATTGTTTTGTTGCCTGGAACAGCTTTGCTATGTCTTCCGCGGAAAGATTTGCGTTGGGATTTGAAAGGTCAACTCCCGATGCCGCAAGTCCTGCCAAAGGATCCTCGGGTGCTTCCTCTGCCGTAACTTCTTCTGCAGGGACTTCTTCCTCGGGTATCTCAATGTCCTTAAACAACTCGTCACTCAGGTTTTCCGCCGTTTTGTCGAAATCTGCGTCATTGATCTCCGGGATCTCGGCATCTGCTATCACTGAAGACAGATCATCCAAAAGAGGTTCTTCCGCAGCAGGTTCTTCGGCCACGGTTTCTTCGATCACAGGCTCCTCAAGCACGGTCTCCTCGATAACAGGCTCTTCAAACACAGGTTCCTCAAGTGCAGGTTCCTCGATCACGGGTTCTTCCGTAGCAGGTATGTCGATCACCGTATCCACGGGTTCAGCTTCCTCAACAGCAGGTTCCTCTTCAATGACACTTTCTTCTTCAATGGGAGGAACGTCCGCCAGCAACTCGTCAAGAGAAGGTGTGCTGTCGGTGAGGGTATCGGCATCTATCACTGTGTCCGCATCTATCACCGTATCCGCATCGTTCTCTTCAGGAACGTCATCGGGAAGGAGAGCTTCAAGGCTGTCAAGAGAAATGTCCGTCTCCGCAACGGGCTCCTCGGTCTCGGGATTATAGAAAAGATCTTCTTCCTTCTCTTCCTCGCCGTAGTAATTATCGTCTACGGTATAGTCTTCGTTTTCCTCATCGGGTGCAAAGATCCTTTTTCCGGAAGGTATCCTTGTGGCGATCTCTTCCAGTGTTGCCTTTTCGCTCAGAGCCATCTGTCGCGCGTTCTCTTTATTGAACTTGATCATGGTCTTTACGCCGGCGTTCTGATCAATGATCACCTTGTCGATCTTTATCTGCATCTGGGAAAGGTGTGTTTCCTGCATATCCGCGCTCTTCTTCATCGCTGCGTACATGGCACGGCTTGTTTTGTCAAGGCTCGCCACCTGTTCCTCGATCTTCTTTTTAAACTCGTCTTCGGCCTTTTTTCTGTCCTCTTCCCTGACTCTGTCCAGTTCCTCCTGGGCTCTGGTCAATTCATCGAAGATATCGTCCTTGTCCCCGAACATTGAGTCCAAAAACCAGAAGGCGGCTCCCATGAGAAGGGCACAGGCGATGCCCACGATCCAGTAGATGTGATGGAACTCCAGCAGAACAAAGATCGCTATGAAACATGCTGCAGCAAAGAGCATGCCTGCCAGCACTTTTCTTCCCGCGTCCTTTGCGCTTGGTTTCTTTCCGGTTCCGAATATTCTGTCCTTAAAATTTATCTTCTTCATAAACATCTCCCTTATTCAGGTGGTTTAATTACGTGAGGATAATATGATCCGTATTATATATCGGCTTTTTATACCTTATATTATAGTCCTTTTTTTCCACAAGGGCAAATATATGTCCGTGCTGCCCAAATAAAACTCTTGCCTTTTTTAGCTTTTAAGTCTATAATCTCAATGTTCGTTCTCTTAGTTAAATGGATATAACAGGTCCCTCCTAAGGATCAGTTGTGGGTTCGATTCCCGCAGGGAACGCTCTGCAGCCGCACTATTCTGTGCGGTTGTTTTTTTCGTCCTCATAAAACGCCTTGACCCTTATGGCCTGATTGTGATCTCCGAAATTTTCTCCGAAAAGAGTGCATCCTCCGGGGTTTTTCGTATTTTTCGGAACTTCTATCTTAAAGGATATATATGAATTATAGTCGATCTTAAGGTCATTTATCGTAATGTTTGAGATCTTATTGTCCCCGTCAATGAAAGTTCCTTCGGAATTGATGATCAGTGTTTTTAAAAGCCCGTACTGGTTCAGTGTTTCCGGCCACCAGCCCGGGGAGACATATCCCTTTCTTGCCCCGTAATCTCCCGGGCTCACCCACATTCCCACCTTTTTCCCGTTTAAGGAAAAATAAATGTCCGAAGGGTAATCCTCGATATATCCCGGTGCTTCCGACGATATCTCAAAAGAGATCTGCAATTCCAGAAGTTTCTGTCCTGCTATGAGATGATTGGGAAGATTGTATTCCACAGATCCTGTCCCGAACCACAATATGCCTGCGTTAAAGCGTTCTGCAAAGGAAAAGACTTTCGGATCGTCGAAGGAACCGATTATCGTTGAAGGCGTCGCTATGCCGCAGGTGGGCGACACATTTGCATTCACATAATGTCCCACACTGATATCATCCGTGTAGCATTTTCTTTTATCCGCTTCGGGTGCCAGATCTATCATGAGCCTGTTGTAGCGTGGACGAACGATCTTCATGATCCCTCTTTTTCCCGATGTGGTGTGGATCTTCACCAGCCCTGCTTCCTCCAGTTTTCCCACATGCATGGAGATGGCTCCGTTGGTCAGTCCCAACGCTTCCGCAAGATCGTTCATGCTCATATTGTTATTTTTATATATCATTTCCATGATACTAAGGCGCATAGGCGTGCTCAAAGCCTTAAAAACCGCCTCCGCCTCCCGTATCATCTTATAATACAGCATATCCATCCTCTTACCTCAAAATGATTTGTAGATCTTCTCAATTTCTTCCGGCGTCTTCTCCTCGGGATAGATCGTAAATTCCGAGAGCCTTCCTCTGAAAGACTGCTGATAAGGATCTCCTCCCAGCCAGAAATTATACACAAATCTCTGGGCAGGTACCTTTTTCAGTCCCGCCACCTTTTTTCCGTTCAGATAAAGGTTTGTTTCCTCCTTTTCCGAATCGTAACTGATGGTCACGTGTTCCCAGGTGTTTAAGGGCAGAATATCATACTTTGTATCGTACCACTCCGATTCCTCTCTTGAATCCCTTATCCTGAAACAACAGTTGACATCACTGCTGTTGGGCGCAAAGGAAACAAATCCCAGTTCATATTTGATGTACAGGATGACCGTCCATCTGTTGATGGCTTCCGCATTCATCCAAAAGCATATGGTCCAGCTTTCCGTGCGCAACACTTCATTGGGGATCTTCAGAATGTTATCTTCGTTTCTGTGACCGCCCGGGAATCGTATGGCTCCCAGACCTTCCTTCGGTCCTTCCGCAAACTCGAACCTTCCGTCGTCTGTGGGATTCAGGATCTCCGCCGTATATTTTTCGTCATCCGATGTAAGTGTGTTGTTAAAACTGAACTTCACCGGTTTCGCATAGTTTTCGCTGTTGCTCAGGGCATATTTAATAAATTCGTCCTCAGTGGCAGGCTCCAGATAGTAATATCCCTGAGCCTTGTAACATCCGCAGGACACCAGTGTCTCCAGCTGTTCCTCTTCCTCAACGCCGATGGCCATAATGTCCACCTTCAGGTCCTTGCAGAGAGTAAACAGGTTTCTGAGGATCTTTTTGCCTCTTTTGTCGGAGGTTGTGGATCTTATGAAATTCCTTTCAAACTTTACTGTATCAATTGGAAGGTCCTTAATGGCCGCAAGAGAAGAGTAGGTTCCTCCGAAATTGTCCAATGTCACGAGAAATCCCGCTTCTTTGAGACTCTTCAGCAGATCCTTCACGCGATCCGTACAGTCCGTATATGTCTTTCCCGGAACCTCTATCTCCAGTTGTTCATGGGGTATGGCATATCTGTCAGCGATCTTTACCAGTCTGTCCTTAAAATCGCTTATATAAAACGAAACGGGAGAAAAATTCACCGCAAGAACGATCTTTTCCAAAGGTGTGTTCTTCCAGTCTTCCTTCATCTTACAAGCGGTTTCGAACATATAAAAGTCCAGTTTTGACACCGAACCGTTCTTTTCAAACACGGGAATGAACGCATCCGGAGTTCTGACTCCGTCCAGCCAATGCACCCAACGCACCAGCAGTTCCGCTCCGTAAACCGTTTTTGAGAATATGTCTATCTTCGGCAGGAAATAAGGAACAAACTCGTTGTGGCTGTAGGCCGCTTCCGTTTCCTCCTCGATCTCACTGGTCTTTTTCATTTCTTCTTCTAAGGAATTGAAGACCACGCAGGAATTCTTCCCCTTCTGCTTTGCCCGATACATGGCGTTATCGCACTTTTCAAGGATATCGTCCAGATTAACGGACACGTTCTGATTTGCTATTATACCTACGGAAAGAGTGAGCTGAGAGCGCACATCTTCCCTGAATTTAAGATTCTTGATGCCTTCAAGGAGATTTGTTGCCAGAGCGATGGCTTCCGCTTCGATCTTTCGACCTTCGGTGATCGCAACAAATTCGTCACCGCCGATCCTGAACATCCCGGAAGTGGGAAAACTCTGCCTGAAGTATTGGGCAAGGGTGATCAGCAGTTCATCCCCCACGGAATGTCCGTAGACGTCATTGAACATCTTGAAATTATCTATATCTATAAAGAAGACAGACACATAGCTGTCTTTTTTCATCTTATTATAGTAGTCATACATGGCACGCCGGTTGGGAAGCTGGGTAAGGTAGTCCACATATGCGCTGTCGCGATTTTTAAGAAATTGCATAAACTCCTTGTTTATGATGGTTATCTTCTTCATCCCTTCTCCTTCTCCCATACCGCGAAATTTTCAGTTTCTTCATCTGATTATTCGTTTTTCATAATAAAACAAGGTGAACTTAATGTCAATGTTTTATCATTCGCTTAAATACATTACTTAACGCTTAACCTTTTTATACATCCCCATTATTCTCCGACTGTTCTGTATTTATTAATTATTGTCTGTTTCACTTCTTATTTTTTCTTATTCTGTATTCTTTTCTTTCAAAATATGCTATAATTATAACAACACTTTTGGAGGTCGTTACTATGAAGAAAACTAGATTACTTTATGTATTGATGGTCATTGGCTTCGTACCTTTATTGGTATCACTCATTATTTCAATAACAGTAAGCATATCAAAAATCACCAACGAGCTTAAATCAGACACTAATACTATTCTTTCCGTTTACACCGATTCCTTAAACAACTATTTCGGTGTCGACTGGACTTCATCCACATCCGTCAAGGTTGTCGACGAAGATTATGAATTCATCGATTCCGGTAAGGAAAACAACGTCGAGATGACCCTCTTCAAGGCCAACAGTGACGGTTCCGTCACCAGATACATTTCCTCTATCATCACCGATTCCGGAAAGCGAGCTTTCGGTACAGCCGCCGATGCGGACATCACCGAAGCTGTTTACGGAAAAGGCGAAACAGTTTTCAAAGAAGGCGTCATTATCGCAGGTAAATCCTATACCGTTTGCTACAAGCCTTTCGAAGACGAGAACGGAAAACGCGTGGGCATGTGCTTTGCAGGACGCCTTGATGCCAACCTTAAATCTGCCAGAGTCTCTCTTATCAAACAGTTTGTTATTGTTGCAGTACTTCTGATCGTTGTGTTCGGTGCCATCATAGTTCTTTTTTCAAAAGCCGTCATCACTCCGCTTCAGAAAGTTACGGATGCCACCACAAAACTCGCTGATGCCGATATTTCACATGATATCGTAATTTCCAGTAAGATCCGCGAAACTTCCGCCATCATTGATTCCGCTGTTAAGCTTCGCAGCAATCTTAATAATATCGTTAACGACATCAAGAAAAGTTCCGTTTCCCTCAAGGACGTTGTGGGCGAGACCAAGGCTCTCTGCAGCGATGTAGCCAGCGGAGCGGACGTCATAGATACCGTTGTACAGGAACTTTCCAACACGGCTTGTTCCCTTGATTCCACCATTTCCACCATCAACGAGCAGGTTATTCACATGGGTTCCAACATAGAGTCAGTTTCTGCCAGCGTCAATGCCCTTCGTGATTCCTCCAAGATGATGAACGAGATCTCCGAGAATTCTTCTCAGGATCTTTCCGATGTTTACGAAGCCTCCCTTAAGTCTGTTGCTTCCGCTTCCAACATATCCGAGCATATGACCAAACTCAATGAGGCCATTGTTCGTGTTACAGCCGCTACGGATATGATCTCCGGAATCGCCAACAAGACCAGACTCCTTTCCCTCAACGCTTCCATCGAGGCTGCAAGAGCAGGAGAGTCAGGCCGCGGATTTGCGGTTGTTGCCGATGAGATCGGTGCTCTTGCTGCAAATTCAGCAGAGTCGGTTAAGCAGATCAACGAGATCGTTGAAGATATCATTTCCCTTTCCGCCGAGTCTTCAAAGGTTATCGGCGAGATCGGCGGCATCATCGAAGCCGAACAGGAAAAAGTTATGCAGACCCGCGAATCCTTCAAGCTTCTCAAAGAACAGGTAGATGCGTCCGTAGATCAGATATCCATCATATCAGGAGACACCACCTCCCTCACTTCTGCGAAACAGACTGTTATCTCGGCTATTTCCGATCTCAGTGCCATTGCTCAGGAGAACGCAGCATCCTGTGAAGAGTGCAGTGCCAGCGTTTCCAACATCGCTACCACCATCAATCATGTTAACGATCGTACCAAAGAGATCGAGGCAGCAGCAGATGTTCTTGAGAATTACATTCACGTATTCCACTGATACACAAAACATCAAAGCCCGGGGACTTTTCTCCGGGCTTTATTTTTTATGTCAAAACTTTGTTACCTTTTTGTTTTTTTTACGGGATTACCTATGCATGCATCAAACATAGCGTGCATCAAACATACTTTTTAAAATCATTGACCGATCTTTCCTGAACCGCTATAATCTACAGTTGTGAAGGAGAGATCCTCGTAAGTATCTTACAAAAGAAAGAACAGGAATAAAAATGAAAAAAACCATCATACTATTTCTCACATTGTTAACTCTTGCAGGTCTTGCAGCCTGCGGAAACAAGAGCGGTAATGCCACTCCCACCGAAGGACCCGAACCCACCCTTGCATTACCTACCAACACCTATACCCCCACACCTACAAACACTCCTTCCCCCACTCCCACACCTACGCCCATTCCGATCATCGTTACCGATGCATCTACCAATACCACTGTTTTTCTTTCGGATTATAAAGGATATAAATTCCTCCCTTTGACAGAAGAAATGCTGGACGAAGCTGTCAGAAAAGCACTTGAAGATTATGCCGACGAAGTAGAAGTGGACAGAGCCGCAAAGAACGGTGATATCGTTCTCATCACCTATGTTGGCTATATTGACGGCGAACCCATCGAGGGCGGTTCTTATGAAGAGGGTCTGGGCCTTGAAGTTGTTCTCGGTTCGGGTGAACTTGTGGATACCTTTGAAGATCAGATCATAGGGCACACAAAGGACGAAACCTTTGATGTCAACATCAACTATCCCGAGGATTACGGAAACGAAGATCTCAAGGGTAAAACAGCAGTTTTTAAAGTTACCCTTAACGTTGTCATGGAATACAGCTATCCCGAGCTTTCCGACGAACTTGCAAAATCACTTCTCGGCTTTGATTCCGCAGAAGCTTACAGGGAAAGCATCAGAGAAAAAGAAGCAAAAGATTATGAGAACGCTCAGATCTTAGATAACATCTTCGCTAATTTCCGTATTGAAAACCTGCATCAGGATGACATCACTGCCTATGCCGACAAGATGTTCAACTACTATTATAAACGCGCTGCCATCTATGCGGCTTTCCTTCAGACAGACATCAACGAAGTGCTGAGTTTTTACTATGGTGTTCCTTCCCTGGATGACCTCAGACTCATCTGCGATTCCACGGCTGAGACCAATCTCAGAGTGATCCACTGCTGTAAGGCCATCTTCATAAATGAAGAAATGCAGCTTTCCGATGAGATCATAAACGAGTGGACAGAGAAGAACTATAATGACTACGGTTACGCTTCAGCCAAGGATCTTATAGACAATTATCCTCCTGAAGATTTGAAGAACGACATCATTGTAGATTCTGTATACGATCTTATATATGAATATTCCGTAAGATAAGAAGAAAGCCGATGGATCCATGTCCATCGGCTTTCTTTTATTTTTTTACCGAGAATCCGAATGTTCCGATACTTTCTCCCAACAATCTGTATGCACCATGGCAATAGGCTGTCAGATTGGCATCATTCATTCTGAATCTTCCGTTTTTGTCCAGATACTTATCATCAACCGTCACTGCAACCACTTCTCCAAGGAACATGGTATGACTTCCGAGATCCTTGCTCTCCGTGACTTTGCATTCAATGTTCACAGGACTTTCCTTAACTCCCGGAGTGTTCACTTTCAGGGACTTTTGCTCTGTCAGTTTCATCTCTTTAAACTTGTCAAAATCCCTTCCGGATTTCACACCGCACCAGTCTGTAGCAAAGGTAATGTCTTTGTTTACGAGATTTATAACAAATTCGCCCGTTTCCGATATGATGTCATGGGAGTATCTTTCACTTCTTACGGATATGGAGACCATTGGCGGATCGCTGTTGACCGTCCCCGCCCATGCAAGCGTGATCAGATTTGGCTTTTCTCCCGGTCTCTGACAGCTCACCAATACAACAGGTACAGGAAACAGCATGTTTCCGGGTTTAAACTCTGTTTTACTCATATTTACCTCTAAAAGCTATTCTGATAGTCCTCTTTCGGACTTTACATGGTTTTCAGTGCTTCTTCTACCGCTATAGCAAGCTGGTTGGGGCAGGAATTGTCATCCCTGCACTTGATACCCTTTAATCTTGCAACGATGTCCTCGGCCTTCATTCCTTCCGCAAGTCTTCCCACACCCTGGGTGTTTCCCTTGCAGCCGCCGATAAATGTAACATTCTTTACGATCCCGTCTTCGATATCGAATCGGATCTCCTTTGAGCATACGCCCTGTGTCTTGTACTCAATGTGTTTAGTCATCTTTTTTCTCCGTTTTCCAATTTACGTAACCCTGAAGCCAGATATTTCCCTTAAATCTTCTTCCGACTTCCGGCTCACCCATTAGTTTTGTTTTATTGATGCAGATCTCTATCACTACGCCGTTACACTCCACATCCATAATGTACATTTCCTCATTGGTATGGTAGTTTTCCCTGCTCTCCACCGACAGGATCTTACCAATGATGGTGTATGTGTCCACCTCTGTTCCACATGGCATGAAAGTAGTTTCCACTATAGAATAAAGATCTTCATCTTTAGATCGATTCGTCATGCTGATGAATTCGTTCATTTCCTTTTCCGTCAGCTGGCGGATCTGTCTCTCAACTTCACTTTCGAGGTCGTCTTCGTCGTCCTCGTTTTCTTCCACATCTCTTCCGTCGTCAGTCTTGTTCACTTCAACCTTCGGGCCTTCAACCGGAAGAATGATCTTTCCGTCGTCCGCCAATCCCGTAAGATAAACTTCACAGCTTTTCTCTTTGTCTTCGGGATTGAGTTCAAGATACATGTCCACCATATTTTGAAGATAGAATATGATTGGTATCTTGTGTGTGTAATCGTAAGCCATCGCCGTATAGGCGTCACTGTCCATTCTTTTGCTTACCATTATGGGCTCGAAGAGGCTCACCTTCTCCGATATATGGGCAGGAAAGAAATTATCCGCCAAAAATATGCCCATCCTGTCATATTCTCCGCGATATATCACCCCCGTATTGGGTGCGATCTCGCAGAATATTTCCACTGCAGTTCTTGTTTCCGTTAATTTTGCGGTCTTCGTTTTTTTCATCGAATAACCATAGATCAGTTCGTCTTTCAGTCTTCTTTCGGCTTCAACGCCTTCGACTTTACTGAAACCGACCGTATGCAACATACAATTCATCTTTTTCCTCGATTATTCCTGTGTGTCCACAATAAAGATCGTCAGATCTTTGATCAGGTCATATTCGATATCTGTGGCCTTCCATTCACCGTTTTCGTCTTTCTTAAGTTTTCTCAATACGGGTCTGGTAGGCGCCTGATTGTTTTGTCTGATGACGATCCCCACTTCTTCGGTGTTTGTCTTTACAAGGGTTCCCACAGGAAATGCAGCTACCGAATTATTGAAATTCATGGCATATTCCCTGTCAAACTTTGTTCCTGCGTTTCCCATTATATATTCCATGGCCTCATAAACCTTTTTTCTGGGTTCAAGAGTGCCATAGATCATGTTGTCAAAAGCATCGCATATGGATACAAGCCTTACTTCGGGTTTAATCCTTTCTCCCGAAAGTCTGAAAGGATAACCGCTTCCGTCTATCCTTTCATGGTGGTAGAGAATGATGTCCTTTGCTATGGGACTCAGCCATTTCTGCTTTTCCACCAACATATATCCGTATACCACATGTCTTCTTATCTCTTTTTTCTCATCTTCCGTAAGCTCTGCCACGCCCAGTTTCTGGTAATCCACCTTCATGCTCAGATATCCGATGTCATGAAGAAGAGCACCTATGGCTATCTCTCGTGTGCTTTCCGTTGAAAATCCCGAATTCAGGGCAGTCAAAACCGAAAGAGCAGCTACGCTGAGACAATGTTCGCTGATGTTCCTGTCAAATCTTCTCACCATCGAAACATTATAGAGAACTTCCTTCTTGCTGAGAACATTCTCCATTATCCCTTCTGCGATCTCGCAAACCCGGGTGGTATCTTCGGTGGGAGAATAAGCAAAACTTTCGATGGTATTGTTCAGGTTTGTTGAACAAAGATCCTTAACGATCTCATCCGTATATTCTTCTCCGGATATTTCTTTGGAGATCTCGTCTTCGATGAAAATGTCATAGATCTTCAACTCAAGCAGTTTGTGCTTATATTCCAGTTTAAGTTTTGTACCTTCGGCAACAATGATTGCGCCGTTTGTACTGTAAACATCCCTTGCTACGACCTCATTTCCCTTGATCTGCTCTGTCTGTATCCTTCTCATACATTTTCCTCGCAGTCACCTTCTCACGATCATATATCCGAATACTTGCTTCCTCTTTGTGCAGCCTCCAGAGCCTGTCTTTCCTCCGTCGACATTATTACATAGGATTTGCCTCTGATTATCTCCTTTATATAAGAATTGCATCCCTCCCTCGAGTGGATGGATGTAATGATAAATCCGTTGTCCTTATCATCCAAAAGACACAGAGAATAGCTGAGTTTTCCTCCCATTTCGGCAAAGGCATCGTATTTTACTATGCCCATTTTCTGGAAGGAATTGATCAAAGTTTCACATGCAACATCCAATTTTTCCGCATTCAACTTTGTCTCTTTTTTAAGTTTGTCTATCTCTTTGTACTTTGTGAGCATTGAACTCTCGAGAGATGCTCCGTCTGCGCCCTTCATAAAGGCATCATATTTTTTCTGAAGTCCCATTTCCTTTAAAAGCATGATCACTGACAGTACAATAAACGCTATCAGTAATATGGCCATTATAAATATGGCCATCCACAGGAACTTTACGTTCTCCATCGGATCCATTCTCAATTATCCTTTCCGCTCTTTTCTATTATCTCGATAATTCTTTCAAGTTCATCGATGGAGTAGTAATTTATCTCGATCTTTCCTTCTTTATCGTTCTTCTTTTTGATCTCAACCTTTGTTCCCAGAGCCTCTTTCATCTTGTTTTCCGCATCTCTGTAAGCTCTTTCTTTGTTTTCGGGTTTTTTCTCCGTTTTTTTGTCTGTCTTTTTATTTTCTTCCTTCAGCCCGTTAACGATCTTCTCAACTTCTCTTACGCTGAGATTTTCTTCAACGATCCTTTTTGCCAGAGCGATCTGCTCTTTTTCATCAGTAACGGCAAGTAATGCTCTTCCGTGTCCCTCTGAAATACTTCCTGCGATCAGCATATCCTTCACTTCTTTTGACAATTTCAAAAGACGCATGGAGTTTGCGATGGTGGTTCTCTTCTTTGAAAGTTTCTTGGCCACATCTTCCTGCTTAAGATTGTGTTCTTCGATGAGTCTTTGATAAGCCATGGCTTCTTCAATGGGATTCAGGTCTTTTCTCTGGATGTTTTCAAGAAGTGCAATGACAAATACATCTGCATCCGCGAAATCCCTGATGACCACCGGCACTTCTTTCAGTCCTGCTTTTCTTGCAGCTCTGAATCTTCTTTCGCCGGCTATGATCTCGTATCTTTTACCTTTTTTCTGAACCACAAGGGGTTCAATGATGCCATACTGTGAAATTGAGTCTGCCAATTCCTCCAGTGATTCTTCATCAAAAAATGTTCTGGGCTGGCCTCTGTTGGGCTCTATATCATTAATGGAGATCTTCGATTCCTGTTGAACATATTTTCCCGGTATTTTTCCTTCTGTCAGATAGTCATCCGTAATAAGGCTGTCAAGTCCTGACCCCAATCCTCTTTTAATTGCCATGTCTTTTCTCCCTTTTAAAATCTTCCTGTCAAAAATGTTTCACGTGAAACATTTTAATACCATTTCTTTTTGTTGTGCTGAATAACCTCTTTTGCAAGGTTACGATAGCTTTCAGCTCCCGCCGATTTTGAATCATACACCGTAATGGGAAGACCATGGCTGGGTGCCTCGGCAAGACGTACATTTCTGGGTATCATAGTTTTATATATAAAATGTTTGAGATTCTTCTGTACGTTTTCAACTACCTGTACGGAAAGATTGGTTCTTGAATCATACATGGTGAAAACAATACCTTCGATCTGTAATTCGGGATTCAATCTCTTTTGAACAAGATCAATTGTATGAACCAGCTGAGAAAGGCCTTCCAGAGCATAGTACTCGCACTGAATGGGTACAATGATCGAGTCTGCCGTAGTCATAGCATTGACAGTCAAAGTATTGAGTGAAGGCGGGCAGTCAATGATTATAAAATCATATCTGTCTCTGATGGGATCAACTATCTTCTTTAAAAGGAATTCCTTTTCATCAACACCGATAAGCTCGATCTCCGCACCTGCAAGGTCAACATCGGAAGGAATGACCGTTACTCTGTCCACAACACTCTTTGTAAGAACATCGTCCAGCTTGACCTGGTTCAAAATGAGGTCGTAAACAGTGGCTCTGAGTTTCTTCTTATTGATTCCGAGTCCGGAAGTGGTGTTACCCTGCGGATCAATATCAATTACAAGAACAGTGTTACCAAGTTCGGCAAGAGCTGCAGACAAATTGATAGTAGTGGTAGTCTTACCGACTCCTCCTTTTTGGTTTGCAATGGCAATAGTTTTTCCCATAAAATCTCCTTATGTTTCACGTGAAACATTTTATATGTTCACGTAATTATTTTTAATAGCATATAACGCTGCCTGTGTTCTGTCTTTCACATGTATCTTGTCAAAAATACCGGTGATATGATTCTTTACGGTCTTATCACTGATAAAAAGCTGCTCAGCAATTTCTTTATTGCTGAGACCTCGAGCAATAAGGATCAAGATCTCTGTCTCCCTCTTGGTAAAACTCAGGTCAAAATCTTCACCGGAATTCATAAAATCATTGTATTGGGGAAGAAGCTTTTTGTCAACGTATCTATTATTTTCATAAACAGAATGTATAGCCGTAAGAAAGGAATCGAAATCGGAATCCTTAAGGATGTATCCCGCAGCTCCTACCGCCATGGCTTTTCGGAAATATGAAAACTCATCATGAACGGTGACCACAAGAGTTTTTGTTGCAAGTCTTTTTTTCTTAAGCTGGTTAAGAACTTCAATACCGTGAACCTTAGGCATGCTAAGGTCCAAAAGCAATACATCGGGTTTAAGTTCAAGAACACCGTTAATGCAATCAATGCCGTTACCCGCTTCACCAACAACCTCAATGTCATCTTCAAATTCAAATAATTTTTTCAACCCGTCTCTGATGATCAAATGGTCATCAGCCAAAAAAACTTTAATTTTATTCATTACACTCCTTCGGGAAATCTGGGTATGAACACACGGATCTCCGTGCCTCCTGTTTCAGGTGAAAAAACTTCAAATCGGCCGCCCAAGATCTCCGCTCTTTCTTTCATGATCAAAAGGCCAAAATTCTTCTTTCCAAGAGAATTATTTAAAAAAAGCTCTTCATCGATGCCCACTCCGTTATCAGTTATATTTAAAAGTATCTCATCTGTAGAGTATCTTATAAATATCTTTGCCCTGGATGCATCCGCATGAGAAAGGATGTTTGAAAAAGCCTCCTGACAAATACGATAAAGATTCGACTTTACAATAGGAAGAAGATCATTTTCATCTCCTTCTGATAAAACAACTACAGATACCTTTCGATCCTTATTCTTATATGAGCAGAAATCTTCTATGGACTCTCTAAGAGAAAAATCCATAAAAGAAGGGGCTCGCAGATTAAAAATAAGACTACGAAGATCGGAAATAGATCTTTTAAGATCTTCAATAACGGATGAAATCTCGATCTTGACTCTGGAAACATCGATGTCCAGTAATTTCTGTATCAGTTCACACTTATGTACAAGTCCGGTGAGTATCTGGATGGAAGAGTCATGAAGATCTGAAGAGATCTTACTTCTTTCCAGTTCCTGGATCTTTAATTTCCTGTAACTCTGACCTGAAATATTCATTTCACTGTAATCATCTTTGTGTTCAGAGGAATTATAAAGCACAAACTCAGAAATACTTAAAAGATTTAAGTAATACTCCTTAAGTAAACCGATCTTGGTAATAGTCTCCGACATCTTTCTCCTTTTATCAAGAAGATCATTGATCAAAGGAGATTCTGGATGATCTTTTGAAGAAAAGTCCGGATTTTCGTAATCCTCTCTGCTTATACCGAGAGAAGAAAGCCTGTTATCAATATAAAGAATAAAGGCCTCGTGATCGGTCATCAACGAATCAATAAAGTAGTTCATTTCAAGATATTGAGTTGATGAAATATCGAGACCTCGCATAATTGTTCCTCGTGAAATATGATAATAATTATTATAAACACAAAGAAAACATTTGTAAACCAATAGTTAGGTTTTGGAAAAAGCAGCTCAGTGGCAGCAGTTTCTCTTACAAGTGTGGGGTTCCACCACCATGCTTTGACGCATTATACCCTCATCGTCGAAGGGTTCTCCGACGCATCTGAACCCTATGGTCTTATAGAAATCAACTGCAGGGATCTGAGCATCAACAAAAATTTCCTTCGCACCCATGGTAAAAGCTTTATCTATAAGCATCCGGACCACAAAATCTCCATATCCCATTTTACGATATTCTTTTAAGGTTGCGATTTTTCCGAGTTTAAACTTTTCTCCGAGGAAGAGAAGACGACCCGTAGCAACAGGTTTTTTAAAATCCTCACCCTCTTCAAAAGCAAGAGCAAAGATCGCCTCTTTATCATCCTCATCTTGTTCCTTTTCTAAAGGAAGACCCTGTTCTTCACAAAATACTTTTTCACGAATGGTAAAAACCTCGGAAAGATCTCCGAGCCCGCCTAAAATGTACTTTCCGGTAATATACATACTAACCTCTTTCAAAAAATTGCTCTCTCGTGCGATATTGGCCTTTAAAAATGTGTAAATGTACATTAAAGACCCTAATATCGCATCAGAGATGACTACAGCGGTTTATTGAAAACTTTGCCTCCCGCCCGAGGGTACTGAGAAGGAGTATTCGACTTCTTTTCGATCACCACCAGGGATCTTTCGTAGTCACTCAAAGGAACAGCAAACCGAACAACCTCATCGGATTTTCCTCCAAGTTTTCCGATGGCATTTTTTCCTTCCTCAAGTTCCTCATCAATATTTCCCGATTTATATGGAACAAAAAATCCCTTCACCTTTACAAAAGGAAGGCAGAGTTCCGAAAGTGAATTGATCTTTGCAACAGCTCTGGAAACACAAAGGTCATATTTTTCCCTGTATTGATCTTTTCGGGCCACCTCTTCTCCCCTGGCATGGACAGCTTCAATGTCCTTTAGTCCCAGAGAAAGGATCACTTCATTCAAAAAACCAATCCTTTTGTTCAAAGCATCCATAAGAGTAACCTTTATCTTAGGAAAAGCAATCTTAAGAGGGATTCCGGGAAAACCGGCCCCGGTTCCAATGTCAATGACTTTTCCACCCTCATTAAGGATCTTAAGAGCCTTTTCAGACTTTACCAATGTCAGACTGTCCAAAAAATGTTTGATCAGAACATCCTCATATTCGGTAATGGCTGTAAGATTCATAACCTTATTCTTTTCAACCAGAAGATCGTAATAGGTTTCGAATAGCAGAAACTGTTCTGAAGAAAGACAAATATTTAATTGTTCAAGACCCTGTCTAAATACTGTATTATCTCGCATAGGACAATTATTAAATCATAAATTAATTTTTATTTGCAAACTTTGACATATAAACCAAAAGTACACTTAAGTCTGCAGGAGAAACTCCCGAAATCCTGGAAGCCTGACCGATGTTCACAGGTCTTATGGTCTTCAGTTTTTGTCTTGCCTCGATACGAAGAGAAGGAACATCATCATAATCGAGATTTTCGGGGATCATTTTACTTTCAGTTTTTTTAAATGCTTCGATCTGCTGTAACTGCTTCGTGATGTATCCCTCGTACTTGAGTTCGATCTCCACCTGTTCACACACTTCCCTCGGAAGTTCAGGTCTTCCGGGATCTATGTCAGCTACTGAATAATAATCAAACTCCGGTCGCGTGATGAGATCTCCCAAAGAAACAGCTGTCTTAAGAGGAGCACTGTCATGAGAAACAAGGAATTCCTGAATGGCGGCCTTTCCGCCGATCATTGTGGATTTAAGTCTCTTGATCTCATCTTCGATCTGTTTTTTCTTAAGGCAGAATCTCTCATATCTTTCGTCATCGATGAGTCCGATATCATGCCCGATCTCGGTGAGACGAAGATCCGCATTGTCCTGGCGGAGGATGAGTCTGTATTCCGCGCGGGAAGTCATCATCCTGTAGGGCTCATGAGTCTCCTTGGTGCAAAGATCGTCGATCAGAACTCCTATATAAGCCTGGGACCTGTCAAGGATCAAAGGATCAAGACCCTTAAGAAGTCTGGCTGCGTTGATACCCGCAATGATACCCTGGGCAGCAGCTTCTTCATATCCGGAACTTCCGTTCATCTGTCCGGCACTGAAAAGTCCGCCTATGGCCTTGAGTTCCAGACTGGGTTTCAGCTGCATGGGATTCAGGCAATCGTACTCGATGGCATATGCATTTCTCACGATCTTGGCATTTTCAAGACCGGGAACGGAACGATACATGGCTACCTGAACATCCTCAGGCAGGGAAGTGCTCATTCCGGAAATATACATCTCATTAGTATAATTTCCTTCAGGTTCAATAAAAACCTGATGACGATCTTTGTCCGGGAATTTCATGACCTTGTCTTCAATGGAAGGACAATATCTGGGACCTGTGCCTTTAATATTTCCTGAATACAAGGGACTTCTGTCTATGTTCTTCCTGATGATATCATGAGTTGTTTCGTTGGTATATGTGAGCCAGCAAAGAGCCTGCTCCCTTTTTACGGATTCCTCTGTGTTTTCAAATGAAAAAGGAACGATCCTTTCATCACCGTACTGTTCTTCCATTTTCGAAAAATCAATGGAACGTTTGTCGATACGGGCGGGAGTACCGGTCTTAAAACGATAGATCTCGATTCCCAGTTTCTTGAGACAGTCCGTCAGATGATTTGCTGCCGGAAGACCATTGGGTCCGGTGTATGTATAGGTGTCACCGTAAACACAGCGGGCATTAAGATAGGTACCTGTACATATGACAGCTGCACGGCAGGGATAAACTCCGCCCGAAAAAGTCCTGACTCCCGTCACATGTCCGTCCTCCACAAGAATATCGGAAACCTCCGCCTGTTTAACGGTGAGTCTTTCCTGATTTTCCAGAACCCGTCTCATGGAACGTGAATATTCCTGCTTGTCAGCCTGAGCACGAAGGGAATGAACGGCGGGACCCTTGGAAACATTCAGCATCTTGGACTGAATGAAAGTCCTGTCTATATTTTTCCCCATTTCTCCGCCAAGAGCATCCAGTTCCCTCACCAAATGCCCCTTTGAAGTACCACCCACATTGGGGTTACAGGGCATGAGAGCGATAGAATCCGTGCTCACAACAAAGACTATGGTATTCATCCCAAGTCTTGCAGATGCAAGGGCAGCTTCACAACCCGCATGCCCGGCTCCGATCACGGCAACATCATATGTTTCATATATATGATCCATTTTAAAACCTCTATAGAAAAAGAAATTATATTACCTATTTTCCCATACAAAACTCTTTAAATATCTTGTCGGCAAGATCGTCACCGATCTCTTCGCCGATGATGGAACCCAGCGAAGTGTAAGCATTCATAAGATCTATTGAGAAGAAATCCTCCGACATTCCAAGATCTATGCTCTTCAGAACTTCCTTTAAAGAAAGGAGAGCATTTTCAAGAAGTTCTTTGTGTCTGAGCTTTGAAATGTAAAAATCTTCTTTCTTTCCCAGCTTACCAAAGCCAAAGAGTTTTTTTATCTCTTCGACAAAAATGTCTATGCCCGTTTCATCCTTTGCGGAAATGGAAATGACCTCTCTGTTGCAGGCCTTTTTAAGATCATCGGAAGTAAGAACGGGAGAGAGATCCGACTTGTTCAAAAGAACAACAGCCTTTTTTCCGTCCAAAAGCCGGATTATATTTCTGTCGTCATCATCAAGAGCTCTGGAAGCATCTGCCACAAAAAGACAGAGATCTGCATTTTCTATCTCATCCACAGCTTTTTCCACACCTATCTTCTCAACCACATCTTCTGTGTCGTGGATCCCTGCTGTGTCAACAATGTTAAGAGTGATGCCGTCGATAACGATGATCTCCTCAAGGATGTCCCTTGTGGTTCCGGGAATATCGGTAACAATTGCTCTGTGTGTTCCCGTAAGAGCATTTAAAAGAGTGGACTTTCCCGCATTGGGCTTTCCAAGGATGACGGTTCTTATACCATTTTGGATAAGCCGTCCGTTTTCAAAACCTGAAAGAAGATCCTTGATCTCACTCATCTCTTCATTCACATGAACAGAAAGTTCATCCGTAAAACCGGTGAGATCCATATGTTCGGGATCGTCAAGGGCAGCTTCTATATATGCTGTGTCCTTAAGGATCTTTTCCCTGAGAGCAACAACTTTATTCCTTAGTTTTCCGCTGAGCTGGGCAACAGAATTCTTAACAGCATCTTCATTGGAAGCATTAATGAGATCAATAACGGCCTCGGCCTGAGAAAGATCCATCCTTCCGTTCAAAAAAGCCCTCTTTGTAAACTCACCGGGCTCAGCCAATCTTGCTCCTGCTTTAATGCAAAGTTCAAGGATCTTTTTTGTAACCGCATATCCGCCGTGACAATTGATCTCAGCCACATTTTCCGCTGTGTAACTGTTTGGAGCACGCATTACCGAAACCAGGACTTCATCTACGATCTCATTATCGGAAACAATGTTTCCGTAAGTCAAAGTGTGAGTTTTCCTGTCCGCCAGCTTTTTTCCCGTTTTTTTTGCAACAAAAATCCTGTCAGCCACAGTGAATGCATCTTCACCGCTGATCCTTATAATACTTATTCCGGCATTTGTTGCCCCTGTTGCAATTGCACAAATGGTATCGTTTTTCATATCCAAAAGTAAATAAAGGGTGTCAGAGACACCCTTTTGATTTTGTGTAAATTAAGCTTGTAAGAGTATCACGAATCAAATCTGTTCACTGGGATCAATTGTTGCCGTAACACCTTCATATACTTCGCCTTCTTCGATATTGCCGTAACGATAAGGCTCACGAGGCTTGTTGCTCTTCTTGTTGAAAGCACTTCTGCTGCCATAGCCGCCCTTCTTGTTACCGTAACCACCGCGGTTGTTTCCGTATCCACCGCGATTATTGTTATGGAACTTATTGTAAGGTCTCACACCCTTCTTGAGACTGATGACAACCTTACGGAAAGGCTCCTCTCCTTCGGAATGAGTCTCAACATACTTGTCATCCTGAAGAGCTGAGTGGATGATCCTTCTTTCATAAGGATTCATGGGTTCAAGAGCAACTGACTTTCCGCTCTTCTTAACCTTGCTTCCGATGTTCTTTGCAAGATTTTCAAGTGTCTGCTTACGTCTTTCCCTGTAGTTCTCGGTATCAAGCTTAACCTTGATGTAATCTTCGGATTCCTTGTTTACCACAAGGCTTACAAGATACTGAAGAGAGTCTAAGGTCTGGCCTCTCTTACCGATGAGCATTCCCATGTTCTCGCCGACGATCTCAAAGTTCATGGTCATTTCATCTTCATCATAGGAACTCTTAACTTCATTCTTGATACCCATAACATTAAGAACATCAGAAATGAAATTTGCTGCCTTGTCGATCTTGGATTCCTTAAGTGCTGCCTTGATCTTTGCAGGCTTTTTGTTAATGCCGAGAAAACCTGAAGCAGCCTCATCGATCACTTCATAATCAATATTCTCGGCAGTGGTGTTGAGTGCGATCGAAGCTTCCAAAAGAGCCTCTTCCACGGTTTTACCCGTTGTTTCGATCCAATTTCTCATAATCTGCGTCTCCTCTCACTAATCTCTCTTTAATAAATTAGCATATGCAGAAACGGACTTTTTCTCAGGTGCTTTTACCTGAACGTCTGCGCTTTCCGCATTTGTATTATCATTATCAGCCTGGGATGAAGCATCATTCTTCTTTGATACGTTCTTTGAAGATGCGCTCATATTAGCATAGGACGAAGTGGTCTTTACAGGTGCAGGCTGAGAATAGTCGATTGACTTTGTCTGGTACTTTGCAAGGTTTGAAACAGCTGAGGAATTCTGGAGAACCCCAAGTTTTTCTCTCTTCTTTGCAAGCTTTGCTGAATTCTTTGCAATGTAAGCTTCCATATCGGTATGATCCAGATAGATGTTGATGAACACCTGCTGAAGCAGTGAAACAACAGTCTGGATGATCCAGTAGATACCGATTACAAGTGAGAATCCATAGCAGAAGAAGCCTGACATAAAAGGCATGATGTAGAGCATGGAGTTCATACTCTGAGCCATGGGATTGTCATCTTTCTTATTGTTTCCGGTCTTGTTCTGAGCCTTCTGAAGAAGTGAACTTCCCAGCTGAGTAACAACAGCAAGTACGGGAACGATAAGAGCAATATTGAAGAATCCGTTCTCCCTAGCATAGTAAGAAGGGGAATTCAAAATGTTGAGTCCGAACACCGAGAAGATGGAATTGATCTTGTCGATGGATCCGTTAATTGCAGCATTATCAAGAGTGGGGAAGGTCTCGCGAAGACTTGCCCAGTTCTCTGTACCAAACTTGGTAAGAATATCGATGATGTGCTTAAGGGTGAAAACACCGGATCCTGTTTCATCCCATTTCTTAATGCTGACAGCAAGGCTTTCCGCAGCTCCCTTAAAAAAGTCGAAATATCCTTCCTGACCCATTGCAGCATTTGCAATGGTGGTGTAAAGATCGTTTATCTTTGAAACATATGCGGGGATGGCATATATGATCCTATACATCGCAAAGATGATGGGAAGAGTGATCAAAATGGGAAGGCAACCCGATGCTGGGCTTGTTCCATATTTCTCATATACCTTCTGCTGCTCTGCGGCCATAAGTCTCTGGGAAGTTTCGTCTTTCCTTCCTTTGAACTTTTCCTGGACTGCAGAAAGTTCAGGTTGCATTTTTGCAGAAAGTTTTGAAAATCTCTGCTGCTTTACGGTGAGCGGAAGCATCAGCATCTTGATGATGATGGTGAACAGCACGAGAGTAACGGCGATGTTTTCTATCCCGATCAAAGCAAGCAGTTCATAGAGCCAGTTGAATATCAATCCGAAAAACCAGGCAAAAGGCTTCAGTAAGCCACCAACCTGTGTAAGTACTACAGGGTACAAATCTCTACCTCCAATAACATAGATTATACTTTTTAGCTTGCAGCTTTCAGCAGTTTTAAAAACTACATATAAACAAGTTTATACTTTTGCCGTGTACATAGTGCACCCTGAAAACCGAAGTTTTCGGTGCATTATGTACACAGCAAAACGTATCAGCAAGCTGATACGTTGTTTTTTAAACAACAAAAAAGCATGACTAAGGTACGGGGTCATATCCGCCCTTGTGTAAGGGATTGCAACGCAAAATGCGTCTTGCTGTCAGATACGATCCTTTTACCACGCCATACTTTTCATAGGCTTCGATTGCATATTGAGAACAGGTAGGCACATAAATACAACTGGGCCTTCCCTTTAATGGAGAAAGATACTTGCGATATATAACAATAAGTTTAATAAACAGTCTTTTCATTATTTATTATTCCATGCAATTTTGCCAAATGCAAAAAAGCACTTTCTATGTCACAAAAGCTTTTTCCCCGGGCAAGCGGTCTTGCCACTACAACCATGTCCCAACCACTATGGAACTTCTCATCATTTAAACGAAAGCTTTCTCTTAACAGTCTGGCGATCCTGTGACGTACCACGCTGTTTCCGACTTTTTTGCCGGCGGAGATGCCAAGTCGGTTACGATCCAAATCATTTTTCAAAGCGTACATTATCAGATACTTGTTGGCATAACTCTTACCGTTATTGTAAACAAGCTGAAATTCACTGTTTTTCTTAATAGACTCCGCCAAAATAATTACCTTTTCATGGCAGGCACTACAGATTCAAATCCTACCAATTCTTTTATCCATATAGAAGAAAAGGTCACATTTACTGCGACCCGGCAAATTATGTATTAAGCTGAAATCTTGTGTCTGCCCTTTGCTCTTCTTGCTGATAAAACCTTTCTTCCACCGGCACTGCTCATTCTGGAACGGAAACCGTGTACTACAGCTCTCTGTCTCTTCTTAGGCTGAAATGTCATTTTTGCCATTGCGATGCACCTCCTTGCAACCGTTTTTTACAATTTATATTTACTGAAAATAAATATCGCAAAATAAAGCGAAAGTAATTATAATCAAAAAGCCTTATTTCGTCAAGATATTTTTTGAGGGACAGGCAAAAAACTTTCATCTTTAATTGAAATTTAGCCCGATTTCTGCTATAATTAACTAGCTATGCTGTGCGCATTTTATTGCCTTTTTAAGAGGTTTTTACGACACAGTTCCGGAAAAATTTCAAATTACGGTCGGTGAATTAATGGAAAACGTAATAAAAGAAAAATGGAATGAAATATTGTCTTATATGAAGGAAGAATATTCCATCACAGATGTGGCCTATCGCACCTGGCTTCTTCCCCTTTCTGTATTCAGTACCACAGACAATACGATAATCATCTGCGTTGATGACTTTAAGATCGGAGCAGCCAGCCTCGATTTTATCAAAAATAAATACGAAACATTTCTGCGTACCGCCATTGCGGAGGTTACAGGCAAGGATTATGAGATCACTTTTGAATTAAAGAGCAAGATCAATGATTCCGCAAAAGCTGCGATAAATGAGCCTTCCCGCAATCTCTACGGTATTTTGAATCCCAAATATACCTTCGATACTTTTGTCATCGGATCCAACAACTCCATTGCTCATGCAGCTGCAGTTGCAGTCTCCGAGAATCCCGCAGAAGTCTACAACCCTCTCTTCATATACGGAGGAGTGGGTCTCGGAAAGACTCACCTCATGCAATCCATTGCTCATCACATCCTGGAGACTCAAAAGGACAAGAAAGTCATATACATTACCAGTGAAGCTTTCACCAATGACCTTGTTCAGTCCATCAGAAACAAAAGTAACGACGAATTCCGTCAGAAATACAGAAGTGCCGATGTTCTCCTGATCGATGATATTCAGTTCATCATCAACAAAGAGCAGACTCAAGTGGAATTCTTCCACACTTTCAATACGCTTTACGAATCAAAGAAGCAGATCATCATCGCATCCGATCGTCCTCCCAAGGAGATGAGCAGTCTCGATGAGCGTCTCACTTCAAGATTTGAAATGGGTCTCACCGTTGACATCAGCGCTCCGGATTATGAAACACGTCTTTCCATCCTTACAAAGAGAGCCGAAGACAATGCTATCAACATCGATTATGACATATTGAAGCTGATAGCCGAAAAGGTTTCCTCCAATGTCAGAATCCTTGCCGCTGCTCTCGATAAAGTTGTTGCCCTTTCGAGACTTAAGAAGAAGGACATCACCATGGATCTGGCACTGGAAGCCATCAATGATTACATAGAAGATGCCAATTCCAGTAAAAAAACTCTTACGCTGCCTTATATAGTGGATCTTGTTGCGGAGCATTACGAACTCACATCTCAGGAGATATTCTCCAAAAACAAGACTGCAAAGATAGCCTATCCCAGGCATATTGCCATCTATCTTTGCAAGAAGTACCTTGATCTTACCCTTTCAGAGATTGGAAGAAAGTTTGGCGGCAGGGATCACACTACTATTATGAACAGCATCAACAGAGTAGACAAAGATATTAAAGCCGATCCTGTTCTGGAAGATAATATCAAGATGATCATTAAGAAGATCAATCCAAGTTAAGACGTTTATACACAAATCACCATTTAGTGGTTGATAAATTTGTGTATAACACCATATATAATAGGAAGAAACTCATACAATTTTATCCACATGATGTTGATATATAGTGTGGATAACCTGTTGATAATTTTTTAGATTTTAGTTTTTTTATTTTTTCCACAGGTGGTGTTTATAATTTTTTCAGTTTTATTAACACCCATAAACTTTTTATTAAGAACTTAACCAACATTCGAAAGCAGTGTAATAAAAGAGATGAAACTACTTTTCAACATTTATACACCGCCTAATACTAATACTAAAAATAATAATATATACGAGGAGAAGTCAGCATGAAGATCATTTGCAAAAAAACGGACATCATCAATGGTGTTAACATTTCACTCAGAGCGGTACAAAGTAAAACTACAATGCCTATCCTTGATTGTATAGTGATCAGAGCCAACGGCAACAATATAAAGTTCATCACCAACGATATGGAGATAGCTATTGAAACTGTTGTACCCGGCAACATCATCAATGAAGGCAGCATTGCGATCAACGCCAAGCTCTTCTCCGATATCGTAAGAAAACTTCCTGACAGCGATATTACCATTGAAACAAACAATTACTATATGACCACCATTACATGCGAAAAGCTGGAGTTCTCCCTTGTCAGCAAAAACGATGAAGAATTCCCCGATCTTCCAACGGTGGAAAAGAAGGAAGCACTTGTTATCTCTCAGTTTTCATTAAAGGAGATCCTGAGACAGACAGTATTCTGCATTTCCGACAATGAGAGCCAGAAGGTTATGACCGGTGAACTTTTTGAGATCAACGGAAATAAACTCAGAGTTGTTGCTCTTGACGGTCACAGGATCGCCATCAGAAACCTTGAACTTAAAAACGAATATAAACCCACAAAGGTAATCATTCCCGGAAAGACTTTAAACGAGATCTCCAAGATACTTTCCGGAGAAGTGGACAACGATGTAGCAATTTACTTTACAAACACTCATGTAATGTTTGAATTTGAAAATACCATCGTTCTTTCACGTCTCATCGAAGGTGAGTATTATAAGATCAATCAGATGCTTTCCGGAGACTACGAGACAAAGATCAAGATCAACAGAAGGGAATTTGCGGACAGTATCGACCGTTCCACACTTCTTGTAAAGGAAACGGACAAAAAGCCCATTATTCTTGATATCAAAGATTTTAATATGAACCTTAAGGTCAACACCCAGATCGGTGCCATGAACCAGGATATCGAGATCAACAAAGAAGGTAAGGATATATTGATAGGATTCAATCCTAAATTTATGCTTGAGATCTTAAGGGTCATCGATGATGAAGACATCAACATCTATATGACCAATTCAAAGGCTCCTGCTTTCATCAAGAACAATGAAGAGAATTATATCTATCTGGTATTGCCCATCAATTTCAATGCGGTGAGATAAATGGAAAAATTAGTTTTAAGAGAAGAATACATTAAACTTGGTCAGGCGATAAAGGCAGTGGGTTTTGTTTCCACCGGCGTCGAAGCCAAAATCGTCATTCAGAACGGTGAAGTTTTGCTGAACGGTAATGTCGAGACCCAGAGAGGAAAGAAACTCTATGGCGGAGACATAGTTTCCTATAAAGGTCAGGAACTTGAAATCGTAAAATGATCGCAGAAAAACTTGAGCTCACAAATTTCAGAAATTACAAAGAGCTGACTCTGGAACTTTCCGAGAATGTTAATATCCTCTACGGAAACAATGCTCAGGGTAAGACAAATGTGCTTGAAGCCATCTATCTCTGTGCCACCACAAAATCCCACAAAGGGAGTAAAGACAAGGATATGGTGAAGATCGGCGAAGAAGAGTCCCATTTAAGGATGTATATTCAAAAAAGCGGATTTAACCACAAGATAGATATGCAGCTAAGAAAAGCGGCAAAGAAATCCATTGCCATTGACGGCATAGGGATTAAAAGAGCCGCGGATCTTTACGGACTGGCAAATGTCATCCTCTTTTCCCCGGAAGACCTGAGCATGATTAAAAACGGACCTGCTGAAAGACGCAGATTCATGGACGCGGAGTTGTGTCAGCTCAATAAACTTTATCTTCAATATCTTTCAAAATACAACAAACTGCTTGAACAGAGGAACGATCTGTTAAAACAGATATCGTATCGCCCGGAACTCAAAGATACGCTGGAGATCTGGGATGAACAGCTTACGGAATGCGGAAGATTTATCATTTCCGAAAGAAAAAATTTCATAGACGATATTAACGGAATTGTGAACGAGATCCATAACAAGATCTCGGGAGGATGCGAAGATCTTAAAGTTGTCTATGAACCCAACGTGGAAGCGGAAAACTTTAAAAAGGCCCTTTCCGACAGTCTGAACAGAGATCTGTACCAGAAAACCACAGGAACAGGTCCACACAGAGATGATATTAGTTTTTATACCGGAGAGCAGAACCTTAAACTCTTCGGATCACAGGGACAGCAGAGAACAGCGGCACTTTCCCTGAAACTTGCCGAAATAGAACTGGTGAAAAGAAAAATCGGTGAAAACCCTATCCTGCTTCTGGATGATGTTCTTTCGGAACTTGACAGAAACAGACAGCAGGCACTTTTAAACTTCATTGACGGGATACAGACTGTGATCACCTGTACGGGTCTTGAAGAATTCGTCGGTTACAGAAGCGGCTTGAACACTCTTTACAAAGTTACGAACGGTATAATTGAAAGGATTTAACGGAGGCAATAATGAGCACCGAATACGGAGCAGATCAAATCCAAATACTTGAAGGACTGGAAGCGGTAAGAAAGCGTCCCGGAATGTACATAGGAAGCACATCTTTACGCGGTCTTCATCATTTGGTATACGAGATAGTCGACAATGCCATCGATGAAGCACTGGCAGGTTTCTGTACAAAGATCTCAGTTACCATCAACAAAGACAACTCGGTTACGGTTATTGATAACGGAAGAGGTATTCCTGTTGCTGTCAACAAGAAAAAAGGCATATCCACTCTGGAAGTCGTATTCACCATCCTTCATGCCGGAGGAAAGTTCGGCGGAGGAGGATACAAGGTTTCCGGCGGTCTTCACGGCGTAGGAGCATCCGTTGTAAATGCTCTCTCCGAGTGGCTGGAAGTAACGGTAGATCTTGACGGCAAAAAGTATTTCCAGAGATATGAAAGAGGAAAAGCGGTAAATCCTGTGAAAGAGATCGGAACTTCGGACAGAACGGGAACAACCGTCACTTTCTTCCCCGACAGCGAGATCTTTGAAGATACGAATTTTGATTACGATACATTGAAACAGCGTCTTCGTGAAATGGCATTTCTTACAAAGGGTATCAAGATCGTCTTTACAGATGACAGACCTGAGACTCCCAAGTCGGAAACCTTCCACTACGAAGGTGGTATCAAGGAATATGTAACCTATCTGAATACCGGAAAAACGGCTCTTTATCCCGACGTTATCTATTGCGAAGGAACAAAGAAGGATGTTTATGTTGAAGTTGCAATGCAGCATAATGACGGCTATTCCGAAGGCTGCTACAGTTTTGTAAACAACATCACCACTCCCGAAGGAGGTACCCATTTTACGGGATTCAAGAATGCTCTTGTAAATGTATGCAATGCCTATGCCTTCAAGATGAAATACATCAAGAAGGAAGAAGAAAAGCTCATCGGTGATGACATCCGTGAAGGTCTTACCGCCATCATCAGCATTAAGATCTCCGAGCCTCAGTTTGAAGGACAGACCAAGCAGAAACTCGGAAATTCCGTGGCAAGAGGTGCTGTTGAAGCTGTTGTTACGGAAGCCCTTGAGATCTATCTTGAACAAAATCCCGACGTGGGTAAGATCATATGCGAAAAAGCGGCTCTGGCTCAGAAAGCAAGAGAAGCCGCAAGGCGTGCAAAGGAAACCGCGAGAAAGTCTGTTCTCGATGCGGGAGGACTTCCCGGAAAACTTGCGGATTGCTCCGATAAAAATCCCGAACACTGCGAGATATACATCGTAGAGGGAGATTCCGCCGGCGGCTCCGCAAAGACTGCCCGCTCCCGTGCTACTCAGGCCATCCTTCCTTTAAGAGGTAAGATCCTTAACGTTGAAAAGGCAAGACTGGACAGGATCCTGGGAAACAATGAGATCAGAACCATGATCACCGCATTCGGAACAGGTATCGGTGAAGATTTCGACATTTCAAAACTTCGTTACCACAAGATCATCATCATGACGGATGCCGATGTGGACGGTGCCCACATTGCCACTTTGATGCTGACATTCCTTTACAGATTTATGCCCGAACTTATAAAGCAGGGATATGTTTACCTTGCACAGCCTCCTCTTTATAAGATCGAGAAAAATAAAAAGGTTTGGTATGCTTACTCTGATGAGGATCTGAATGCCATCATGCTGGAGATCGGCCGTGATTCCAGCAATAAAGTTCAGCGATACAAAGGTCTCGGTGAAATGGATGCGGAACAGCTCTGGGAAACCACCATGGACCCGGAAAAGAGGATCCTTTTAAAGGTGGGTGTGAACGAAGAGACTTCCGGGGAACTGGATCTGACATTCACTACCCTTATGGGCGACGAAGTAGAGCCCAGAAGAAAGTTCATCGAAGAAAATGCCAAATATGTTGAGAACCTTGACTACAACGCTTAAGTGAAAGTCTAAGGCGAGGGTTGATATGGATAACAATATTATTGATAACACATTTGATAAAGTCCAGGAAGTGGATCTTAAAAAGACCATGGAAACTTCCTACGTAAACTATGCCATGTCGGTCATAGTGGCGCGTGCTTTACCGGATGCCAGAGACGGACTTAAACCCGTACAAAGAAGAATACTCAATGCAATGAACGAATTGGGGAACGATCCCGACAAGCCGCACAGAAAATGTGCCCGTATCGTCGGTGATACAATGGGTAAATACCATCCTCACGGAGATTCGTCTATTTACGGTGCCTTGGTTTATCTTGCTCAGGATTGGTCAACACACTATCCTTTGATCGACGGTCACGGTAACTTCGGTTCTGTGGACGGCGACGGAGCTGCTGCAATGCGATATACGGAAGCACGTCTTTCCAAGATCTCCGTTCAGATGCTGGCAGACATTGACAAGGATACTGTAGATTTCGTTCCCAATTTTGATGAAACGGAAAAAGAACCTCTTGTTCTTCCTGCCCGCTATCCCAATCTTCTTGTAAACGGAACAACAGGTATCGCCGTAGGTATGGCCACCAACATCCCTCCTCACAATATGACGGAGGCCATAAACGCCGTCATAAAACTCATTGAGGACAAGCAGGCAGGTGTAGAGACCACCATTGATGATCTTATGGCCATTGTAAAAGGTCCCGACTTCCCCACAGGTGCTACCATCCTGGGAACAAGAGGCATCAGTGAAGCATATCGTACAGGACGCGGAAAGATCAGAGTCCGTGCCGTTACGAACATCGAGCCCATGGCAAACGGCAAGAACCGTATCGTTGTCACCGAACTGCCCTATCTTGTCAATAAGGCAAAACTGGTTGAGCTCATCGGCCAGCTTTCAAGAGAAAAGAAGATCGACGGTATCACCGAGATCCGTGATGAATCCAGCCGTGAGGGAATGCGTGTCTGCATAGAACTCCGTAAGGATGTAAATCCTCAGGTGATCCTCAATCAGTTATATAAGCATACACAGCTTCAGGATACCTTCGGTGTCATCATGCTGGCTCTTGTCAACAACGAGCCCAAGGTACTGAACCTGCACCAGCTCCTTTCAATCTACCTTTCCCACCAGGAAGAGGTGGTGACACGTCGTACACAGTTTGATCTCAAAAAGGCCGAGGAACGCGCCCACATTGTTAAGGGTCTCCTCATTGCTCTGGATAATATTGATGAAGTCATAAAGATCATCAGAGGTTCCAAGAATGTGGCTGTAGCCAAGGAAGAACTCATCAGCAGATTTGCTCTTGATGATGTTCAGGCTCAGGCCATTGTGGATATGCGTCTCAGAGCCCTCACAGGCCTGGAACGCGAAAAGCTCGAGGAAGAATATGCCGAACTCATGAAAAAGATCGATGAGTTCAGAGCAATCCTGAGCGACGAAAAACTCCTTCTCGGAGTTATCAAAGACGAGATCGCCGTCATCCGTGACAAGTTCGGCGATGAAAGAAAGACACAGATCGGTCTTGACGTGGATGATTTTATCGATGAGGATCTCATCCCCGACGAAAACGAAGTCATTGCCAAGACCAGACTCGGATACATAAAGCGTATGGCTCCCGACAATTTCCAGAGCCAGAACCGCGGCGGAAAGGGTATCAAGGGTATGCAGACCATCGACAACGATAATGTCGAGATCATGTTTACCTGCACCACCCATCAGACCATCCTGTTCTTCACAAACAAGGGACGTGTCTACAAGATGAAGGCTTACGAGATCCCCGAATCCGGAAGGACATCCCGAGGAACCGCCATGATCAACCTCATCCAGCTCATGCCGGATGAAAAGATCGTTGCAATGCTTCCCGTTCGCACCATCGATGACGAGAACAGTATCATTTTCGTTACAAAGAGGGGCATAATCAAGAGAACAGCCCTTTCGGAATACAGCAACATCCTTAAGAAAGGCATCCGTGCCATCAATCTCCGTGATGACGATGACATAGTCGATGTTAAACTCTCCACGGGAAACAATGACATCCTTCTGGTTACAAAGAAGGGTATGTGTACTCGTTTCAACGAAGAAGAGATCCGTGTTCTTGGCAGAAGTGCTACGGGTGTAATGGCAATGAGGCTTGCGGATGACGACGAGATAATCTCCATGAATCTTGATTCCGACGGAAGCTATCTCCTCATCGCATCCGAAAAAGGATACGGAAAACTCACTTCCCTTAAGGAATTCGACACCCACCACAGAGGCGGTAAAGGTCTCAGATGCTACAAGATCGCCGAAAAGACCGGCGATGTAATGGGTGTAATGGCTACAGAAATTAACGAAGAGATCCTTATGATCACCAACGACGGCGTTATGATCAGGATCAGAGTACGTGACATTTCCATCATCGGAAGAAACACATCCGGTGTGAAACTCATCAACATCAAGAATTCCAAGACTTATGTTTCAAGCATGAGTAAAGTTGAAGCAGAAGAAGACGAAGATGAGACTGATATCGGTGAAGGTGTCGTCGAAGCGGTAACGGAAGAAGCACAAGGGGAAGGACCTGAAGAAAATGCGTAATATCCACACAGACCTTTTGATCTCAAACATAAAGGAAATGTGCATACAGGCAAATTTGGAGCTGGCAGATGATGTCAGCTCTAAAATTGTTTATGCGGCAGAAAAAGAAGAGACTGAACTGGGAAAAAAGATCCTGGATCAGCTTGTTACCAATATGAAGATAGCCAAGGAAGAAAGCATTCCCATCTGTCAGGATACGGGAATGGCTGTGGTCTTTCTGGAGATCGGCCAGGATGTCCACATCGATGGCATGGATCTTACGGATGCGGTCAACGAAGGCGTGAGACGGGGTTATTGCGACGGTTACCTTCGTAAATCCGTGGTCGGAGATCCTCTTATAAGAAAGAACACCGAAGACAACACCCCCGCAATCATACACACATCCATAGTTCCCGGGGAAAACATAAAGATCACCGTTGCACCCAAGGGCTTCGGAAGCGAAAACATGTCGAAGGTTTATATGCTGAAGCCTGCAGACGGAGAAGAAGGAGTCAAGAATGCAATTCTTGATGCGGTAAAAGCAGCGGGACCCAACGCATGTCCTCCCATGGTGGTAGGCGTCGGAGTGGGCGGAACTTTTGAGAAGTGCGCATTCCTTGCAAAGAAAGCACTCTTAAGACCTCTGGGAGAACACTCTCCTCTTCCTCACATATGTTCCATGGAGGAGGAACTGCTCCAAAGGATCAATGAACTTGGCATAGGTCCCGGTGGCTTGGGTGGAAAAACAACAGCTCTGGGGATCAACATAGAGACCTATCCCACCCATATTGCAGGTCTTCCTGTTGCTGTCAACATATGCTGTCATGTAAATCGTCATGTTACGAGGGTCATATGATATGAATGTAAAAAAGATCGATCTTCCTATAACAAAAGAAACTGCATCCTCATTAAAAGCTGGAGACTATGTCTATCTTACGGGCGTCATGTACTCGGCAAGAGATGCGGCTCACAAACGAATGACCGAAGCTCTGGACAGAGACGAGGAGCTTCCCATAGATATAAAGGAACAGACCATATATTATCTCGGACCCTCTCCCGCAAGACCCGGACAGGTCATAGGATCGGCAGGACCCACCACCTCCGGAAGAATGGACAAGTACACTCCGAGACTTTTGGATCTGGGAATGACCGGAATGATCGGAAAAGGCAGAAGAACAGATGAAGTTAAGGCTTCCATAAAAAAGAACCATGCAGTCTATCTGGCTGCCGTGGGCGGAGCAGGTGCTCTCCTTTCCAAATGTATAAAGAAAGCGGACGTCGTGGCCTACGAGAATCTGGGCGCAGAAGCCATATACAGACTTGAAGTGGAAGATTTCCCGGCAGTGGTCGTTATAGACGACGAGGGAAACGACTTATACATGGCTTAAAGTAACAATGATATCTATTTTTCGAAAAATCTTGACAGATAGTGATTTCTTTGTTAAACTAACGCTTGCGTTCTTAAGAACGCGATTGAAAACCGAATACCTTTGGTAGCGATTTTCGAGCTTTTGGAGAAATACTCAAGAGGCCGAAGAGGCGCCCCTGCTAAGGGTGTAGGTCGGGCAACCGGCGCGAGGGTTCAAATCCCTCTTTCTCCGTTAGCAAATTCAGGAGCAGATGAACAGTCTGCTCCTTTTTTATATCTATTAAGTTGTATATACAATTAATACAATTTTGCAACTTCAGAAAATATGCGAATTTCATATTGACAAAACCATTTTTAGGATGTAATATATCGCTCGCACCGTGAGAGACGGAAAAACAAAAAACAAACAGAAACGAGCATGTGAGCAGAGACGAGTTTGTTTTATAAGATGAGTTAAACAACTTCTTCAAAAAAAATAAAAAAAGTTGTTGACAAAGTTTCAAAACGGTGGTAATCTAATCGAGCGCTTTGCGAGAGCGGAGCGATCAAAACAGAACCTTGATAATTAAACAGCTAAACAACCCTGAAAATTCAATCAACATTGATTTTCAAACTTA